>CAZZBI010000231.1:0-8935 GCA_964652385.1 uncultured Pirellulaceae bacterium | reverse complement strand
CAACAACAAGGGGGAGCCGATCGAGCTGATCGAACGGCTCCCGCAGGTCCTGCTCGGACTCAACCCGATGATCGCCGTCATCGGCGTCGTCAGTCTGCTGATCATGTTCCTGCACGCCCCGCTCGCGAAGCGATTCGCGTTGCTGAAGCGAGTGCCGCCGCAGCTGATCGTGCTGGTCTTCGCCATCCCGGCGTCACTGCTGTTGGGGCTCGACAAGCCGCACGACTACGTGTTCGGAGGCCAGACGTTCTCGGTCACCGAAAAGAGCCTCGTCGCGCTCGATCCGCAGCCGCTGGGCATCTTCTCGGCGATCACGTTTCCCTCGTTCGACGCGATCTCGACGCGGGCCGGTTGGTACTGGATCGGGATGTTCGCCGTGATCGGGACGCTCGAATCGCTGCTCAGCGCCAAGGCGGTCGACACGCTCGATCCCTGGAAGCGGAAGACCGACCTGAACCGCGACGTGCTGGCGGTCGGAGCGGCCAACACCGCCGCGGCGTGCCTGGGCGGACTGCCGATGATCTCGGAGATCGTGCGGAGTCGAGCGAATATCGACAACGGAGCTCGCACTCGATTCGCGGACTTCTGGCACGGCGTGTTCCTGCTGGTCTGTGTCGCCTCGATCCCGATGGTGATCCACCGCATCCCGAGCGCCGCCCTGGCTTCGATGCTGATCTTCACCGGATTCCGACTGGCGTCGCCCAAGGAGTTCCTGCACGTCTACAAGGTCGGCATGGAGCAGCTGATCATCTTCGTCGGCACCCTGATCGCCGTCCTGATGACCGATCTGCTGGTCGGCATCCTGATCGGGATCGGCATCGAGATCACCCTGCATCTGCTCCACGGCGTCCCGATCGGATCGCTCCTCTGGCCGTCGCTGAATGCGAAGACGATCGACGAGACGGAGGTGTTCGTGATCGCCGACAAGTCGGTCGTCTTCAGCAACTGGCTGATCCTCCGACGCCGACTGGAAAAGGTCGGACTCCAGGCGCACCGCAACGTGACGCTCGACCTCTCGGGAACGCGTCTGGTCGACCACTCGGTGATGGAGAAGCTGCACGAGCTCGAGGAAGACTTCAGGGTCGCCGGGCTCGAACTGCGAGTCGTGGGGCTCGAGAACCACCGAGCTCTCTCGTCACATCCTCTGGCGACTCGAAAGAGAGCGGCGATCTGAACGTCCGGCCGGCGCGACAGCGCGCCGGTCCCCACCGTGCCTCCCAGCCCGCGGCGTCAGCAAGGGGTCCCCGTGTCCCGCGGCGTCAGCACGACGCGAGGTAACCGGCGTGCTCCCACCGTGCCTCCCAGCCCGTAGCGCCAAGCGCAGGGGTCCCCGTGTCCCGCGGCTTCCTCACGGCGCGAGGCAACCGGCGTGCTCTCCCACCGTGCCTCCCGCGCGGCGTCAGCAAGGGGTCCCCGTGTCCCGCGGCGTCAGCACGACGCGAGGCATTTGCCGTGTCTCCCAGCCCGTAGCGCCAAGCGCAGGGGTCCCCCGAGCCTCGACTCGGAAACGCGTTGCGACCGGGGTCGGTCGCACTACGACAGGCGGCGTCCCCGATCGATCGCATTACCTGACGGAACGCGGCGAACCGTCGTCATCGTCAGGCGTCCCCTCCGGCGTGTCGCTCGCCGCCTCGGCCGGATGACGCTCCGTCCAGCGAACGAACGCGGCATCGCGAGCCGCTTCGTCGGCGAAGCCGACATTGATTCCCATGCTCCACTGCGATTTCGGAACCGGGGGATAGACGATCAGCCCGTAGTCGTCGAGCGATTCGTCGAGGATCAGCGCCGCCGTCGTCAGCGCGAAGTCACGCAGCTGACTCTCCTGCTGCTGGTTCATCAGAAAGACGCGGATCACGCGTCGGTCCTCGAAGACCTGCACGATCGCCGGCAGATCTTCCTTCTTCCCCAACCGCACGAGCGCCGAGAGCGCCGTCCGGATCAGATGCTCGGACTTCCGACCGCCGTCGCGAAGCATGTCGAGCGAGAGTTTTCGGCCGCCGGGCAACTCGTGTTCGATCGCCATCTGCAGGCCGATCGTCACGAGCCCCTCGTCCATATTGGTGATCATCCGATCGAGCATCCGCTTGAGCGGATCGCTTCGTCGCCCCTGAGCGATCGAACCGCGAATCGGTTCCATCCGCGAGTAGTTCGAGAAGCCGACGATCGTCGCGCTGTCGAGCTGATCGTGGTCGCAGGTCAGAAACAGACAACCGGTGTAGGTCGCCAGCGACATCGGCTGGAGCGTCCCCTGGCCGTAGCTGGTGAACAACGCCGAGACGCGTCGCGCGATCTCCTCGTCCGAAGCGCCGTCGGCGAACTTCAGCAGGCCCCACTCCCCCTTGGCCACCTCGGCGTAGAACGCGCGCGAGTCGCGATCGTCGCCGACCAGCTCCGCCCAGCGCTGCCATGCGGGGAGCGCCAACGAGGCCGGATCGACTTCGCCCGATACCAGTCGCGCCAGACGCTGATCGACGTCCTTCCGCCGAATCTCGGAAGTCACCTCGACGATCCGCAACCGGACTTCGGAGTTGGGATGACGAGCGTGACGCTGCAGCGACGGCAACGCACGATTGCCGAGATCGATCAGGTCGCGAGCCGCCTGTTCGCGCCGCTGCGGCTCGGCATCTCCCAACTGCTCGATCAGCGCCGCGACCTCCGGATCCTCCGGCTCGGCCACCACCGCCGGCGGAGCGTCGCCGGGAGACGCGTTCGGCTCCTGAGCGAACAGCACGCCGCTCGAAAGAACGACCAAGAGCTGGCAGGTCAGATGCCGTCGCACCGCCGTCGACCATCGTCGCGCCGCGCGATTCCGAAACGGGTTTCCGTTGATCATGTCGGTGCGCCTGATGTCGGCAGAGGAAGGAGCGCCGTGCCGTGCGGCAACGGCATCGTTCGCAACCGAGCAGTATACCCGGCCGGTCGCGACGACGGAGTGATCGGCCGCGCCTCCCCGCGACTCGCCTCGTCACGTCGACCGCCCCCCGCCGAGCGACTCAGACGAGCGAACCGAAGCTGCCGAGTCCGAGCGGCTCGTGACTGGAATACGGCTCGCCGTACCGCGTCCCGATCGACTTGCCCCAGAACGCCGCTTCGTCGCGCAGTCGATCGAGAAAGGTCGGCGGCGTCGGGTCGCGTCCCGTCTCGAACTGACTCCGGAAACAGGCGATCGCCGCCGCCTTGCGCTCCCACTCATCCGAGATGTCGAGCACGAAGGCCGGTTGCGGGACGAGCTTCAGATGAACGCAGTGGTAGTACCAGATCCGCGGCGGATGCCACGGCTCTCCCGGCAACCCGGTTTGGGAGAGTTTGGACCAGAACCGAGCCGCTTCGATCAGCGCGGTCGCGGCGACATGATCGGGATGCGCATCGACCCAATACGGAGCGAAGAGACGTCGGGCGCGGGTCAGGCGCATCACGCCGGCCAGCGCCGCTCGCGCTTCGAGCGTCGCTTCGAGCGCGCGGTTGGGAAGCCCGAGGTTGCGGCGCCAGGTCAGTCCGAGCACCTCGGTCGCAGCCGCCGTCTCGGCGCGGCGCAGCTCGGGCGTGCCGAACGGCGTCGGTTCGCCGCTCGTCAGATCGAGCACACCGACTCGCCAACCGTCGGCAAGCATCCGCAGGATGCCTCCCCCCATACCGAGTTCGGCATCGTCCGGATGCGGCGCGATGATCAGCGCATCGAGCGGTTCGGGCGAACCGAACGTCTCGCTGTTCACCCCTTCGGGAACCGGAATCTCCATCGCGTTCGTTCCTGTCATCGTCCGCCGGCGGTCGGTCCCGACGTCGTTCGACCTTCGAACGAGTCGTTCTCCGGACAGTCTACCGCGGCGACGGCTGATCTGGACTCGCCGCCGGGAATCTGCGAAGGTCCGCCGCGCGACGGCGGCCCCCGCCCCTCGCGGAACGCGATCGAATCTCACTCCTGCGTCACGGATTCGGACATGCACCCGATTCGGCTGCTGCTGATCGCCGCGATGGTCGCCTTCTCGACCACCGGTTGCGCCTGGTGGAAGAAGAACGTGACCAAGTCGGACGACTCGGAATCGAGCGTCCGCGACGACGACTTCGACATGCGTTCGACACGCCGCACGCTGACCGAGCGATCGTCGTTGCCGGGGGGGTGGTCGAGCGAGGCGCGGGCGATCGAGGCAAATCTCGGCGTGCAGTGAGCGGGTCGGTCGGCAGCGTCCGCCGGTTCGACTCGACGCGGCCTGGCCCGTGTCGATCGTCGTCCGAACGGGTCAGCTCAGCGGCAACACGATCGACAGCAGCAGCGACATCGTCAGGCCGGTCAGCGACAGGACCATCAGCGCCGGCGTCCAGCTGCGCAGCGCCTCTCCTTCGGTCAGTCCGCCCATCTTGGCGAAGATCCAGAAGCCGCTGTCGTTCATCCACGATCCGAAGAGCGATCCCGATCCGATGGAGGTCGCCAGATAGACCGGGTGGCAACCGAGCGGCGAGCTGCCGACGATCGCCACCATCATTCCCGAGCCGACGATCATGGCGACGGTGCTCGAGCCCTGAGCGACCTTCAGCACGGCGGCGATCGCGAATCCCAGCAACAGCGCCGCGACGCCGCTCGAAGCGCCCTGAATCCCGCCGAACCGCTCCTTGATCGCCGGCCCGATCTCGGCCGCCTGAAGCATGTCGCCGAACGCCGCTCCGGCCGCCGTGATCAGGATGATGACGCCGCCGCTCATCAGCGCACTCTCTACCGACAGCGCCAGCTGCTCGCGCCCCATCCGCCGCACGCGAACGAGCGTGATCATCGCGATCAGGGTCGAGACGAGGAGCGCGAGGTTGGCGTTCCCCACCAGCAGCGCGATGCCGGCGGTCCGCCGCGCCGGCGTCTCCCAGACATGCTCCGCGACGAACTCGGGAAAGGCGGCTTCGAGCAGCTGGCGATTCATGCGCGCGACGTCGACCGGCTTGGTTCTGGAGTTGTCGGCCTGCACGCGCCCCCGGGCATAATCGGGAAGCCGGAGGCCGAGAAATGCGCTCTCGCGATACGCGGTCCGATCGCGCAGCAGACGATTGAGGTCGCCGATCGCTCGATCGATCGCGGCCGGATCGCCCGGCGCTCCGCTCGTCAGCCAGTCGCGCACCTCGGGGGAGACCGTCGGCTGTTCGAGGAGCCACTTCGACGGATTGTCCGCCGGAGACTGTCGATCGGCGACGAGCCGTGCGCTCCAGCCGCTCCAATCCTTCACCTGCTCGGCTCGCAGCGCCGCCGCATCCTCGCCGTCGGCGATCGTCACCGCGACGGTCGAGAGAGCGATCAGGATCACGGGGAGCGCCACCGGCAGGATCGACTCGACGAGTCCCGGAAGGCGATCGTCGGGAGGAGGAGCGAGTTCGACGTCGTTGCCCAACTGACGCATCGGCACCGGCATGCGGCGATCGACGATCGAGGCGAAGACGAGCGAGGCGAGGGCTGCGGGAGCGGCGACGAGCAGGCCGATCACGATCATCAGCCCCAGATCGACGCCGAGAATGCTGGCCATCAGCAGCGGCCCCGGAGTCGGCGGAACGAGCGTGTGCGTGATCGCCCCTCCGCCGGCGATCGCCAGCAGATATTTCAGGTACTCCTTGCCGGTGCGGCGATGGAGCGAACGGGCGAGCGGCACGAGCAGATAGAAGACCGTGTCGAAGAAGACCGGAATCGCCAGGACGAAGCCGCTGACCAGGAGCGCGAACGGCGAGCGTTTCTCGCCGAGCCAGGCCAGAAAGGTGCGCACGATCCGGTCGGCCGCGCCGCTGTCGAGCATGCACTTGCCGATGACCGCCGCCAGACCGATCACGATCGCGATGTTCCCCGATGCGTTGCCGAACGCCGTCGCGACGCGAGCGATCTTCGTATCGATCCCTCCCGGCGCCAGCAGACTGACGAGAATCGCCGCGACGATCAGCGCCAGGAAAGCGTTCGCCTTGAACCCGATGATCAGACCGAGCACCGTCACGATCCCGATCGCCAGGATGATCAACGGACGTGTGCCGACCGAGTCGGATGGGGATTCGACTGCGGGTACCTCGGCCGCCGAACGAGCGGGCGTGTCGGCCGTCGAGGAGTTCGGGGCATCGGTCTCGGCGGGTCGAAGGGTCTCGTCCGCCGTCGGTGCCTCGGACGCCAATGCCTCGCGCGGCACCGCGATCCCCTCCTGAATCGCGACGGTGCGCCAGGCGATCGGACGGATCGCCGGGGCGCGGTCGGCGGGGTCGGAGTCGGCTCGCAGCAGCACGCCGCCTGCGACGGCGCCGGACACGAGCAAGACGACACCGGCGACGAACCGAAGACGACTCGGACGGAGCGAATCGGTCGCGGGCCGCGCGAACCGCGACCGGAGAGAAGCGTGCATCGAGCGCCTCGACGAACGGCAGGCGGTGGTGGGGAAGGACGCCGTTATAGATGCCGGCGCGAGCGAGGTCAAAAACGCCCCGAGACGCGATGCAGTGAAGAGGCACGGCGACACCGGTCCGGCAACCACCGTCCCCGCCCGACGCGCAGTGCCGCGGCTCGGCCCGGTCGGAAAGCGGGACGACCGTGCGCGGCCTCGCGAGGACGGCGACGCCTGCGGCAGAGCCGGTCGGCGTCGACGCTTCCTGCGGCGATTGCTACCGGGCGGGACGTCTCAGCGCTTCGCGGCGCCGGTCGCCTTGCTGCGGATCGACTCGATCGCCTGACGAATCCGGTCGAACACCTCGTCGGTGGTCCCGATCCCGTCGATCTGCTTCAGGACGCCATGAGCGGCGTAGAAATCGACCAGCGGTGTCGTCTGACGCTGGTACACCTGCAGGCGGAACGGGATCTTGTCGGGGCGATCATCCGGGCGTCGTTCGGTCGGGCCATTGCCGCGACCGTTGAGGCGACGGATCAGCTCCTCGTCCGGAACGACCCATTGGATCGCGATGTCGATCGCCTGGCCGCGCTCGGCGCCGATCCGATCGATCGCTTCGGCTTGGCGAATCGTCAGCGGCACGCCGTCGAGCAGACAGCCGTCGTCGCAATCCCCCTTGGCCAAGCGCTCGCGAAAGACGCCGAGCACCAGTTCATCGGGGACAAGTTGACCGTCGGCCATGATCGGAGCGACCACCTTGCCGACTTCGGTCCCGTTGCGGATCGCCTCGCGCAGCAGATCGCCGGTCGACAGGTGCGGGATGCGCAGGTAGTCGACCAGTCGCTTCGACTGGGTCCCCTTCCCCGCTCCGGGCGGACCGACGAATACGATTCTCATCACCGCCTCGTCTGACTGTGCGGGAGTCTCGCCCGCGGAGGATGGGGAGCGACGCTGGACGCTCCCCGACGCCGGCTCATTCGAGCAGGCCGCGATAATTCCGCATGACGAGGTGGCTGTCGATCTTCTGGACCAGATCGAACGCCACGCTGACGGCGATCAGCAGGCCGGTACCTCCGTAGAAGCTGGCGATCTGATAGTCGACTCCCATGAGCGACGAAACGACGGTGGGAACGACGGCGACGACGGCCAGGAACCCGGCTCCGACGTACGTGATCCGGTCCATGACCCGTTCGAGATAGTCGGCGGTCCGGCGTCCGGGGCGGTAGCCCGGGATGAACGTCCCCTGTTCCTTCAGGTTGTCCGAGATCTCTTTCGGGTTGAAGATGATCGAGGTCCAGAAGTAGCAGAAGAAGTAGATCATCACGAGGAAGCAGAAGTTGTAGATGAAGCTCGTTCCGTTCCCGAACGTCTCGGCGGCATCGCCGAAGAACGTGCCGATGTCGCCGCTGGTGATGCTCGCCAGACCGTTGAAGAGCAGGGCAGGGAGCATGAGCAGGCTGCTCGCGAAGATGATCGGCATGACTCCCGCCTGATTGATCTTCAGCGGCAGGTACTGCCGAGTGCCGCCGTAGACGCGACGTCCGCGGACATGTTTGGCGCTCTGGGTCGGAATACGACGCTGCGCGAGCGTGATGAATACGACTCCGAAGACGACTCCGACGAACAACGCGACGAGCACGATGTACGTCTCGATTCCGGCGGTCGATCCGAATCCGGTCAGCTCGAACGACGAGTTCTTGATGAAGCGGCTCAGCGCTCCGGGCATGTCGGCGACGATGCCGGCCATGATGAGCAAGCTGATGCCGTTGCCGATGCCGTACTCGTCGATCTGTTCGCCGAGCCACATCAGGAAGATGGTTCCGCCGGTCATGATCAGCACGGCGACGATCTGCCAGCCGAGCATCATCGTGCCGTCGGCGTTCTCGAACTCGTCGGCGATCAGGTTGGGGCCGTCGTTGGGCGTCGGCATCAGGTAGTACCAGACGTACGCGACGCTCTGGACCAGGCAGAGGGCGACGGTCAGGTAACGGGTGTATTCGTTGATCTTCTTGCGCCCCGCCTCACCTTCCTTCCGCAGCTCCATCAGCGGCGGATAGACGGTGCCGAGCAGCTGCAGGATGATCGATGCCGTGATGTACGGCATGATGCCCAGACCGAAGATGGTCGCCTTGTCGAGCTGGCTGGCGCTGAAGACGGTCGCCTTGGCGATCAATCCCGCCAGCCCGCCGGTATTCGACTGGCTGAGGATCTGAATCTGGTTCGCGTCGACCATCGGCATCGGAATCAGGTAACCGACGCGATAGACCGCGAGCAGGAAGAGGGTCAGAAGGATCTTCTGCCGCAGTTCGGGAATGGTGAAGACGACGCGCAGCTTTTCGAGCATCTCGGCGATCCATCGAGAGGGTCACGGCACCGCCGGACGTCCCGAGGACCCCACGGCCGCCGGCGTATTCTGCCCGATTCGGGGCGAGCGGTAAACAGCGGTCCGCACGCGGTACGCCCGTGCACGAGCGAGCGGTGTGCCCGAGGGCGAGCGAGCAGGAGGGGGCGGGAATCGCCGTGCGGCACGCGAGGGTGCGGGGCGAGGGCCCGACCGAGCGGCCGACGGAGCGCAAGGCGCCGAGATCGGCCGAACGGGAAAA
>CAZZBI010000230.1:0-8949 GCA_964652385.1 uncultured Pirellulaceae bacterium | reverse complement strand
CCGTTGATCAGGTCGACGCCGAAGCTCAGATGGATCGACTCGTCCCGCATGATGTACTGGAACTGCTCGCCGATCCCGGTCATCAGGTTGCGGCGGTGCAGCGACAGGATCATCGCGAAGCCGGTGTAGAAGAAGATCCCTTCCATGATCACGTAGAAGCCGATCAGGTTCTTCAGGAAGGCCTGAGCCCCTTCGAACGACTCGGTCGTGAAGTCCGGCTCGAGCACCTCGCGCGTCAGTTCCATCTCGAACTGATCCTTGCGGGCGATCGACGGGATCTCGTTGTACATGTTGAACACCTCCCCTTCGTCGAGCCCCAGGCTCTCGACGACGTACAGGAAGGTGTGCGTATGGATCGCCTCTTCGAACGCCTGACGCAGCAGATACTGCCGGCACTCGGCGTTGGTGATGAACTTGAAGATCGCCAACACCAGGTTGTTGCCGACCAGACTCTCGGCGGTCGAGAAGAAGCCGAGATTGCGCATGATGACCAGGCGTTCGCCTTCGGTCAGCTGCTTGCCGCGCCACGTCTCGATGTCCTTGTTCATCGGGACTTCGCTCGGCATCCAGTGGTTGGCGCACCCGTTCTCGTAGTGCTTCCAGGCCCACTTGTACTTGAGCGGCATCAGCTGATTGACGTCGACCTGACCGCAGTTGATCAGTCGCTTGTCGTCGACGCTGAAGCGTCCTGCTCGGCCGATCAGGTGCCGGTTCGATTCCTTCGATACGATGCTCATGAGATCGGATACTCCGTCGCTGCCAAATCGTCTGGGACCGTTCGTCCGCAGGAGACCCCCTGTCGCTCCTCGAGTTCCGGCGTCCGGAACGAAACAGGCGAAATCAGGGGTCCCCGCGACGCGCCGTTCGCGACGGCCGTCGAGCCGCCGCGAGTCGACCGGCCGGAGACTCCGTCTCGGGCCGATCGTTCGGATCGCGCCGAACCGCTCGCGCCGAGCGGCTCGTTACCGTTACCCGGACCGCTCGATGCGGCCCGGGTTCACGGCATTCTCGGGCATCGCGCGACGGAATCCCGTCGGTCGCGATGCCGCCGAATCACTGACACGCCTCGCAGTCCTCGCCGAGGTTGCAGACCTTCGGCGCGGCGACCGGCGCATCGGCCGCCACGACTCCGGACCGCATCCACGGTCGCGCCTCGTCGTGCTCGCTGACCTTGACGGTCGTCGGCTCGATCGACGTCGCGGCGAGGGTGCGCAGGTAGTAGGTGGTCTTGAGTCCCTTGCGCCAGGCCAGGCGATACATCTCGTCGAGACGCCGGCCGTTGGGGTCGAGCAGGTATAGGTTGAGCGACTGTCCCATGTCGAGCCACTTCTGGCGGCGCGCCGCGCACTCGATGAGCCACCGCGGTTCGATCTCGAAGCTCGTCGCGTAACGCCCCTTGATGTCCTCGGGGAGTTCGCGAATCCCTTCGAGCGTTCCCTGGTGGATCTTCAGCTGAGTCAGCATCCGCTCGTTCCAGAGCCCTCGCTCCTTGAGCTCGCGGATCAGCGGGATGTTGACCTGGGTGAAGTCCCCCGAGAGGTTGCTCTTCACGTACAGGTTCTTGTACGTCGGCTCGATCGACTGCGTCACGCCGATGATGGTCGAGATCGTCGCGGTCGGCGCGATCGCCATCACGTTGCTGTTCCGCATCCCGTGCTTCGCCACGCTCTGCCGTACCGGCTCCCAATCGAACGAGCTGGAGCGATCGACATCGATGTCCAGGCCGCGTTCGTGCTCGAGCACGGCGATGGTGTCGATCGGCAGCAGGCCGCGGTCCCACTTCGATCCGGGATAGCTCGAGTAGCGACCGCGCTCGGCGGCCAGTTCGGAACTGGCGAGGATCGCGTAGTACGAGATCGCTTCCATCGATCGATCGGCGAACTCGACCGCCGCATCGCTGGCGTACTCGATGCCGCAGGCGGCGAGCGCGTCCTGGAAGCCCATCAGCCCCAGCCCGACCGGGCGATGGCGGAGGTTCGCGTTCCGCGCCTCATCGGTCGGATAGAAGTTGATGTCGATGACGTTGTCGAGCATCCGGACCGCCGTCCGCACCGTCTCTTCGAGCCGCTCGAGATCGAGCCGCCCGTCGACGACGTGGTTCCGCAGGTTGATGCTCCCCAGGTTGCAGACCGCCGTCTCGTCCTTGCTCGTGTTGAGCAGGATCTCGGTGCAGAGGTTGCTGCTGTGGACGACGCCGCAGTGATCCTGCGGGCTGCGGAGATTCGACGGATCCTTGAACGTGATCCACGGATGACCGGTCTCGAAGAGCCGGGTCAGCATCTTGCGCCACAGCTGGACCGCGGGGAGCGTGCGATGCAGGCGCATCCGCCCTTCGGCCGCTTCCCGCTCGTAGAACTCGTACCGCTCCTCGAACGCCCGACCGGTCAGGTCGTGCAGATCCGGCACCTCGTCCGGGCTGAACAGCGTCCAGTTCCCGTCCTCCATGACCCGCTTCATGAAGAGGTCGGGAATCCAGTTGGCGGTGTGCATGTCATGCGTCCGCCGCCGCTCGTCTCCGGTGTTCTTCCGCAGATCGAGGAACTCCTCGATGTCCAGATGCCACGTCTCGAGATACGAGCAGACCGCCCCCTTCCGCTTGCCTCCCTGGTTCACGGCGACCGCGGTGTCGCTGACGACCTTCAGGAACGGAATGACTCCCTGACTCCGGCCGTTCGTCCCCTTGATGTGCGCGTTGGTCGCGCGGATGCTCGTCCAGTCGTTCCCCAGACCGCCGGCCCACTTGCTCAGCTTCGCGTTGTCGCTGATCTGCTTGAAGATGTGGTCGAGGTCGTCCGAGACGGTGCTCAGGTAGCACGAGCTGAGCTGCGGGTGGAGCGTTCCCGCGTTGAACAGGGTCGGCGTCGCCGACGTGAAGCGGAACGTGCTCAGCATCTCGTAGAACCGGATCGCGCTGCCGGTCCGGTCCTGCTCGCCGAGCGAGAGCCCCATCGCCACGCGCATCCAGAAGTACTGCGGCGTCTCGATGCGACGACCGTCGATGTGCAGCAGATACCGATCGTAGATCGTCTGCAGACCGAGGTACGGGAAGAGGCAGTCCCGCTCGGGACGAAGCGCTGCGGCGATCCGGTCGAGATCGAAGCCGCGCAGATCGGCCGACAGCCGCCCCGCCGCGATCCCCGCCTCGATGTAGTCGCCGAACCGTTCGCGACAGGCGGCCGCCAGTTCGTCCCCTTCGGCCGTTCGGCCGAGCGCTTCGCGATAGATGATCGCCAGCGTCAGACGCCCCGCGACGCCGTCATAGTCGGGATCGACCTCGATGCGCGAACGGGCCGCGAGGACCATCGCACGGGCGATCTCCTTCGGCGTGATCTCGGGATAGAGCTGCCGCGCCACGTCCTCGAACAGCTCGTCGGCCGAGCAGTTTTCCTCGACGCCCCGACAGGCGGCTCGCAACTGCAGGCGGAGCTTGGTGAAGTCGAAGTCTTCGAGCCGATCGGCGACCCGCACCATCACGGTCGGGAACGGCTGATCGCTCTCCATCACCTCTTCGGCCCGGAGCTGCCGGATGCGGGCATGCTCGGATCGATAGAGGATGTAGCGCCGAGCGACGGAAAAGTACTGCTGCTGCATCAGCGCCTGTTCGACGCAGTCCTGAATCCGCTCGACATCCAGCGTCGCGCCGTCGACCGCCACCTCCTTCGCCTGGCCCACGACCGACCCGACGATCCGATCGATCGCCTCGCGGATCCCCTCGGCCAACTCTTCGACCGTCGCGAGCTTGTGCTCCGCACAGAACGCCTTCTCGATCGCACGCCGAATCCGATCCGACTCGAACGCGACGACGCGACCGTCGCGCTTGCGGATCACCAATTCCTGCGCCACCGACTGCCCCAGCATCTCCTGCTGCTTGGCCTTCTCCATCGAGTCGCTCTCCTTTGAGCCTGGCAAGGAGGTCCTGCGAATGCTTCGTGCGGCGTCCGTCCGACGCCCCCGCGACGATGCCGACCGGTCGCCCGCACGACCTGTCCGACGTCGCCGCCAGTCGCTTCACCTCGAGATGAGAATCAATGCACCGCGACCGGTTCGGACAAGCTCCCGACCCCGTCACCCAGCCCCACCGCCGTCGCTTCGAACTTCCGATCAGGGCGCAGCGCGATCCCGCACTGGACGCTGACGAGGGAGAATTCGGAGCGACGAACCGGCCCGAAGTGCGGAGTCACTCTCCGCCGCCTCCGTGCCGACCTGATCCACGAGAACGTGGCCGAGATTCCTGTGAGTCTCTCCGAGGTCCGCTCGAAGAGGGGTGTTGCGGTCGGGGCTCGTTCGAGCCGCCGATCGACGCCGTTACACCTGCCGATGCCCGTTCCGGCCCTCCGCTTCCCGCTCCCGAAACCGACCCGATTCCGACTCGACCGAGCCGCATCGTGATTTCGGAAGTTGCTGTCGATCTTCGACTTAGGTGAGGAGCCGGTCGACACCCTCAGGTGCGACGACGGGGCCCAATATATCGGGGCTTCATCGAAAGTCAATACAACATCTTGTGCATGCATTGGCGCGGAAGCCCTTGCGTCAGCATCAGAAACGCTGAAGCCAGTGTGTGGTCCGTATCCGAAAAAGTCATGCGCAATTGGCTCGCTCCTTGCTGTTGATAACCTCTTCATGACCGGAGATTCCTGCCCCGTTTTTCTCCCTTCACTACCCCGCCGACGGTCGTTCGATTCCGCCTCGAGCGAGATCGAACGGCAGTGGCAATTTGTTCACCATGATCGTATCGGTCAGTGGACAATTGGTCAGTGGTGGGGCGCGGCAGTTTTTTCGATCCGGCACCGGGAGGTTCCCCCGGTCCGACGCTAGGCCGCCGCTTGCAGCGCCAGCCGCTGATGCGACGAGACGAGCTCGTCGGTTTCCCCGCACTCCCGCCGAGCCGCGAGGCGGCGGAGCCGGCTCCTGACTTGACGTGACCGGGGGACGGGTCGGACGATGGTTCGTTCGCACGACCTCCACGCACCTCTTCTCTTCTACCGCCGCGAGATCATGGACGAGTCCCGCCGCCGCGCCGTCGAATCGCATCTGTTGACCACCTCGTTTCCCGCGCCGGAACGGGAGCGGATCCGGCAACGGATCGGTGAGCGGCTGGTCGACGAAGGGCTGGTCGATGCGCCCGACTTCAATCGCATCTCGCAACGCGCCTTGTCGGTGCTCGGCGAGGCGTACGATCGGGCGTTCTTCGGCGGCACGCTCGGACCGCTCCTCGATTTCCGCCGCGGCGACCTCCGCTATCGCCTCGCTCCGCGGCTGACTCGAACCGGCGGCAAGACGACTCGGCTCGAGTTCCCCTCGCCGGATCGCCATGGCCGGAGCGCCAGTTTCGAGATCGCGATCGCGACGCAGATCCTCTTCCAGTCGTTTCGCGATCCGCAGCAGCCCGAGGTGGTGACCGGCGTCCGCTGCGCCCATCGCCTCGACGCGCTCCAGCGGATCTTCGAGCACGAGCTGATTCACCTGGCCGAGATGCTCGTCTGGCACGATTCCAGCTGCTCGGCCAAGCGGTTCCGCGGGATCGCCCTCCGTTGGTTCGGCCACACCGAGTCGACGCACCGCCTTCCGACCGCCTCGGATATCGCCCGCCGGACCCTCGGAATCCGGACCGGATCGCGGGTCCGCTTCGATCACGAGGGGCAGACCTATTGCGGGTTCGTCAATCGGATCAGCCGGCGAGCGACCGTGCTGGTCGAGCATCCGCAGGGGACCCCCTACGACGACGGCCGCCGGTACAAGAAGTTCTATGTCCCTCTACAATTGCTGCGGGAGGACCGACGCCCATGAGGGAAGGACGCGGATGAGTCGCGTGGTGCTGGCGATGAGCGGCGGAGTGGACAGCAGCGTCGCTGCTCATCTGCTGCTGCGCGCCGGTCATGAGGTGATCGGCGTCTTCATGCGGCACGGCGAAGCGTCGACCGCCGCCTGTTCGCTTGACGGCTCCACCGCCGCCAGCCCGCTCCTGCCGATCCTCCAGGGGCGTCGCGATCACAAGCAGGGGTGCTGCAGCGCGAGCGATGCCGACGACGCTCGGCGCGTCGCGGCTCGATTGGGCATTCCCTTCTATGCGATCGATCTGCAGCGCGAGTTCGGCGAGATCATCCGCTACTTCGTCGACGAGTACGTCTCGGGGCGGACGCCGAACCCTTGCGTGATGTGCAACCATCGACTGAAGTTCGGCCGCCTGTTCGACTATGCCGATGCGGTCGGAGCGACGTACGTCGCGACCGGCCATTACGCTCGGCTGGAGTCCGACCCGTCCGAACCTGCGGCGCAGCAGCTGCTGCGAGGAGTCGACACGAGCAAGGACCAGTCGTACGCGCTCTTCGGCATCCCTCGCGAACGGCTCGGCCGCATGCTGCTGCCGGTCGGCGATCGGACCAAACGCGAGATCCGCGAGATCGCGGCGTCGATCGGGTTGAACGTCGCCGAGAAACGGGACAGCCAGGAGATCTGCTTCGTCGTCTCGGGAGAGCACGACCGCTTCGTCCGCGAACGGACTCCGGGGACCGATCGGAGCGGCGAGATCGTGTCGGTCGACGGCCGCGTGCTCGGTCGGCACGAAGGGATCGAGGGGTTCACGATCGGACAGCGCCGCGGACTCGGTGTGGCGCTCGGCGAGCCGACCTACGTCGTCCGGATCGATGCCGCGACGCGCCGCGTCGTTGTCGGGCCGCGCGCGGCGCTCGGCCGGACGAGTCTCGTCGCGCACGACGCGAACTGGCTCGCGGCCGACCTTCCCGAGGCGTTCGATTGTCGCGTCATGGTCCGCTACAACTCGCAGCTGCACGCCGCTCGGGTTTGTCGCGGCGAATCGGGGACGTTCGAGGTGACGTTCGTCGAACCGTGCGAAGGGGTGGCGCCGGGGCAGGGGGTCGTCTGTTACGACGGCGATCGGGTCCTCGGCGGAGGGTGGATCGCCGAAACGAGCGGCGGCCTCGAACCGGTCGCCGTCGCGTCGACGGGCGAGCGGTCGCCGCGCGGAGCGGCCGGTGACGAGTCGTGCTCATGAGGCCTGCCGAACCGCGCGTCCTGTATGAGGACAACCACCTGCTCGTGCTCGACAAGCCGGCGCCGCTCGCGACGATGGGGGCGGCAGCGGGCGAGCCGACCGCGGTCGAGTGGGCGCGCGATTATCTGAAACGGCGCTACGACAAGCCGGGGAACGTCTTCATCGGCGTCGTCAGCCGATTGGATGCGTTCGTCACCGGAGTCCTGCCGCTGGCGCGCACGAGCAAGGGAGCGGCTCGACTGAGCGCCTCGTTTGCCGGAGATGACGTCGCGAAGCACTACGTCGCCTGGCTCGACGGCATGCTGCCGGAAGCGAAAGGAACCTGGCGCGATCGCCTGCGGCACGACGATGCGGCTCAACGCGTCGTCGTGGAACGCGGCTCGGGAGGGCAGGACGCGGAGCTGCATTGGGAACGGATCGCGACGATCGACGATCGCGATCTGGTCGCCATCCGATTGGTCACCGGACGCAAGCACCAGATCCGCGTCCAGGCCTCATCGCGCCGGCTGCCGATCGTCGGTGACGTGAAGTACGGCGGCCCGCGCTGGAACGGACCGGGGATCGCGCTGCACGCCGCGCGAATCGTCCTCCCGCATCCGACTCGCCGCGAACCGCTGACGTTCGAAGCACCGCTTCCCGAGACTTGGCCTCTCGCGGTCCGCCGCGCCTTGTCGTAGGGCGACCGACCTCGGTTGCAGTGTTTTCCGAAGCTGCTGCTTCCGACGCTTCGCTCTGGTCGAGTCGCTGCAGAAGTCGGCTCCCTGCGTAGCCCCGGCTCGTCCCGAGCCGAGGGTGGGCGACTTCGCTGCTGTTCACGGTCGGAAGGTGTTTGACCATACGAAGCGTCTCGGCCGCGTGTCCGGGACGACGCGGGCCCACGTCAGGGCGCTGGGGAGGCACTGAGGCGCTGGGGAGGCACTGAAGCACGGAGCGGAGTTTTTCTCACGGAGACGCTGAGCTGACGGAGGCGCGGAGGCCCCTTGCTGACGCTGCGGGCTGGGGACGCTGCGGGCTGGGGACGCTGCGGGTTGGAGTTGCGGCGGGCTGGGGGCTCTAGATTCCCTTGAAGCCGATCGGCAGCGGACTGGGCAACGCGACTCGATCGTACTCGAGACTCGCGATCGGATCGGCGCAGTAGTCGACCGCATGAAAGCCGCTCGGGCGATGATTGCCGCTCGAACCGAGCCCTCCGAACGGCAGTTTGCCGCTGGCGCCGGTCGTCTGCCGATTCCAGTTGATCACTCCCGCTCGGATCCGGCGGCGGAACTCGCGATATCGCTCCGGATCGTCGCTCAGCAGACCGGCCGCCAGTCCGAAGCTCGTCCGATTCGCTTCGACCAACGCCTGTTCCCAGTCGTCGACTCGGATCAGCTGCAGCAGCGGACCGAACCATTCGTCGTCACGGCGCTCGGTGGCCGAAGTCATGTCGATCAGCCCCGGAGTCAGCAGCGCTTCGTGGCCGCCGGAACGTCGCATCTCGACCAGCGATTTGCCTCCCGCAGCGATCATCTCGCTCTGCGCGTCGAGCAGTCGTCCTGCGGCGGCGCGACTGACGACCGGTCCGTAGAACGGTTCCGGTTCCTGATCGAACGGACCGATCCGCATGCGCCCGATCCAGGCGACCAACCGTTCGACGAAGCGATCGCCGTCGGCCCCTCGCGGAACGATCAGGCGCCGAGCACAGGAGCAGCGTTGCCCCGACGTGACGTACGCGCTCTGCACCGTCAGATAGGCGGCCGCCTCATGATCGCCGCAGCGATCGACGATCAGCGGATTGTTCCCTCCCATCTCGAGCGCCAGGATCCGCTCGGGATGTTCGCCGAAGAACTTCGACAGCTCGAGGCCGACTCGATAGCTGCCGGTAAACAGAAGCCCATCCAGTCCGTCGTGACGCGACAGGTAGCGAGCGGTTCCGGCGGCTCCCTGCACCAGGTTGA
>CAZZBI010000229.1:0-8957 GCA_964652385.1 uncultured Pirellulaceae bacterium | reverse complement strand
CGGCTTCTCGATCAACATGCTCACGCTCTTCGGACTGGTGCTCGCGATCGGCATCGTCGTCGACGACGCGATCGTCATCGTCGAGAACGCGGCTCATCACATCGACCACGACAAGCTCGATCCGAAGCGGGCGACGATCAAGGCGATGAGCGAGGTGATCGGGCCGATCATGGGGATCACGCTCGTGCTGATGGCCGTCTTTCTGCCGACCGCCTTTCTCGGCGGCATCACCGGCCAGCTCTATCGCCAGTTCGCCCTGACGATCGCGGCGACGGCGGTCATCAGCGCGGTCAATGCCGTCACGCTCAAGCCGGCCCAGTGCGCGACCTACCTGAGACCGACTCCGGAGCGGAAGAACTTCTTCTACCGCGGATTCAATCGGGTCTACGGCTGGTTCGAACGGGTCTACGTGTCGATCGTCCGAGTCGCCGTGCAGCAGACCGCGCTCGTGATGCTCCTGTTCCTGGGGCTGATCTCGCTGGCCGGCTGGTGGTTCCTGAAGCTGCCGACCGGCTTCGTTCCGACCGAGGATCAGGGGTATGCGATCGTCGCGATCCAGTTGCCCGATGCCGCATCGCAGGAACGGACGCGCGAGGTGACCCGCAAGATCAACGAGGTCCTGAAGGAGACCCCCGGCGTCGAGCAATGGTTCCTGCTCGGAGGGATGTCGCTGCTCGATTCGTCGGTCAAGTCGAACGCCGCGACGATGTTCCTGTCGTTCGAGCCGTTCGAGGGACGGAAGGGCGATCCCGCGCGGACTCAGGAAGAGATCCTCGGCGGGCTCGCGCCGAAGTTCGCGGCGATCGACGAGGCGATGATCTTCGCGTTTCCCCCTCCCGGTATCCGCGGACTGGGAGTCGCGGGCGGCTTCGAACTGAAGGTCGAGGATCGAGCGGGAGTCGGCTTGGCCGAGCTGCAGAAGGTCGTGACCGACATGGTCGTCGCGGCCAACGGTCAGACCGACCTGGCGGGAGTCCAGTCGACCTTCCGCGCCGGCGTCCCTCAGATCAAGGTCGACATCGATCGGGTCAAGGCGATGAGCCTGGGCGTGCCGCTCGACGCGATCTTCGGCACGATGCAGACCTCGCTCGGCTCGGCCTACGTCAACGACTTCAACCTGTTCGGCAAGACCTACCAGGTCCGCGTCCAGGCGGACCAACGGTTCCGGATGCAGCCCGAGGACATCGGACGACTGCAGGTCCGAAATCGGGAGGGCCGGATGATTCCCCTCTCGACCTTCGCGACCGTCAGCAAGACGCTCGGTCCGCAGATCATCCCGCGCTACAACCTGTATCCGAGCGCGACGATCAACGGCGGCGCCGCCCCGGGAGTCAGCTCGGGCGAAGCGCTCTCGCTGATGGAACAGATGGCGGCCGAGCGACTGCCGACGACGATGGGGATCGAATGGACCGGAATGTCGTTCCAGGAAAAGCGAGTCGGGAGCCAGGCGCTCTACGTCTTCGCCCTCGGCGTGCTGATGGTGTATCTGGTCCTCGCCGCTCAGTACGAGAGCTGGTTCATGCCGGCGGCGGTCATCATGGTCGTCCCGCTCGCCCTCCTCGGCACCGTCATCGCCGTCGCGGTCCGCGGCATGGACAACAACATCTACACGCAGATCGGAATCGTGCTGATCATCGCGCTGGCGAGCAAGAACGCGATCCTGATCGTCGAGTTCGCCCGCGAGCTGCGAGCCAAGGGGCGATCGATCCTGGAAGCGGCGGTCGAGGCGGCGCGACTGAGGTTCCGTCCGATCCTGATGACCTCGTTCGCGTTCATCCTGGGGATCGTCCCGCTGGTCAACGCGAGCGGCGCGGGAGCGGCCAGTCGACGGGCGCTCGGCACCGCCGTCTTCGGCGGCATGATCGCCGCGACGCTGCTGGCGGTCTTCTTCGTGCCGGTCTTCTACGTTCTGATGCAACGACTGGCCGAACTGCGAAAACGTCCTGCCGCTCCCGCCGCTCCGCACGGCTCGACCGCTTCCCCTCCCCTCCCTCAGCTGCCGACCGACCGTTTGCCGCTCGGAGCTGCCCAGGCGCCGGTTCCGCCGCCGCCGCAAGGGGGAGCGTGACCATCCTCCCGTCGGTCTCGGCCCCGATCACCGCTCCACCGCCGCGAGAAACGTCGCCGTGACCTCCGACTCGCTCCATCGACCGCTCGCTCCCGATCATCCGGCGGCGGTGCGCGATCGGTTGCTCGCGCATGTCGCAGCGCCGCTCGCCCCTGACGAGCGTCCGGAACCGACGACGATGATCGCGGTGATCGCCCAGGCGGTCGGGCATCTGCCGTACGAGAATCTCGGCAAGGTCGCCGATCGATCCGAGCGAGGGTCGATCCGGCTGCCGACGATCGCCGAAACGGTCGACTCGCATCTGGCGAACGGCAGCGGCGGAACCTGCTTCGCGCTGACCGACCTGTTGCGTGCGCTGCTGGTCGCCTCGGGCTTCGACGCTCGACCGATCCTCGCCGATCGGACCTACGGCCCGGCAACTCACTGCGCCGTTCGCGTCGAACTCCAGGGACGCCCGCTGCTGGTCGATCCGGGATACCTGATCCACGAACCGTTGCCGCTGAGCGAGATGACGGTGATTCGCGAGACGCCGTTCCACCGCCTGGAACTCGTCCCGACCGCTCCGGAGCGGCGCGAGCTGTCGACGATCGAACGTACGACCTCGATCGACGCCACGGCGCGGCGCACGTATCGGTTGACCTATCGGATCGATCCGGTCGACGACGACCAGTTACGCGATGCGTGGCTCGCCAGCTATGACTGGCCGATGATGACCTATCCGGTGATCGCCGCGGTCGACCGATCGCGACAGCTCTTCGTGCGCGGCGATCGCTGGCAGGAACGACGCGACGAAACGACCTCGCGACGTCGTCTGGACCGCGCCGCGCTGATCGATCGGCTGGTGAACGAACTCGGCATGCGACGCGAGTGGGTCGAGCGAGCTTGGCGCGCGTTTCCCGAAACGCCGAGTCTCGGGGGCGGAGATCGCACGCGAGGGGGCGACTGAGCCGTGCTCGTGCGATCGGCTCGGTCGTACGGCGGCGCGTTCCGCCGCCGCAGCCGTCGCCTAACGTTCGCGTCGCGCCGCACGAGTCCGCTCGCGCAATCGGCGGCGGATCTCGATCAGCTCGGCGTCGTAGCGGCCGGAGCGGAAATCGGGAAAGGTCCATTCGAAAGGGCGGTAGGCTCCCTCGCGCCATCGCGCGATCGGATCGGCCCAGACGCCCATCCCCAGATGGATCTTCTGTCCCGCTTCCTTCAGACTCGCCAGCACCACCTTGTGCGGATCGAGGTAGCCGAAGTCGAGATTGGCCGTTCGGCTCCCGTCGACCGCCAGCATTCGCTCGAAATCGCCGCAGACCAACTTCGCCGGCGCCAGCGCCTCGGAGGGAAACGGCACGTCGAACGCCAGAAGCGTCCGCACGAGCCCCGGTCCCATCTCGTCGCGATAGTAGTCGGTCGCATCGAACGGATGCTCGGCTCCGACGAACCCGATCGGTCCGAACGTCATTTCGAGCAGCCGGAACAGGCGATCCCGATCGAGCCGCTCTCCGGCGAGCACGGCGCAGATCGCGGCGACCGGAGCGACCGGGCTGTCGTGGTCGAACGGCAGGCTCGAACGAGGCGTCTCGTCCGGCGAGCCGATCTCGGCCTGGTGTCGGTCGTCCCCTTCGGAGTCCCGGTCGCTCATCCTGCCGACTCCCCGGGCGATCGGCGTCCTTCGCCGTTCGGCAACGTCGCCGCGGTCACGTCGGTGCGGCCGGCGATCGGGATCGGACCGGCGCCGGCCTTGACCGGCGTCGTGCGATGCAGCTCGTCGTCGCCGACCGGGTAATTCCGGAAGCGGACCGAATACGCCTCGTCGAACCACCGCTCGACCGACGTCTCGATCGAGCGATCGTACGGAACGTCGACATGCAGCGTCGCGCCGTCGATCACGTCGCGGATCTCGCCGTCCTCGATCAGGATCCTCCCTTCCTTGATGACCCAGCGAGGCATCTCGAACATCCGACGACGGTTCTCGTCGGGGAGATAGACGGTGACGTCCGCATCGGCGCCGACGCCCAGATGCCCCTTGCGATCGAGGCCGAGCATGCGAGCCGGCGCGGCGCGGGTGATGATGCAGATCTCCTCGAGCGAATACTCGCGTTTCAGATCGGCGAGCACCGATCGCTCGCGGACCTGCGGAGGGAGCCGCGCGATCGTCTCGTCCCGATACGACCGATCCATCAGCAGGCGGACGATCTCGGGGTACGCCATGAACGACCCGCCGTTCGGATGATCGGTACTCATCGCGATCTGCCACGGATCGTCGACCAGCAGATACCATTCGAGACCGATCGCCCATTGCAGGGCGTGAACCAGGCTGGTGTCGCGATAGCGGATCGGAGCGATGCCGCAACCGGCTTCCATCTCGACGTCGCCGCTGAACCACTTGGTGCCGTACAGGCGACTCAGGTAATGCCCCAGCGGGCCGTCCCCCGTCATGCTCGTCGTGTCGCCGAACAGGACCTGGCCGACGTCGACCGTCAGTTCCGGGTGCGCATTGACCCACGCGGCGAGCGGAGCGACTTTCGAACCGAAGGTCGATTCGTCCTCGTCACCGCCGTCGTAGCTGTGGAACTGGATGTGGGTCAGATGGGCCCTCAGGCCGTCGAGCGTCCGCATCGTGTCGAGGGTCGTACGCCAGTTGCCGGGGAGCCCCAGTCGGTTCGTGTGGATGTGAACCGGATGCGGGAGACCGATCCGATTGGCCGCTGCGGCGATCTCGCGCACGATGTCCCGCGGCGTGACGTCGAATCCGTCGACCCGATCGTCCAGTCCGGTCGCGTTGCCGTCGAATCGCTGCTTCCAGAGCTCGACGCCGCCGGGGTTCACCAGCTTCGGCGCGTAGGCCTTGGCGGCGGTCAGCAGCCAGCCGAGGAACGCATCGAGCCGGGCCCGGTCGCCGTCGCGAATCGCTCGCATGGCGAAGTGGTTGTTGCCGACCAGGGCAAAAAACCCCTTGTCGATCGCCGGCGTATCGTCGAACTCCTCGTGAGCGTGGCGGGCCGCGAGCGGCGGGACCGCCGCATCGAACGCGGTGGTGTATCCCATCGCCAGGTACTTGTAGGCGGTGGCGAAGGTGCTGGGGACGCTTCCGAGCGTTCCGCTCCGCAGCCGTTCGGTCCGCAGCACGCGCGAGGCCGGATCCCGTTTCTCTTCCGGACGCATCTTGCGCGCGGTATTCACCTTGGGGCCGGCGATGTGACAGTGCAGATCGATGCCGCCGGGCATCACGACGTAGCCGGTCAGGTCGATCGTCCGATCGGGTCGCTCGGCCGGGTCGATCGGCTCGGCGACGATGCGACCGTCGCGGATCCAGAGATCGCGCACCGCTCCTCGCACGCCGTGGCGCGGGTCGTAGACGGTTCCACCGGCGAGCAGCAACATCATGCGCAGGGTCTACCGAACGGCGACGAGGAGCGACGCGCCGCTGATTTGCGACGCACGGCGGATTCGCGACTGCTGGGGGCGTGGTCGCGAACCGGGGACGAGCACTATGATGGCGAGCCGTTCGCCGTCCGCAACCGGAGCGGTTCCCACGACGCTCCGTTGCGGCAGCCGTTCGCTCCGAACGCGAGCGGCATCGTCCCCTGCCGAGACCCGCGATGACTCCGCTCGATCCGCTCGACCTCGTCCGCCGCCAGATCGAGGCGGCTCGTGCGTACACTCTGACGTTGCTCGACGGTCTCGAACCGGCGGATTGGTTTCGGATCCCGCCCGGCTGCGTCTCGCATGTCGCTTGGCAGGTCGGCCACCTCGCCATGGCTCAGTACGGCTTGGCGCTCTTCCGTCAGCGGGGACGCTTGCCGGTCGACCTCGAACTGATGCCCGGTTCGTTCCGCAAGACGTTCTCGAAGGGGACGACTCCGAGTGCGGATCCGAACGCGTATCCGTCGGTCGACGAGATCCGGCGGATCTTCGATCGAGTCCATCGCCAGGTTCTGGACGAGTTGCCGACGTTCGATCGAGTCGCGCTGACCGAAAAGGTCGACCCTCCCCATTTCGCCTTCGACGATCGCTTCGGAGCGCTCGTCTTCGCCTCGCACCACGAGATGCTGCATGCCGGACAGATCGGTCTGCTCCGGCGACTCCTGGGACGCGATCCGGTCCGCTGAACGGCGACCGCCGGCGAAGAGGCCGAACGATGAGCGAACGGCAGGGTTCCGACGGAACGAGCGGCGCTGCGCCGCGCGATGATCGCTCGGCGATCGGACGAGAGTGCGATCCGTCGCGGATCGTCGAGACGAACGGGCTGACGAAACGCTACGGCACCTTCACCGCACTCGACGATTGCTCGTTATCGATCGCGCGCAGCGAGGTGGTCGGACTGCTCGGACCGAACGGAGCGGGCAAATCGACGCTGATCCGTCTGCTGATCGGCGCGATCGAACCGACCGCCGGATCGGCTCGCATTCTCGGACTCGATTGTCGACGACAGCGCGTCGACGTGCATCGCCAGGTCGCCTATCTGCCGGGAGACGCGCGGCTGCCGAAGCGGATGAAGGGGCCCGAAGTCCTCCGTTTCTTCGCCGCGATGCGAGGCCTTCCGACGGAGCCGAGTTTCGAGCTGGCTCGACGGATGGACCTGGATCTGGCTCGTCGAGTCGGCGCGATGTCGACCGGCATGCGTCAGAAGCTCGCGATCGCGGTGACCCTGGCGGCGGAAGCTCCGGTGACGATCCTGGACGAGCCGACCGCCAATCTCGACCCGACCGTCCGCGCCGAGACGATCGCCCTCGTTCGCGAGGCGCGCGAGCGGGGTACGACCGTCATCTTTTCGTCGCACGTCTTGAGCGAGATCGAACAGAGCTGCGATCGAGTCGCGATCCTTCGCCGCGGACGGCTGGTCCACGACGCGCCGCTGGCGCAAGGTGCTCAGGGGCATCGGATCCGCGGCCGCGCAGCTCGCCCCCTTCCGCCGCTCCCCGAGGCGTTCGGCGACACGACGCGGCGCTTCGACGAATCGCCGGGGATCATCCGGTTCGAGACGACGATCGACCCGGCTCGAATCGTCCCTTGGCTCGCCGAAGCCGGTCTGAGCGAGCTGACGATCGAGCCGATCGGACTCGAAACGCTCTACGCTCGCTGGCATGCGGTGCCGGAACGAGCGAGCGCGAGCGGAGCGCCCCAGGTCGCGATGCCGGGCGATTCGGACTCGAACCTTCCGCCGACCGCCGAACGCTTGTCGATCGAGCGTAACGAGGTGAAATCATGACCGTTCCCGGTCGCGATGCGGCGCTCTTCGGCAAGCTGTGGCGCGATGCTCGCTGGTTGTTGCTCGGCTGTTGCCTGACGACCGCCGCGTTTGCCGGCGTTCGCGTCTGGCTGGTCGCTCAACTCGACACCTCGCGCTTCCGGCAGATCCTCGAACTCCTGCCGGGAGACTTTCGCGAGTGGAGTCCGGTCGATTTCGACTGGATCGTCGGCTACACCGGGCGACTGTCGTTCATCTTCCAGGAGCCGCTGGTCAACTTCTGTCTGTTCGTCTGGTGCATCGCGCGCGGGTCGGACGCGATCGCAGGGGAACTGGACCGAGGCACCGGCGAGATGCTGTTGGCGCAACCGATCTCGCGGCGTCGCTACCTGTTGCTGCATGTGGTCCTGACGCTGGTCGGGATCGTCGCGATCGCCGGTTCGGTCTGGGGAGGGCAGGCGATCGGCGTGCAGGTCATTTCGGCGAAGCAGACCGAGATGCCGTCGCTGCGGCTCCCCGGCTCGATCGGCATTCCGATTCCGTTCCTGACCCCGGTCGAGAAGTTCGTTCCGATGCGCGAGCTGGTCGACCCGCTGAAGCTCGTGCCGGCGACGCTGGTCTTCGCGTCGTTGGGGGTGATGCTGGCCGGAGTCACCACGTTCGTTTCGTCGTGGGATCGCTATCGGTGGCGGACGATCGGGATCGCGACCGGGTTCTACGTCATCCAGGCGCTGATCAAGCTGCTGGCGACCGTCGTTCCGAGTCTGAAGTTCCTGAGCTGGCTGACCGTCTTCTCGGCGTTCGAGCCGGAGAAGATCGTGGCGGTCGCGGATCTGGCTCCCGAGGCGACTTGGCATTTCCTGCTGGGACCTGAAGCGGCAGCGGCCGGAGCGGCAGCTTCGGGCCTCGGCACCAGCGGCGCGATCGCGCTGTTGCTCGGAATCGGAGCGATCGGCTATCTGGCCGCGTTCGCGATCTTCGAACGCCGCGATCTGCCGTCGCCGCTGTAGGCGAATAGCCGCGCCGCTCGTTCGGCGTCGCGCGGCGTGCAGCGCGATCCCCGGTTCGTTCCAACGCGGGCCGCCGAACTTCACGTCACCGACGATCGGCAGCCGACGCGAAGATGCCCGGATGCGGATCTCCGCGCCTCCGTCTTCTCGGCGTCTCCGTGAGAAAATCCGCTTCGTGTCTCCGTGCCTCCTTAGCGCCTCGGTGCCTCCACAGCAACCTGACGTGGGCCCGCGTCGATGCGCGGCCGAGAGGCTTCGTGCGGTCAAACACCTTCCGATCGTGAGGGGGATGCCCGCGGCTCGGGACGAGCCGGGGCAACGCAGCCTGCCGACCCGGTGACGACACAACCAGCCCGAAGCGCAGCGCCGGGAGCGGCAGCGTCGAAGGATGCTGCGACCGAGGGCGGTCGCACGACGAAAAACGTCGCTCCGATGTAGGCCCGCGTCGTCCCCGACGCGCGGCCGAGCGACGTCGGGCAGGGGTAACGCTGCGCCGCTCGTTCAGCGTCGGCGTCGCGCCCCGCGGCTCGGGACGAGCCGGGGCAACGCAGCCTGCCGACCCGATGACGACCCAACCAGCCCGAAGCGCAGCGCCGGGAGCGGCAGCGTCGAAGGATGCTGCGACCGAGGGCGGTCGCACGACGAAAAACGTCGCTCCGATGTAGGCCCGCGTCGTCCCCGACGCGCGGCCGAGCGACGT
>CAZZBI010000228.1:8522-8958 GCA_964652385.1 uncultured Pirellulaceae bacterium | reverse complement strand
GATCCGAACCGAGTCATCGCCGACCGGGAGGAGATCCAGAAGATCAACCCCCAGCGGCACGAGATGCAGCAGCTCGATGCGATCGTCTTCGAGGATCTCGATCGCCAGATCTGCGTCGGCTACAAGGACGCGACTCCGAACGAATTCTGGGTCCGTGGGCACATGCCCGAGATGCCGCTGATGCCCGGTGTGATCATGTGCGAGGCGGCGGCTCAGCTGGCGTCCTACTTCGCGTCGCGCCATGACCTCCTCGGCTCGCCCCTGATCGGACTCGGCGGGCTCGAAGAGGTCCGCTTCCGGAACATCGTCGTCCCCGGCAAGCGGCTGTATCTGATGACCGAACAGATCAAGATCCGCCGCGGCGCGGTGATCGTCTGCCGCTTTCAGGGGTATGTCGACGAGCAGATCGTGGTCGAGGGGCAGATCAAGGGAGTTC
>CAZZBI010000228.1:0-8512 GCA_964652385.1 uncultured Pirellulaceae bacterium | reverse complement strand
GCTCCCCAAGGCGTGAACCTTCCCGGTCGGAACTCGCTCCTTCCCTCGCGCCGCGACGGAAAGCGAGGCGACCGAGCGTCGTTCGGCAGGGATTTCGGCGAGGCGAACTCTCCGAAATCCCCGACTGGACAGCCGCCACGGACGGTTCTACAATCCGCTTTCCCTTCCGGAATCGGTCGCTTCGTTGCGGTTCGCCGATCGTCGCCGACTCGATCTCGGGAATGGTCGAACGGGGGTGTAGCTCAGTTGGGAGAGCGCAGCGTTCGCAATGCTGAGGTCGTGGGTTCGACTCCCATCATCTCCACCTGTTGACCGAAACGAAGCCCTGCGGTCCGAGCGATCGCAGGGCTCGTTCGTTTCTTGAGCCGCCAGGTCTCCGTTCGCCGCTTCACGAGACGCTTGCGTCGCGATCCGATTTCGAGCTGCGTCGCGGCGAGTCGATCCGATGCCGCGCTCGTCCTCGCGCTCGACCGCCCAGTTCGGTCGAGCCGCAGGAGCGTCGCGGTCGATGCGGGGCACGGGACCGAACCCCTGCGATCGCCGCCGTGCGTCCGAGTGCCCGGGGCGAGTTTCGGACGCCCCGTTTTCGGACGCCTCGGTTCAGACGCCGCGCGACAGCGACGCGACCGCCGGATATTCGGCGACCGGCCCGACCAGGAGCGTCCGGGTCCGCTCGGGCGACCAGGTCCGGGCGACGCGCCGGATGTCGTCGAGCGTGACGCGCCGATACTTTTCGGCAACCTCGCGAGGAGTCCGATAGGTGCGATGAACGCGCCAGTTGTTGCCGACCGAGAACATCCGGTTCTCGGGACGTTCGCTCTGCAGCAGCAACGACGCGACCGTCTTGCGACAGGCGCGATCGAGTTCGTCCTCGCTGAACTCGCCGGTGGCGATCGACTGTTGGAGCAGCGCGAGCCGTTCGAGATTCTCGCCGATCGTCTCGGGATCGCAGCAGATGACCGTCAGCGCGACGCCGTTGCCCGCGAACTCGTAGTTGCCGACTCCCGCGTACTCGGCCCGCCCCGGATCGACGAACTCCCAGAACATCCGACTCCCCGAATCATCACCGACGATGGTCGCCAGGAGGCGAGCCGCATGACGTTCGGGATCGGTGGCGTGCGGAGCGGGAGCGAGCTGCAGGACATACTCCTGCGACGCCTGCGGCTTGACCAGCAGATCGGTGCCGAATCGCGGTTCGGCCGGGCCGACCTGACGGCCGCGCCCCGACGGCTCCCAATCGGCGGTCGCTTCGCGGATCGCCTCGACCCAGGCGGGAAAGTCGATCCGTCCCGCCCCCGAGATCAGCATGTTGTCGGGGGAGTATCGCTCGCGAAAGTAGCGGCGCATCGACTCGGGGGTCAGAGCCGTGACCGACTCGACCGTCCCCAGCACGCTCCGACCCAGCGGATGGCTCCCGTAATAGTCGGCCATCAGACGTTCGTGACCGCCGAACGGAGGCTGATCGTCGTACATCAGGATCTCTTCGACGATCACCTTCTTCTCGGTCTCGAAGTCGTCTTCGCGAAGCGAGGGGCGCATCAGATCGCAGAGCAGTCGAGTGACCGGCGCCGTGAACTCCGGGAGGACCGCGGCGTGATAGATCGTCCGCTCTTCTCCCGTGCGGGCATTCGAGTGCGACCCCATCTCGTCCAGTTCCCGATTGACATCGTCGGCCGAACGAGTCGGAGTCCCCTTGAAGGCCATGTGCTCGAGAAAGTGACTCACCCCTGCCGACTCGTCGCTTTCGTCGCGCGAACCGGCTTCGACGAAGATGCCGACCGCCGCACTGTGCGCGGCAGGGTGGATCTCGGCGACGATCTCGAGACCGTTCTCGAGCGTGACGTGCTCGAACTTCACGGGAGAATCTCCAGAGGGTTCGGTCCGAGCGTGACGACGTCGAACTCCTGAGGCGGGTGATCCGCCAGAAAGTCGCCGATCGCCTCGACCGTCAGCCCTTCGATCAGCTCCCGGATCCGTTCGAGCGTCCGAACCTGACCGAGGTGATACCAGTCGCCGGCGATCGCCGAGGCGCGCGAGCGACTCGATTCCTGTTGCATCACCAGGTTGCTGCGGATCTGGACCTTGAGACGCGCCAGTTCCTGCTCGTCGATGCCGTCGCGCAGTTCGCGCAGCAGGCGGAGCGTGACGTCGAGCGTTTCCTGAGCCCGCTCGGCGCTCGTGCCGGCATAGGTCACCACCGCACCGCGATCGCGAAGCGAATGGAGCGACGCGTAGACGGTGTAGCAGAGCCCGCGCACCTCGCGCACCTCGCGGAACAATCGGGACGAGAGCCCGTCGCTCAGCACGCCGACCGCTCCGCGCGCCAGGAAGTACTCCGGATCGCGGTAGGCGACCGACGGATAGGCGATCGCCAGATGCGTCTGGGAGCTCTCGTGGGACAAATGTCGGATCCCGTGTTCGGGAGGGAGCGCGATCGGTTCGGGAGCGGCGGGAACCTGCCAATCGCCGAGCAGTTGGCCGACCGAGTCGATCAGCCGCTCGGGATCGAACCGACCGGCGACGCTGAGAATCGTCCCCTGCGGGTGAAACCGTGCCCGAAACTGCCGCTCGACATCGGCCGGCGTCATCGCCTCGAGCGACTCGGCCGTGCCGAGCACGCTCCGGCCGTACGGCGCCGGAAAGTGGATCCGTTTCAGTTCCAGCAGCGTGCGCTGCGCCAGGTCGTCCTCGAGCGACGCGAGCTCCTGCAGACAGACCTTCACGGCATCGTCGAACTGATCTTCGGGAAGATGCGGTCGACGGAGCACGTCCGCGTAGATCCCGAGCGCCTCGATCAGGCTCTCGGCCGGCATCGCTCCGCCAAACGAGATGTGGGCGTTCGAGGCGCTCCCCGAACCTTCGACTCCCAACCGTTCCAGATCCTCGATGAAGCGGCGCGAATCGCGATCGCCCGCGCCGCGCTGGACCTGTTCGCAAAGCAGATTGGCCAGGCCGAGGCGGTCGGCGGGATCGTGCTGGGCTCCGGCCGGAACCGACAGCGCAAACGCCGCCGATTCGAGCCAGGGGAGCTGCTCGCCGAGCAGCACCAGGCCGTTGGAAAAGCGATGGACGAGAATCTCTGCCACGCGGTGCCGAAGGTGGAAGGAAGCGAGCGCCGGCGGCGGAAGCGACTTGCGCAGGAATTCCCCTGCAGAACGAGTCGATCCGGACCTCGCGACGCGAACCGTCTAGGCGTAGGCGACGTCGATCGCCTTGTAGACGGTCCTGACCGTACGAAATCCGAGCCGCTGGTACAATCCGAGGGCCCGCGTGTTCCGGGCGGTCACCTCCAGCGTCACCCGCTTCAGCCCGGCTGTACGGAAGCCGTCCAGGGCGTGCCAGAGCAGCAGCCGCCCCAGTCCCAGACCGCGATGCGTCGGGGTGACCCCCAGATTCTGAACCGACCCGGTTTCGCGGCTGTCGCGAATCCCCTGTATCGTCGCGCAGTACTCTAAGCGGCGCTGCTGCGGGAGCTGCGTACCGAGGAGCCAGGTCGCTTCGGGGAGAAAGCCCTCACGCGAGACGATGTCGCGCATCAGCCGGCGGCAACCGTCGGCATCGCCCAGGCAGGGAAAGACGTTGGCGTCGAGTTCGAACCGGAAACTCTCGTATTTCGTCTGGCCGTGGGCTTCCTGCAGCCGTTCGTCCCACGAGAAGAGCCAGTAGCCGGCCGGTACTTCGGGGCGCTCGAACAGCTCTTCGCCGAGGTCGTACTCCATCCGAAAACGCTTGAAGTACGTCAGCCCCATCGGCGTCCGCTCCGGTTCGTCTCGCCGAGCCGCATCGCACGGCAGCTTGGCATGGCGCGAGAGCCGATGGTCGCCTCCCGCTTCGCCGGTCCGCCGTCGACGGCGAATCCTCAGGAGGTTCGACCGGGTCGGTCGAGACGTTGAGAAAATCGTAGCCGGGCCTCCGGACCGGGTCAAACTTTGGGGATCGAGGGGATTTCTCGGCACGAAGAAGCCGCGCGCGTCGTGCGGGCCGTTCGCCCTGCGCCGGGCCGCTTTCCGACGCCGATTCGCCCCCCCGCGGTCCCGGCTCAGATGACTCGGCAGATCAGGCACTTCAGATATTCGTTCTCGCGGCAGTGCGTGCCGATCGGATGATCGGCCCCCGCTCCGCGATGTTCGAGAATCTGGATCATGCGACCCGACCGCACCGCGACTCCATGCAGCATCTCGACGAACTCCTCCCGCATCAGACTCCCCGTGCAGCTGCAGGTGACGAGGATTCCGCCGGGCTCGAGCAGCCGGACCGCCTGAAGATTCAGCCGGTGATAGGCGCGGAGTGCCGTCGTGATCTGCTTGCGTCCGGCGGCGAACTTCGGCGGGTCGAGAATCACGCCTCCGAATCGCTCCTCGCGCGAGACGGCCGAGTCGAGCCATGCGAAGCAGTCGCTCGTCTCGAAGCGACAGTTGCCGCAGTCGTTCCGATCGGCATTCGCCTTGGCGATATCGACCGCCGCCTGGCTGATGTCGACTCCTACCACCTCGGTCGCTCCCCCGAGTTTCGCGGCGCACATCGCGAAGCCGCCGGCGTAGCAGCAGATGTCCGCAACCCGCCGCCCGCGCAGGTAGCTCGCCACGATCCGGCGATTGTCGCGCTGATCCAGATAGAAACCGGTCTTCTGGCCGCGGCGCAGATCCAGGCGGTACGTGATGCCGTGCTCGACGATCTCGAGTGCCCCTTCGCTCGGCGTCCCCCACTCCGGCAGCACCGGCGCCTCGATCCCCTCGCGCTTCGCCGCCTGCTTGTCGAGGTCGACCAGGATGGCGCGAGGCGCCAATCGTTCGCGCAGCACGTCGGCGATCATGTCCAGGCGATGCCACATGCCGAGACCGGTCGGCTGGATCACCAGATGATCGGCAAAACGATCGACGATCAGGCCGCTCAGCCCGTCCGCCTCGCTGTTGACCAGTCGACAGGCGCCGTCGGCCGCGCCGAGTCCCAACGTCTCGCGCAGCCCGATCGCCGCGCCGATCCGATCGGCGAACCAGCCGCGGTCCGGCTGTTCCTCGCGCTTCCACGACAACAGCCGGATGCGGATCCGGCTGGCCGGATTGACCAACCCCCAGGCGATGAAGTTGCCGTTCTCGGCCTGGACTTCGACCAGATCGCCGGGCCGCGCCGACGGATCGAGACGATCGACGGCCGAGTCGAGGACCCACGGATGGCGTCCGAAGAACGGAGCGGCACGGCCCTGCTTGATGGCGGCGATCGGAGCGGACATCGTCGGTTACTCGTCGGAAATGGAAGGGACGGTCGGTCGAAAGGTTGCGGTTCGGAGCGATCGGCACGTCGCGGAAACAAGGCTTCGGAAGCGGCGCCGTCAGGACAGCGAAGCGAGAGGAATCGTCGATCGTCGAGCAGCGGTTCGGTCGAGCGGGGCGGGGAATCAGTCGAGCGGGCCGGGGTCGCGCACGACCAACAGTCGCGGTTCGGTCATCGACTCGATCGCGTAACGCACCCCTTCGCGGCCGAAGCCGCTCTGTTTCACGCCGCCGTACGGCATCGAATCGACTCGCCAGGACGGGACATCGCCGACGATCAGGCCGCCGACCTCCAGCGTCGCGTACGCCTGCTCGATCCGGCCGATGTCGCGCGTGAAGAGCCCCGCCTGCAGGCCGAATCGTCCGGCATCGACCTGAGACAGCGCTTCCGAGAATCGCTCGTATCGGGACAGGACGGCGACCGGCCCGAACGCCTCGTCGGCACAGATCGGCAACGTCGCCGGCACGTTCTCGAGGAGTGTCGGTTCGAGCAGACTCCCCCGGCGTCCTCCCCCGCACAGCAGCCGGCCCCCTGCCGCGACAGCCTGGGCGATCTGCGCTTCGAGTCTGACCGCCGCCGCCTCGTCGATCAGCGGTCCGACGAAGGTCCGTTCGTCGCGCGGATCGCCGCAGACCAGTCGCTCGGTCGCGGCGACCAGCTTCTCGCGCAGCTCATCGTAGCGCGAGGCATGCACCAGGATCCGCTGGACGCCGATGCAGCTCTGGCCGCTCTGATAGAACGCGCCGAAGATCAGTCGCTCGACGGCGTGATCGACATCGGCGTCGCGCTCGACGATACAGGCGGCGTTTCCGCCGAGTTCGAGCACGATCCGCTTCCGACCGCATCGCCGCTTCAGCTCCCAGCCGACCTCCGGGCTCCCCGTGAAGCTCAGCAGCGCGATCCGTTCGTCCGAGACCAGCGGCTCGGCATCCTGCGCCGTCGCCGGCAGGATCGACCAGGCGTCTCTCGGCCAATCGGTTTCGGCCAGCGTCCGCCCGATGATCAGGGCGCCGAGCGGCGTCGCGCTCGCCGGCTTGAAGACGAACGGACAACCGGCGGCGATCGCCGGCGCGATCTTGTGAGCAGCGAGGTTGAGCGGAAAGTTGAACGGTCCGATCGCTCCGACCACGCCGATCGGAAAGCGGCGAGTCGATCCGCGGTAGCCGGCGGCTCGCGGCGAGATGCCCAGCTCGAGCTGCTCGCCCACCATCCGAGTCGACTCTTCGGCGGCGATCCGGAACGTGTCGATCAGTCGCTGCACCTCGCCGCGCGCATCGCGGATCGGCTTTCCCGCTTCCGCACACAACGAACCGGCGAGCTCCTCGCGCTGCGCATCGAACCGCGCCGCACAGTGCGTCAGCACGTCGCGGCGACGATAGGCGGGGAGAGCGGCGAGCGAGCTGCGCGAGGCGTAAGCCGCGGCGATCGCCCGCTCGACATCGTTCCGGTCGGCCCGCGCGACGTGAGTGATGACGTCGCCGGTGTACTTGTCGCGGACGGGGAGTTCGGCCGAACCGTTCGACGCGACTCCGGCCAGATACATCGGCCAGGACGTCGTCATCGCTCCCCCCTTCTCCGCATCGTCGGCGTTCCGATCGCTGCCGCTCCGAGCGAGCGCCCTCGATTCGGTCGTCGTCGAACGTCCGGCGGCGTCGGAGCTTCGATCAGGTCGCCGAAGCCTTCGGCGTCTCGACCACCTTGGCCGAGACGATCATGACCGGCTGTCGCGGCCGATCGCCTCGGTCGACCGCAACCGAACCGATCTTGCGGACGGTCGCCAGGCTCTCGTCATCCGCCGTGCGGCCGAACGCCGTGTACTGGCCGTCCAGATGCGCGTGCTTGTCCAGGCAGATGAAGAACTGGCTGCCGGCCGAGTTGGGATCGCTCGAGCGAGCCATCGACAGGACCCCCGCCACGTGCGGCGTCTTGTTGAACTCGGCCGGGATCCGATAGCCGGGACCGCCGGTGCCGGTCCCTTCCGGGCAGCCCCCCTGAATCATGAAGCCGTCGATGATCCGGTGGAAGCTCAGGTCGTCGTAGAACCCGGTCTTGGCCAGGCCGATCATGTTGCGGCAATGCCCCGGCGCCACGTCGGTCAGGAGCGTCAGTCGAATCGGGCCATGAGTCGTTTCGAGGTCGATGCGGTAGTCGACCTTGGCGAAATCGAGGCCGGCGGTCGCCTCGTCCACTTGCTTGCGATGGCTCATCGGACGCTTCCTTCGCGCGGGGACCGTTAGTCGAGCCGGAACGCCGAAAGTCCCCTGCTCGATGGCCGTGAGGCCAAGCGAATCGCTCATCGTACCTGGGACGAGCCGCATCACAACCCCGCCGGGCCGCCGCCGACCAGCATCCGCGGCCGACGGCGAGCGGCGGACTCGGGCCCCGCGGTCTCGGACGGAATGCTCCGTCGCGTCGGGGCAGCACGTCGAGGGCTGGCGCGGTCCGGCGTCGCCGAGCGATTCGGGAATCGTTCGATCGCCGGCGCCCTCCTCGGTAGAATCGGCGGCGGTCCGGCTCGATGTCCTGACGACCTCCGAGCGACACCGGCTGCCTCGGCTGCGAATCGAGGCTGCGAATCGCGACGGGCGCTCGTCCGCATCGCGTTCGGGCCGCTCCGAACCGCTCCCCCTCCCCTTCCCTCTTTCCGATTCAGGAACGCCTCGATGACGTTCGATGTCCGACTCTTTCTCGCTCCGCTGGGTCGCTCGGTCGCCCGAGTCGCTGCGACCGCCGCGGTTCTGATCGCCGCAGCGTTGCCGGCGCTTGCCGCCGAGCCGATCGCCAAGGCGGTTCGCGTGCTCGAGCATCTCGAGATCCCGCGACCGATCATCATGACGCATGCCGGCGACGGCTCAGGACGCTTCTTCATCGCCTCGCAGTACGGGCAGATCTACGTGCTCGAGTCGAGCGCTTCGACCGCCGAGCCGAAGCTGTTCATGGACCTGAGCGACAAGGTCTCGTACAGCGATCAGCAGAACGAGGAGGGCTTCCTCGGGATGGCCTTCCATCCGAAGTTCGCCGAGAACGGCAAGTTCTACGTCTACTACACGTCGAACACCGAAGCCCACCTGTCGATCGTCTCGTCGTTCACCGCGTCGATCGATCGGTCGACCGCGGATCCCGGTTCCGAGGTCGAGGTGCTGCGGGTTCCGCAGCCGTTCTGGAACCACAACGGCGGAACGTTGGCGTTCGGTCCGGACGGGATGCTCTACATCGCTCTGGGCGACGGCGGCGGAGCGCG
>CAZZBI010000227.1:0-8976 GCA_964652385.1 uncultured Pirellulaceae bacterium | reverse complement strand
CTCGATGGAAGTCCCCCTTTCGCTTTCGTCGCGCGCGATCAGATAGGCGGCGATGTCGGCGGCCCGTTGCCGATCCGCGGGAGTCGTCGGATCGAGCAGGCGAGGCATCTCGCTGGTCGGATCGATGCGATGCGGATCGAGGATCCAGTCGGTCAACCACTCGACCCGAACGCGCTCCCCGATCCGATCGAGGTCCGGAGCGCGGCGATCCAGCTCCGGCATGCGATGCGATGCGGCGGCGATCGAAGCCTCGAGCGGATGGCAGGCGATGCAGCCGAGCTGCGCGAATCGCTCGCGCGCCGCGCGACGTTGGTTCGACGGCGCCAGACGCGGGTCGGTCGGATCGTGAAACCAGCGGTCGGCCGAAATCGGGACCGCTTCTCCGCCGTCGGCGCGCTCGAGCAGTTCGATCTCGACCGGATCTTCGCCCAGCACGCTCCAGACCAGGCGGACCGCGTGCCGCCCCCGGCCGAGTTCGACCGGAGCGAACTCGATGCCGCGCTCCCCTTCGATCGCTACCGCGACCGGACGATCGTCGATCGACAACTCGACGTTCACGTCGCCGCGGACTTCGAATCGGCCGGCAAACCGTCGCGGCACCTCGAGCCACCCTTCGAAGGTCGCGACCAATCCGCGCCCTTCGATCCACGGCGACAACGGCTCGCCGACGCGCGACAGCGCCGCGGTGCGAGCGACTCGCACGTCACTGGTCAGCGTTCCGTCCAGCCGCGCATCGGCCATGCGCAACAACAGACCACGAGCCGTCGCACGATCGCCGGCTCGGTCGATCGCCGTTTCCGGAGTCGGATCGGCCGGACCGAGTTCGTCCCCCAGACGCCGGATCGTTCCGTAGAGGGTATCCGCGATCGACCGACCGTCGGCGGTCGACAGATCGAAGGTGATCGCGATCTGCATCACGGGAGCGATCTCGGGCATCCGGACGAAGACCGAACGTCCGTCCGGCGAAAGCGTGACGTCGCGGATCCGGAGCTCGTCATGTCCCGGACGAGACGGTTGGGAGGGGCGGTAATCGGCGGAGCCGTATTCGGCCGAGTAGCGATAGTTCCATTGCTGAGCCGACCAGCGCCCGACATCCTCGGCGGCCGCGCGATCGAGCGGCACGTCGAACTCGAGAATCACCCCGTCCGCCACCGTCCGGAACCCGGTCGGCACCGTCAACGACTCGCCGGTCGGGACCAATCGATGCAGACAGCCATCCTGGACCGACGACGAGGCCCACCCCTTGAGGCCGGCGAGAAAGAGCTCCGGCGTTCCCGGACGGACGCGCCCGCGACAGATCCCCGAGTCGCACTCGAACGGCAGCCGAATCGCCGCTCCCTGCCACCCTTCGCTCGTTCGCTCGGGATAGACGACCAACGGCCAGCAGCGACCGAACGACAGGTGGAGCAGCTTGCCGCTGAGCCCTCCCCAGCCCTGCTGCGGGATCATCACCTGACCTCCCGACGAATTGTCGAGCAGCCGCGGAAGCCAGAGCATCGGCGGGTCGTAACCGAGCGGCCGAGCGTCGGTGACCTGTGGTCCGAGATAGCCGTAGTGATCCCCTTCACGAACGACGTAGATCGCGCTGGCCGGAGTCCACTCTCCCTCCTGCGGCGCGACGGTGATCAGATCGCCGTCGGCGATCCCCATTCCGTTCGGATTGCGCAGGCCGGTCGCGATCACTTCGTAGGTCGAGCCGTCGGCAGCGATCCGCTCGACGCCGGTATTCGCCCGGACCGACAGAAAGCGACCTTGCGAATCGGTCTCGAGACAGGCGGCGTAATCGTGCACGCCGAAGCTGGTCGGAGCGGCGTCGCTGAGACAGACATACTCGTCCGCCTCGCCGTCGCCGTTCCGATCTTCGAGTCGCGTCAGCTGGTCGCGACCGAGCACATGGACGCGCCCGTCGACGATCTTCAGGCCGAGCGTCTGGAAGAGGCCGGTCGCGTATCGCTTCCAGCGGATCTCGCCGAGCGAGTCGTCGATGCCCGAGACGATCCAGACGTCGCCATGAACGGTGCAGACCGCCGCCGTACCGGCATCGAAGAAGTCGATGCCGCTCAGGAACATCAGCGCCCGCCACGGGTTGTCGACCGGCAGACCGATCGTGTCCATCCGCAGGCCGCGCTCCGCCGTTCCGATCGTCCCGCGCGTCACGAGGACCTCGGGCCAGAGCATGCCGGTCGGATCGGTCGAGCGCTCTCGATCGAACTCGGGAAGTCGCTCGAGACGAACCGCGACCTCGTCGATCATCGGCGCCGTCGTCGAAGCCTCGTTCTCGGAACGAACGAGAACGATCGCGATCCGGATCGCTCGCGTCCGATCGCTGCCGCTCCACATGCCGTCGGACAGAAAGCGATCGATCGCCCGTTCGCTCTCCTCGGACGCGTCACCCGGCGCCAGCGCGATCACGCCGGCGGATCCGTCCGGGCCGAACGGAGCGAGACGCCAAGCGCCGCGACGCTCGACTCGCGCCGGATCGAACTCGGGAAGCCCCGGATCGAAGCGGACGTCGCTCTCGCTCGAACCGAGCTCCACGTCGCGCACGAGCACGACATGGTCGCCGTCGATCGCCAGGCTCGGTCCCTCGCTCCAGCTCATCCCGCCGATCGTTCCCTGCAGCACGATCTCGCGTCCGCGGCGGCGCATCGATCGATGGCGATAGTCGACCGCGTCAGCCGGAGCCGCGATCGGACTCCGCCAGACGACCGCCCCCGACGGCTCCGGATGTCGGATCAGGCCGTAGCGAGCCGGATCGAAACGGACGAGCGAGTCACCTCGCCACCACGCTTCGAGACGTCCCGAATCGGTGTCGTAGCAGAGACGATCCCCCGCCTCGCCGACCGTCACGACGCGCCCCTTGAGCACCGTCCGATCACCGAGCGCGACGCTCGTCGCCAGAAACGGACCGATGTCGGTCTGCTGCCAACGCCCGTCGACCGAGTCGTCTTCGGTCCAGCGAAAACCGATCGTGTCCTCGCCCCAGTGACCGAGGATCTTCTCGTCCTGCGCCGGCGGTTCCTGAGCCGAGGCGCTTCGCGCCTGGATCGCGAACGGAATCGCGGCGATCGCACCGAGCATCGGCAGCAGCCGAGCGAGGCATCGGACCGCGACGGACGGAACGAGGCGCGATGACAGGGCGAGGGGCAGCGCAGAGGCCATGCGAACGCTCTCCGGTGGGATTCGGCGGGAGCGTCATTCTGCCCGATCCGATCGCGCCGGGATACGTTCGGCGCTCAGCTCCAGCGGGGCGGACGCCGTTCGAGAAAGGCGCGCACCCCTTCGGCCGCCGATTCGGTCGTCCGCGCCGTCGCGGTGTAGGCGGCGGCGACCGAGTCGTGCAGTTCGAGCGTCTCGCCGATCGTCTCGTTGATCAGCCGCTTGGCGAGCTGAATCGACTCGCGCGCCCCGCGAGCGCACTCCTTCGCCAACTCCTGCGCCCGAGCCCAGACCAGATCGTCGCGCACCGTCTCGTGTACCAGTCCGATCTCGCGAGCCCGCTGCGCGTCGATCGTCCGGCCGGTCAGCATCAGATACGACGTCGCTCCGGCACCGATGCGGAACGAGAGGAGCGGTGCAGCCTGGGCGGCGACCAGACCGATGCGCGCTTCGGGAAGCGCAAAGTCGGCTCGCTCCGAAGCCACCACGATGTCGCAGGCGGCGAGCAGCGCGATGCCGAACCCGCGGACCGGACCGTTGACGGCCGCGATGATCGGCTTGGGAAAACGGAGCATCGTCTGCAGCAGCCGACGCATCCGATCGGCGTCGTCCTTCCAGAGATGCCGCTGTTCGTCGTCACCGACCTGCGAACGGATCTCGCGCAGATCGGTTCCGGCGCAGAAGGCGCTCCCGGCGCCGGTCAGGATCACCGCTCGCACCGGCCCCGCTCGATGCAGATCGTCGAGCGCCGTCTCGAGTTCGGTCAAGGTCCGGCGAGTCAGCGCGTTGCGACATGCCGGGCGATCGAGCACGATCGTCCCGCTCGGATCGTCACGGCGCAATCGGATCTCGGTCGGCACGCCGGGCAGTTCGTCCTCGTCGTCGGGAATGCCGTCGAGCAGACCATGATCCTCGAACCGCGGGTCGTCTTCGGGGAGTTCGTCGGAGGGGAGATGTTCGCCGTCGGTACCGTTGACCATCGTTCGTCGCTCCCCGGTTCGTCGGCAGGTTCCGCAGCGGGCCTCGGGAACATCGAGCCCGGTACTGCGAGCCCGTTTCACGATGATCGAGAGCTCGCCGACGAGAGCCCTCGTGCCGTTCGTCTCGACCTCAGCGTCGCGGCGCGATGATCGAGGTCAGAAAGACCCCCATCAGCAGCCCGACTCCGATCACGACCAGAAAGGGCCACGGTCCGGGACGATTCTCTAGACCGAACTGCAGGTTGACGCCGAAGACCGCACTGAGCGTGGCGAGCGGAAAGAAGAAGGCGGCGAGCAGGTTCAGTCGATGCGACGCGACCGCCATCCGCTGCGACGACTGCGCCTGTTCTTCGGCCCGCAACGCGATGGCGTATTCGAGTCCGCTGCGCGTCCCGGTGTCGAGCAGCTCGCCGCGCCGCTCCAGATCGTAGGCGGTGTCGCGCAGGTTGATCAGATCGCGGTCGCTCTCGACCAACCGCCGCGCCTCCTGCAACACGCCGTGCAGGTTGCGGACCGAGCGAAGGAGCGGGGCGATCCGCTCGATGACGGCAAAGTACTCCGCCGCCGATTTGGCCTGCTGTTCCGCCGACTCGAGCTTGTCGATCGACTGCTCGTAGTCGGTCAGCAACTGGCGGAGCGACCCGAGCCCGCTCCCCGGCATCGTCGACATCCAGTGCCCCTGGGCATCGCGCCAGAAGAGAGCCGCCTGACGATCGTCCTGGTCGGGCTGCGGAGGCTGGTGCAGCACCAGCAGCAGCTGGTCCTCGTGGAACATCGCCCGCTGACGTCCGACACGTTCGCCGAGTCGACGGCGGAACTCGTCGGGAACCTCCCAGAGTTGCGGAATGCTGACCTTCGCCACGCGATCCCTCATGCAGTTCGAGACGACCGAAGCCCGATCCGATCACCGCCGAACATCCTAGTCGGAGCAGGACGATTCGGCTGCGGTGCTTCACGATCCCGTGGGCGCCCTGCCCTGCTCGTTCGGCTCTTCCGGCGTTTCGCTTGCCCGATCGGTCGTCAGACCGGCATCGGCGAACTCCCCCGAGAACCCTTCCTCGGCGAGCGCCCGCTCGGCGATCCGCGCGAGCTGTTCGTCGAGCGGCTGCGGGTCATCGAGCGGTTCGAGACCGATCTCCAGTCCCCACAACGGGACCCGTCCGATGCGAGGGGTCTCGAGCTTCACCAGATCCTTGATCGTGCAGACCGCCCCTTCGGCCCCCGACGCCGCGATCCACTCGGCGAGCTCCGACAGGTCCTCGCGAGTGAAGCGATGATGGTCGGGATAGGCGCGCCAGGCACACGGCCGGACACCGATCGATTCGAGCGTCCCCCGAAACGCCTCCGGGTTGCCGATGCCGCAGAACGCCGCGACGCGCGACGGAATCCCCGATCCGCCCCGTTCGTCCGACGGCGATCGCGTTTCGATCGTGTGCGACGCTCCGAGCGCCGAGACCCAGGCGAGCGGACGATGGATCGTCGCGACGATCGGTACGCCGGAGCGGACGTGGCGCGCGATTTCGGTCCGCAACCGCTCGCGTTCCGCTGCCGAGACCTGATCGGCTCGCGTCAGCAGCACCGCATCGGATCGTCGCAACGACGATCGCGGTTCGCGCAGCAGCCCGCGAGGCAACAGATGTCCGAAGCCGAACGGATTGCGGGCGTCGATCAGGACCCAATCGAGATCGCGAGCGATGCGGCGATGCTGGAAGGCGTCGTCGAGCACCAGACAGCGACTGGCCAATTCGTCGATCGCCAACCGAGCCGCCTCGACGCGATCGGGATTCTGCAGATGCGGGACGTCCGGAAGGCTCCGCTCGAGCTCCAGCGCCTCGTCGTTCTGCCCGGTCGCCCGATCGGCTCCGTAGCCGCGGCTGATCGTGGCGACACGGACCCCCTGCTCGCGCAGTCGTCGACAGATCCAGATGACGGCCGGTGTCTTGCCGGTGCCGCCGGTGGTCAGATTGCCGAGCGCGATGACCGGCACCTCGACCCGCTCGACCCCTCGCCCCGCATCGAAGCGACGATTGCGGAGCGCCATCGCCGCTCGGTAGGGCCACTGGGCGCACCAGAGCCCCGAGCGGACGAGCGAAGCCGCCATGCCGCGTCGGCGCCCCGAGAGCCAGTCGACCGGATCGTTCCGCATCACGACCGGCTCCTTCCCGATCGGGCGTCCGGCGCACGGTTCCGAAAGCCGGAACCGTGCGGGCAACTGCCTGGTGAACGATCAGCCCAGGCGCGCGCAGATCGCGTCGGCCATCTTGCTGGTGCCGACGGCGGTCGGATCGTCCCGATTCGGCTTCAGGTCGTAGGTGACGAACTTTCCTTCGGCGATGACGTCGGCGACCGCCTTCTCCAGACGATCGGCAGCGTCGAACTCCTTCAGGTGCCGGAGCATCAGCATGCCCGAGAGGATCAGCGCGGTCGGATTGACCTTGTCGAGCCCCTTGTACTTCGGCGCGCTTCCGTGAGTCGCCTCGAAGACGGCGCCGTTGGGACCGATGTTGGCTCCCGGAGCCATGCCGAGGCCGCCGATCAGACCGGCGCCGAGATCGCTGATGATGTCGCCGTAGAGATTCGGCAGGACGAGCACGTCATACAGTTCGGGCTTCTGCACGAGCTGCATGCACATGTTGTCGACGATCCGATCCTCGAACTCGATGTCCGGATACGACTCGGCGACCTTCCGGGCGACGGCCAGATAGAGGCCGTCCGAGTACTTCATGATGTTGGCCTTGTGGACCGCCGTCACCTTCTTGCGCCCGTTCTCGCGGGCATAGTCGAAGGCGCAGCGCACGATCCGCTCGGTCCCGCTGACGCTGATCGGCTTGATCGAAACGCCGGTTTCATTCCCCTTGGTCTTGATCTTCTTGTCCGAGGGGAGACCGTTGATGTAGTCGATCAGTTGCTGGGTCGTTTCCTTCCCCGCCTCGAACTCGACGCCGGCATACAGGTCTTCGGTGTTCTCGCGGACGATCACCAGATCGATCGGCGTCGAACTGAAGAAGCTGCGGATGCCGACATACTGCTTGCACGGCCGGATGCAGGCGTAGAGCCCCAGCTCCTGACGCAGAAAAACGTTGATGCTGCGGAAGCCGGTCCCGACCGGCGTCGTGATCGGCGCCTTGAGGGCACACTTGGTCCGGCGGACGCTCTCGAGCGTCGACTCGGGGAGCGGCGTGCCGGCGGTCGCCATCACGTCGACGCCGGCATCCTGCACGTCCCACTCGATCGAGACGCCGGTGGCATCGACGCAGCGGCGGGCCGCCTCGGCCAGTTCCGGACCGGTACCATCGCCACGGATCAGCGTCACCTGATGTGCCATCATCGGAAGCCTTGTCGCTACAGGGGTGGGATTCGCCGGAAACGACGCGTCGGCTGAAGAATCGCGTCGATCGCGGAGGCCGAACGGAGGGATCCCGCGAGAGACCGGCGATCGGCACTCGAACCGTTCGACGAACGGTCCCGACTCGCCGCATCAGCGTCCCGAAAGGGATCACCGGAAATCCGGGAAAGGGCCAAGACTAACACGCCTTCCCCCACCCCCGCAAGTCGCGGCGACGAGGGGTCGGCAACGGTCCGCTGCCGACTCGCTCCGAGCCGCCGTGCGAGGCGACATCAGCGCTCGACGTCGGTCGACCGGCGCCGAAGCGTCGCCGTGAACTTCACGACACCGATGCTGGAATTCGGGGCGATCAGCAAGTCGACCACCGATCCTTCGCGGATCCTGACGACCACCTCGTAGTCCTGCTCCTGCTCGTCCAGGACGGTCGACAGCACGACCTCGCCGTCGACCATGATCAGCCCGCGGCACTCTCCGCCCCAGTTGGCCCCCCACGGCATCGTCTTGCCGGCTCGGCCCGAGATCGACACGATCCCCGCGGTCCGACTGGTCCAGCGCCGTACGGCCCACTGCTCCGCGGCGGCATATTCTCCTAGCGCGACGCCGCTGTTCGCATGCCCCCCTTCGGCCCAAAGCGAGGTGTAGTAGCGGCCGTCCTCGAGGTACCAGAGCGGCCCGGTCGTGAAACCGTCGTGAGTGCTCAGACCGTTGCGCGGGTCGTCTCCGAAGTGTTCGAGCCGGTGAAAATCGGACGCCGGGTCGTAGCGGCCGTCGGCGTCACCGGTTCGATCCCAGTACCCGTAGGTCCATCCGCGTCCTCCCTGTTCGGCGCCGAAGTCGGCGACCGAGTCGGCAAGCGGAGGGGTCGAGTCGTCGGCTGAGGAGTCGACGAAGAGGCCGCAGGCGGCGAGGACCGACATCGCCACGAACAGCAGGCACGATATCGAGGTGATCAGGGAGCGGGTCGACATCGGCGATCCTCCTGCCGTGACGCGAACGAACGGCGACTCGAACCGGTCGATCGACTCGATCTAGTCGAGAGCGGCCGCAGAGTCGGTCTCGCGTCCGAACCAGCGCCGCAGCGGCAACAGCCCGATGCCGATCAGCAGCAGCTGACTCAGGACGAAGACCCCGAGGATCATCAGCACCCCTTCGGTAAAGCCGTAGGAGTGCAGGCCGAAGCCGAGCTGGTTCGTGCCGAACCACGACCAGCTGGTGACGATGTTGCCGGCGATCGCCAGCACCGCGACTCCGCGCTCGCGCACCATCGCCCCCCAGCGAGCATGCAGTACCAGCGCGTTCCAGATCACGATCATCAGCGCGCCGTTCTCCTTCGGGTCCCAGCCCCAGAACCGGCCCCACGAGTCGTCGGCCCACAGACCGCCGAGCACCGTGCCGACGAACGACAGCAGAAGCGAGAAGCAGATCATCCCGTACAGGAATCCGGACCAGATGCGTCGCCCCGTCGCATCGAGGTAACGGGTGTGGACGCCG
>CAZZBI010000226.1:0-8996 GCA_964652385.1 uncultured Pirellulaceae bacterium | reverse complement strand
CCTCGGCACCGTGCGATCCGGGGGCATAGTCGAAGATCGACTGACCGAAGCTCGGCGCCTCGGCCAAGCGGATGTTGCGGCGGATCTTGGCGTCGAAGCTGCGCGCTCCGGCCCAGACCGAATCCGAAGCGTTCAGGCTGTCGAAGAAGTCCTGAACGTCATGCGACACCTCGGCCGCCAGACGGGTCCCCGATTCGTACATGCAATAGACGATGCCGGTCAGTCGGAGCTTGGGATTCAGGCGCTTGGCGACCAACTCCAACGTGCGGAGCAGCTTGCTCAGACCGTGCAGCGCCAGAAAGTGCGGCTGCAGCGGCAGGAAGACCTCCTTGGCCGCGGTCAGGGCATTGAGCGTCAGGACGCCGAGCGACGGGGGACAGTCGAGGATCAGGAAGTCGAACTCGTCCGTCTCTTCCGCCAACTTGTCCCGCAGGATGATCTCGCGCCCCACTTCGCCGGCCAATTCAAGCTCGGCGGCGGCCAGGTCCAGGTGAGCCGGGACGACCCACAGATTTTCGGCGACGGGGACTCGGGCCTGAGCCAACGTGACGTCGCCGGTCAGGACGCCGTAGGTCGACAACTCGGAATCGGAAGGCGTGACACCCAGATGGAGCGACGCATGCGCTTGGGGATCGAGGTCGATGATGCAGACCCGCTGACCCATCCGCGCCAGAGCGGCACTCAGGTTGACGGTGGTCGTCGTCTTGCCGACGCCCCCCTTCTGATTGATCGTCGCGATGGAGCGCATGGCGGAACCTCCCTATCCCTCGGTGACTCGGCCTCCGTTGCCGAGCGTCGGGCGGATGATACACCAAGGGGGGCGGCAGGGACCAGACGAATCGCCGCGCGATCGTCGCTCAGACCGCTCCGGCGGTGATTCCGTGCACATGCCGCGTGACGACCGAGCCGTGGAGGGTGAAGGGGGTGTAGTCGACGATCGCGATCGGCAGCGTCTGGCCGATCAGCCGGCGGTTCCCTTCGAAGACGACGATCCGATCGCACATCGTCCGCCCCGTCAGCTGCAGGACCTCGGACTGGTCGTCCTGCTTCAGCGACAGCTTGCTCGGCCCTTCGACCAGCACTTCGACCTTCCGCCCCAGGAACGGGCGGTTGTCCTCTTCGCTGATCCGGTTCTGCACGGCGAGCAGGTCGTTGTTGCGGCGCTTCTTCACCTCTTCCGGCACATCGTCCGGACGGAGCTTGGCGGCGGTCGTGCCGGGGCGTTCGCTGTACTTGAAGATGAAGCTGTTCTTGAAGCGATGCCGCTCGACCATCTGAACGGTCAGCGCGAACTCCTCCTCGGTCTCGCCGCAGAACCCGACGATGAAGTCGCTCGATACCGACGCCTCGGGAATCGTCTCGCGGATCCGCGCCATCATCTCGTCGTAATCGGCGACGGTGTAGCCGCGCTTCATCCGCTTGAGCACGTCGTCGGAACCGCTCTGAGCCGGCACGTGCAGATAGTGCGACACCTTCTTCAGATCGCGGACCGCCTGGAGCAGATCGTCGGTCATGTCCTTCGGGTAGTTCGTGACGAACTTCAGCCGCTCGATCCCGTCGATCTCGTGCAGCTGGGCGAGCAGGTCCGACAGTCGCGTCGTGCGGCCGCCGTCGACATGTCGATAGCTGTTGACCGTCTGGCCCAGGAGCGTGATCTCCTTGCATCCCTGATCGGCGAGGACGCGCGCTTCGGCGATCAGCTGCTCGGGCGGTCGTCCCTGTTCGGGGCCGCGCGTCATCGGCACGATGCAGTAGGTGCAGAACTTGTCGCAGCCGATCTGGATCCGAAGGTAAGCCTGAAACGGCGTCGGACGCATCGTCGGATCGCGCAGCGGATCGAAGTATTCGTGCGAGCGGCGGATCGCGTCGAGATTTCCCGCCTTGCGATCCAGACTCAGGGCGACGTATTGCCCCGGCTTCTCGCGCGCCTGTTCGATCAGCTCGGGAACCTGCTGCAGCTGCCCGGGACCGACGACCAGATCGACGTACGGCGCCCGATCGAAGATCGTCTTCTGATCCTTCTGAGCCATGCAGCCGAGCACGCCGATCACCTTGTCGGGATGCGCCTGTTTGGTCGCCCGCAGCCGCCCCAGCGCGCTGTAGATCTTGTCCTCGGCATGCTGCCGGACGCTGCAGGTGTTGAACAGGATCGTGTCGGCGTCGTCGGTCGAGTCGGTGAGTTCGTACCCCTGCCGGCGCAGCGCCGCCACCACCATCTCGCTGTCCAGCAGGTTCATCTGGCAGCCGACCGTTTCGATATACAGCTTCTTCGTCATGCGGCAGCGGAGCCGAGGCTCGGAAAGGGGCGCGAGCGAGCGGAGCCCGAGAAAAGACGGGTCCTAGCCTCGACAGTGTGTCCCGAACGTCGCTTTCGGGCAACCTCGAACGGCCGCGCCCGCTCGAACCAAGGCGAACCGTCTCGGAATCGAGGGGACTGGGGCTCCCTCGAGTCCTGGCGCTGCCGGAAGTTCCGGGGCTGCCCCGAGTCTCCGCAGAGCGATCGAGCGACCTCGCGTCAGGCGGCTCGGCCGATTCCCCCGTCGCGCTGCAGCCGTTCCAGCTCGGCCTGCACCTCGAGCAGCACCTCGACCTCCTCCGCCTTCATCAGACGGACGAGCGACGAGATCGCCAGATAGGCGCCGACCGCTCCGAACATCAGGTCGATTTCGCTCACGATTCCGTTCTCGCTGGCCTTCCGAAAGAGCCGCTCGACGTCGTTGTTCGACGGCGTTGCTCGACGGAGCCGGCGACCGGATCGACGACGCGGCCGGCCGCTCGATGTGCAGCAACCCCGTGTCGATCCCCATCGGATCGTCTCCCGGTGATCGACCACTCCGAGCGGTCCGAAGTCACGAAGCGGCGGCGGTTGCCAGCATCGGCTCCGGTCTCCCTCGCCCCGATCGGTCACTTTCCCTAACCCCCTCGATTTCCGATCTCGACCGATGGCATTCCCCTCGTCCGACCGCGACCTTGGTGGGAGCGGCGATGCACCAAGACGGGGAGGGGGAAACGGCAATGGAACGGGAGGAGCTGCTCCGACGAGCGATCCGCATGGCGCCTCCCGAGCGGCGGGAGCTGCTCGATGGGCTGGACGACCACGAACTGCGCCAGTGGCTCGAATCGCGTCTGGCCGACGTCACGCATCCCCGTTCGGTCGATCATCCGACCGTGCCGATCGATCGCGGGGCAGGGGAACCGCCGTACGATCCTGCGGCGACGGCGATCGATCAGGGAGCGATCGGTTCGGTCGACGGCGGTTTCGAACTCGAATCGCGCGCCGAGGTGCCCGACGGTTCCCTTTCGCCGGGGCGATCGGCCGAGGCGGGGGCGTTCCGATCGATCGTCGGACGACGGATCGGTCCCTACGAGATCCTGGAGTCGATCGGCCAGGGAGGAATGGGATCGGTCTTCCTGGCCGAGCAGCGCCGGCCGGTATCGCGCCGCGTCGCGCTCAAGCTGATCCGCTCGGGGATGGATACCGATCAGGTGATCGCGCGGTTCGAGGCGGAGCGTCAGGCGCTGGCGCTGATGGACCACCCGAACATCGCGCGCGTGCTCGATGCCGGAGCGACCGACGAGGGGCTCCCGTACTTCGTGATGGAACTGGTCCGAGGGGTACCGATCACGAAGTACTGCGACGAGCGGAAACTCGACCTTCCGGCGCGTCTGAGTCTGTTCCGTCAGGTCTGCCAGGCGGTCCAGCACGCGCATCAGAAGGGGATCGTGCATCGCGATCTGAAGCCGTCGAACATTCTGGTGAGCGAAGCGGACGGCATGCCGATCGCCAAGGTGATCGACTTCGGCCTGGCCAAGGCGATCGAGCGGCGGCTGACCGAGCGTTCGCTCCACACCGGTCTCGGGCAGATCGTCGGCACGCTCGAGTACATGAGTCCCGAACAGGCGCGGTCGGACGATCGGGATGTCGATACGCGCACCGACATCTATTCGCTCGGGGTGCTGCTGTACGAACTGCTGACCGGATCGACGCCGCTGCGGCGCGAGACGCTGCGCGGCGCCGCGCTCTCGGCGATCCTGTCGCGCATTCGGGACGAAGAGCCGCAGCGACCGAGTCAGCGGATCGTCGAGACGCGCGAGCGGACCGAGTCGATCTCGGCCGAGCGACGAATCGACTCGCGGCGCCTCTCGGGCGTCATGCGCCGCGACCTCGACTGGATCGTGCTCAAGTCGCTCGAAAAGGAACGCGAACGACGTTACGCCTCGGCCGCCGCCCTCTCGGACGATATCGCTCGGTTTCTGGCGGACGAGCCGATCGAGGCGCGACCGCCGTCGGCCAACTATCGGATCCGGAAGTTCGTGCGCAAGCATCGTCTGGCGGTCGGATTCGCCGCCACCGTGCTGCTGCTGCTGGTCGCCGGCATCGTCGTCTCGATCTCGTTGACCCGCTGGGCGCTCGTCGAGCGAGCCGACGCGATCGCGGCCGAAGAGGCGATGGGCCGAGCGAAGGACGAGGCGGTGAGGGCCAGGGGGGAAGCCGAAACGGCTCGCGATGCCGCTCAGTCCAGCGAGCGCCGCACCCGCAAGCTGCTCGACCTGGTGATCGGCGCCTTTCGGTCTTCCGATCCGTCGGAAGGAGCGGGCTACGACATGCCGGCGTCGTTCGTCCTGCGCCGCGCCTATGAGGATCTCGACCGGACCCTCGCCGACGACCCGATCGCCGACGCGTCGTTGTCGGACGCGCTCGGTCGGTCGTTTCTGGGACTCGGGGACCATGGACTCGCGATCGATGCCGCGGAGCGGGCTGCCGAGCGGCATCGGGCGCTGGCCGGCGACGAGGCGCGACCGACACTCGATGCGGAGCTGCTCCTGTTCTGGGCGCGCTATCGCGGGGGACCGAATCGCGAACTGCTCGCGTTCGTCGAATCGCTCGGAGCGCGCTGTGCCGCAGCGCTCGGCGCCGACGATCGACTGACGCTCGCCGTCGATCAGGCGACCGCCGTGGCGCTCGACGCCGCCGGCAGGGACGACGAGTCCTATGAGCGACTGGATCGCACCTATCGCCGGCAACTCGCCCTCTTCGGCGCCGAGGATCCGCACACGCTCGCGACGACGAACAACCTGGCGGGTGCCGAGCGCGGGCGAGGGAACCACGCCCGAGCGATCGAACTCTATCGGTCCGTGCTCGACATCCGGATCCGCAACGCCGGCGAGGAGCATCCCGAGACGATGATCTCGGCCAACAACCTGGCGCTCGCCCTGGCCGGTGCCGGAGAGACGGGCGAGGCGATCGAGGCGTTCCGGGCGAATCGCGAGCGGCGCCGACGAGTTCTCGGGCCTGATCACCCCGACACGTTGTTGTCGGAACACCATCTGGCACAAACACTGCGCGAAACGGGAGAGACGACCGAATCGCAGGCGCTCTGGGACCACGCGATCGCCGCAGGCTCGGAGCGACTGGGGCCTGATCATCCGGTCGTCCTCGTCGCCTCGACCGGAATCGCGATCGCCGATCTGCGAGCCGGACGTCACGAGGCGGCCGCGGAGCGGTTCGAGACGATCGCCGCCGCCTACCGCCGGCGACTCGGAGAATCGCATCCGTCGGTCCTGACGATCGAGCAGAACCAGTCGATCGCGCTGATGCGCCTCGGCGAGTTCGATCGCGCCGCGGCGCTGGTCGATCATGTGCTGGAGGTGCGACGGCGACTCTGGGGAGACGCCGATCGGGCGACATTGACCGCCGTCAACAATCTCGGAGCGGTGATGCTTGCCGCCGGTCGGTTTCAGGGGGCCGAAGAGCGGTTCGCGACCGCGCTGGCCGGGCGACGCGAACTCCTCGGCAATCGGGATCCCGAGACGATCGGATCGGCCAACAATCTGGCCGGTACCCGCATGAAGCTCGGCAACCCGCTCGGTGCGATCGAACCGTTCCGGCTGTTGTGCGACGTCACCGCCTCGGATCCGCCGACGGCCGAGTACCTGCAGCATCGCCGCAACTTCGCGTTGGCGCTGATCGAGTCGGTGAAGCGCGAACTCGAGTCGGGAGCGGTCGTCGCCGACAGTCCGGCGCGCGCGGCGGAAGGGGTCGCGATCCTCGAGTCGGGGATCCACTCGTGGCCCCCAGGTCCGGCCGCCGGTCTGGCGAACGAAGGGCGACGATTCGCGATCGCCGCGAGCATGCAGCTGGGTGAGGTCGACGCGGTCGGCGAGGGGCTTCGGCGTCTGGCCGAGCGCGATGACGGCCAGGCGTCGCTGAGGTTCGTGCTGACCAGGCTGGTCGCGAAGCACTTTCCGACCGAGGCTCCAGCGGAAGTCCGCTCGGCGCTTCTCGATCGACTGCGCGACGCGACCGACGAGCTCTTTCGACGCGGGTTCGGCATGCCGTTCGACGAGGAAGCGGCCTTCGAGGCGCTGGCGATCTCGGAAGGGATCGCGACGATCAGTTACGGCTGGATGGACGAGAAGACGGCGGGAGGGCTGTTCGACCGGATGCTGCTCGACTTCGAGCGAGTGATCGCGCTGCGGCAGGCGGCCGACGGGAAGCTCGAATCGGACGACATTCCGGATGTGTCGTCCGGAGACTCGGAGCCCGAACGAATCGACCGGCTGCTCGAGCGGCTCGAGCGGATCGACTGGAAGAGCGAGCTGACGGCGGAAGAGAGTCGGTTGCTGGCGGAGTTCCTGAACGAGGTCGCCTGGGCGCATGCGACCGCCGCCGATCCGGCCCTGCATGATGGGGCTCGATCGGTCCGGATGGCGAAGCTGGCCGAGACGCACGGCGAGGAAGCGAAGCGGGCAGGGTATCTCGACACGCTCGCCGCGGCCCACGCGCGAGCCGGCGAGTTCGAGCAGGCGGTGGAGGTGCAGGAGCGGGCGATCGCGGCGAACGCCGATCCCGAACTGACGGCGGAGCTGACCGAACGATTGGAGCGATATCGAGCTGGCGAAGCGTTCGGCTACGGCGACTGAGCCTGGCGCGACCGCTCGTTCGGTTCGCGTTGCGCAAGCCTCGGCGTGTGGCAGCGGCGCGAGGTCGTCTTGACTTGGATGCGGGACCATGGGTCAATGCGGTCAGGCCCGTCGCGCTTCGGTCGAGGGCCGGCCGAAAGACGCGGCGGTCGCCGACCGCTCGCGAAGTCCCACGCTCGTGCGGACAGGTCGGTTCCTCGCGCCGGAAGGTCCCCATGCCTCAGCTCGTCGATCGGATCGCTCGTTCCGAGTTCGGAACCCCCGTCTACCGCAACGCCGCTCCGGCAGTTCTCTACGAGCACGCCATCGCCTACGACCAGGGGCGGATCTCGGACCTCGGCGCCATCGTCTCGTTCTCCGGCGCCAAGACCGGTCGTTGTCCTCAGGACAAGCGCGTCGTCGAACATCCCGACAGCCGCGACGACATCTGGTGGGGGCCGGTCAATATGGCGCTCCCCGAGACCAGCTTCGCGGCGCTGCGGCAGCAGGCGGTCGAGGCGCTGAACGGCTGCGAACGACTGTATGTCGTCGACGGCTACGCCGGGTGGGATCTGACCTATCGGATCAAGGTGCGGATCATCTGCTCGCGCCCGTACCACGCCCTGTTCATGCACAACATGCTGATCCGGCCGACGACCGAGGAGCTCGCTTCCTTCGGACAGCCGGATTACGTGATCTACAACGCCGGTCAGTACCCGGCCGATCGATCGATCCCCGGAGTCGCTTCGGATACGAGCGTCGCCCTGAGCTTCGAACGCCGCGAGATGGTGATCCTCGGCACCGAGTACGCCGGCGAGATGAAGAAGGGGGTCTTCACGATCATGAACTACATCATGCCGAAGCGGGGCGTCCTTTCGATGCACTGCTCGGCGAACGAGGGGCATGACGGAGACGTCTCGCTCTTCTTCGGTCTCTCGGGGACCGGCAAGACGACGCTGTCGGCCGATCCGCATCGCGATCTGATCGGCGACGACGAACACTGCTGGACCGACGAAGGGGTCTTCAACATCGAAGGGGGCTGCTACGCGAAGTGCCTCGGGCTGTCCTACGAGCGCGAGCCGGAGATCTACGGCTCGATCCGCTTCGGAGCGGTCCTTGAGAACACGACGATCGATCCCGAAACGCGGACGGTCGATTTCGAGGACGGATCGCTGACCCAGAACACGCGCGTCTCGTATCCGATCGAGTTCATTCCGCATGCCAAGACGCCGTGTCTGGGCGGCCATCCGCGCAACGTCATCCTGCTGACCTGCGATGCGTTCGGCGTGCTCCCTCCCGTCTCGCGACTGACGCCGCAACAGGCGATGTACCACTTCATCAGCGGCTACACCGCGAAGATCGCCGGGACGGAGCAGGGGGTGAACGAACCTCAAGCGACCTTCTCGGCCTGCTTCGGCGCCGCGTTCCTGGTCTGGCATCCGACGAAGTACGCCGAGATGCTCGCCGAGAAGATGGAGCAGTATCGGGCGTCGGCGTGGTTGATCAACACCGGCTGGACCGGTGGCGCGTACGGAGTCGGCAAGCGGATTCCGCTCGTCTATACGCGAGCGATCATCGACGCGATCCATTCCGGTCAGCTCAAGCACGTCTCGACGAGCGCCGACGAGATCTTCGGACTGGCGGCGCCGATCAGTTGTCCCGGCGTGCCGGCCGAGGTGCTCCAGCCGGTCAACGCCTGGCGCGATGGTCCGTCGTACCGAGCGACGGCACTGAAGCTGGCGGAGCTGTTCGATCGGAACTTCGAGAAGTACCGCGACGGCGCAAGCCCCGAGATCCTCGCCGCCGGTCCGACCCTGTCGGCTCGCTGAACGAGTCGATTCGGCCGAAGCGCAGCGCCGAGACACGCCGCGCGGGCGATGCGTTCACCGTAGTGCGACCGCCCCCGGTCGCACCGAATGGAATGGGAGTGCGCGGAGGGCCCCTGCGCTTGGCGCTACGGGCTGGGGAGTGCGCGGAGGGTGCTGGTCGTGGGCCCGGCCTCTCCGAGGCCGAGGCACGGTTTCGGCGCGCTGCTGCCATCCGTTCGCAACGTCAACGGTGTTCGAGCGAACCCGACCTCGGGCACGGAGTGC
>CAZZBI010000225.1:2951-9023 GCA_964652385.1 uncultured Pirellulaceae bacterium | reverse complement strand
CTTCACGTTCTTCGCCTCGAACTACCCCCAATACGAGATCGTCATCGACAACGACGTCGCGATGCAGAAGGGGGTCTCGATCCGCGACGCGATGGATAACCTCTCGATCGTCGTCGGCAGCACCTGGGAGCAGGGTTTCGTCCGCTTCGGTCAGTTCTACAAGGTCTACGTCCAGTCGAAGCCCGAGTTCCGACGCTATCCCGAAGATCTCGATCAGCTCTTCGTGCGGAACGACGAAGGCGAGATGGTCCCGTACTCGTCGTTCATGAAGATCGTCAAGCGCCAGGGACTCAACGAGATCACGCGCTACAACCTGTATCCGACCGCTCCGATCCAAGGAGCTCCGGCTCCGGGCTACAGCAGCGGCGAAGCGATCGCCGCGATCCGGCAAGTCGCCGAAGAAACGCTGCCGCGCGGCTACGACATCGACTGGAGCGGCCTTTCGTACGACGAGGCACGGGCGGGCAACGGAGCGATCTACATCTTTCTGGTCGTCGTCATCTTCGTGTACATGGTGCTCGTCGGGCAGTACGAGAGCTTCCTGCTGCCGCTGGCGGTCCTCGTGTCGCTGCCGGTCGGGCTCTTCGGCTCGTTCCTGTTCCTGCAGGGCATGGGCTTGGCCAACGACGTCTATGCTCAGATCGGCCTGATCATGCTCGTCGGCCTGCTCGGCAAGAACGCGATCCTCATCATCGAATTCGCGATCCAGAAACGGCGCGAAGGGACCAGCATCGTCGAGGCGGGCATTCTCGGCGGCAAACTCCGGTTCCGCCCGATCATGATGACGTCGTTCGCGTTCATCGCAGGGCTCATCCCGCTGGTGCGAGCCACAGGACCGGGAGCGATCGGCAACCGAACCATCGGCACGACGGCGGTCGGAGGCATGCTGCTGGGAACGCTGGTCGGCGTCTTCGTCATTCCGGGGCTCTACTACCTGTTCGCGAAACTCTCGGACGGCCGCAAGCTGATCCGCGACGAGCATGACGAGCCGCTCAGCGAACTGACCGAACACGGCTCGACCTGATCGACCGGATCCGTTGCCGTCGGGGGCATCCGAGGCTGGAGCGAACCTCCTCGGATGCGCCGTTCGACCATGCCGCCGGGAAGTCCGCGAGAGGTTCGCGAGCGACTCCCATCGCGCGGTGGCGGTGCCGCGCGATGGGCCCGACCGGCGATGCGATTCTCCGCAACGAGGCTCGATGCGGGGGGAGGCGCGATCCGACGTCGAACGGCGAGCGTTTCGGTTAGGCAAAAGGCACCGGCATCTGTCCCCCGAACGTCCCGGACAGTTCGCTGCGATGGCCTTTCGAAGCTGTCGATCGCGACGTTTCGTTGCGATGTAACGGTCGGCGGGCCGATAGGTCTCGTGGACGCGTCGTCGCCGCATCGAGTGGACTCGATCGAGGCGCTTCGCGATTCGGTCAGGCCCGCACGCGGTCGACCACGATGACGCTTGGGCGAGCAGGAAGCCGACCGATGCGATCGAGCGAATCGAACTGCTGCGGGACGAGTCGTCGGCTCGCCCGAAACGCTGCGACCTGCCTGTTGGCAAGTCTTCTTGGGATCACCGTCGCCGGCTGTCGTATCCCGCAGCTCTGTTGCCCCAAGCCGGGGCCGATCATGCCCGACAAGTTCGTCGGAACCGCCGGCGGCTCGGTACCGCCGGGGACCGACGAACCGGGTCCCGGGGCGCCGGCGAACGCGGCCTACCTCGGAATCGAGGAGTTCTTCGGCGATCCCGAACTGTTCGCGCTGATCGTCGACGGATTGGACAACAACCAGGAACTCCGGATCCGCAATCAGGAGGTCCGGATCGCCGCCAACGAGATCATGGCGCGACGCAGCGTCCTGTTTCCGATCGTCGGCGTGGGACTGCTGAGCGGCTTCGACAAGTCGAGCCGTTACACGCCGCTCGGTGCCGCCGAAGATCAGTTGACCTATCCGGGCGGAGGTGGTTTTCCCGATCCGTTGACCAATACGCGAGCCACGGCGGATCTGACCTGGCACATCGACCTGTGGCGCGAGTTCCGAAATGCCCGCGATGCGGCGCGACAACGCTACGTCGAGGCGATCGAAAGTCGGAACTACCTGATCACTCAGATCGTCGCCGAAACGGCCGAGAACTACTTCCGCCTGCCGGCGCTCGATCGGCGACTCGAACTGCTCGACCAGACGATCGCCATCCAGCAGCGAAGTCTCGAGGCGGCGATCGCTCTGCGCGATGCGGGCCAAGGGACCGAGTTGCCGGTGCAGCGGTTCCTGGCCGAGGTCCGCAAGAACGAGAGCGAACGGTCGATCGTCGCCCAGCAGATCGTCGAAGTCGAGAATCGCGTCAACTTCCTTGTCGGTCGGTATCCGCAGCGAGTCGCCCGGACATCCTGGGAGAGCGTCGACGTCGATGCCCGGATGTTCGGAGCCGGCTTTCCGGCCGATCTGCTCCTGCAACGACGCGACATCCGTGCCGCCGAACGCGAACTCGCCGCCGCCGGACTCGACGTGCTGGTCGCTCGCGCCCACTTCTACCCGCGAGTCGACCTCACCGCCGGCATCGGCTACGAAGCCTTCGATTCGCGGTTCCTGTTCGATCCGGGATCGTTCATCGCCGGAGCGGCCGGGCAACTCGTCGCTCCGCTGATCAACCGCAAGGCGATCGAGGCGGAGTACCTGAACGCGAACGCACGACAACTGCAGGCGGTCTACGAATATCAACGAACGATCCTGCAGGCCTATACCGAAGTGGTCAACTCGCTCCGCCAGGTCGAGAACTATCGGATGAGCCTCGCCATCAAGCAGGAACAGGTCCGCGCCCTCGAGTCGTCGGTCGAGGTCGCGACCAACCTGTTTCAGAACGTCGAAGGGGAATATCTGGACGTCCTCTTCTCGCAGCGCGACCTGCTGGAGGCGCGTATCGTCCAGCTCGAGACGCGTCAGGAACTGATCTCGGCAGTCGTCCAGACCTATCGAGCGCTCGGCGGCGGATTGCTGCTGAACGAAGCAGGCATGGAACTCCCCGAACTCTTCCGCTCGAACGTTCCGATCGAAACGCAGGGGGACAACGTCCTTCCCGGTCCCGTCGCGCCGCCGATCGAGGCGTTGCCGGCGGAAGAACCCGATTCGACCGAGATCGAAGTCGGATTCGCCCCCGACACGAGCTCGCGTCGCGGCGAGGCGAGTGCGGTCCGCTGAGGCGCCTCGGACGATCGACGCGTTGCTCGCTCGGCCGCCTTCGTCGGGAGCGGAACGGAGGGTCCGGAGGACCCCGCGGTGCCGAACGGGAGACCGCCCCGTCGGTTGCGGACCGGAAGCCCTTTGGCAACGGCCCTCAGCTTGACGCGGCTGCCCCCTCTCCATAGATTAACCGACCGGTTAATTAACTTGTCGGCTTCATCGGGCGGCGTCATGTCGGATCGTCTCAGTCGGACCTTCGCGGCGCTCGCCGATCCGACGCGCCGCGCGATGCTCGAGCGCTTGGCGGCGGGCAAGGCGAGCGTCTCGGAAGTGGCCGAACCCTTTCTCGGGCGGATGAGCCTGCCGGCGGTCACCAAGCACCTGAAGGTGCTCGAACAGGCCGGGCTGGTGATCAAGACCCATCAGGCGCAGCGCCGTGTCTGCGAACTGAACGCGAGCGGCTTCGACGAGGCGCGCGGCTGCCTCGAACAGTACCGACAGCAGGTCGAGGCGAGTCTGGATCGTCTGGGGGACTACCTCGCCACACTCTCTTCGACCGCCTCCGATTCGACTCCCGCTCCGACTTCCGCTCCGACTTCCGCTCCCGCCGAAAAGAAAGGCACGCATGGTCGCCGAAAATGATCCGAGCGAAATCCGCATCGAGCGGACGTACGACGCACCGGTCGCGCTCGTCTGGGAAGCGTGGACCGATCCGCGACACGTCGCTCAGTGGTGGGGCCCGCGCGGCTTCACGCTGACGACGCATGCCAAGGAGCTCCGTCCGGGAGGCGTCTGGTGGTACACGATGCACGGCCCCGACGGTGTCGACTATCCGAACAAGACGCTCTACCACGAGGTCCAGGTGGAGCGGAAGCTGGTCTACGATCACGGTGGCAACGACGATCGACCGCCGCTCTTCCGCGTCACGGTCCTCTTCGACGAGACCGACGGTCGGACGACGATGCGGATGACGATGCGCCTTCCGACTCCCGAACAGGCCGAAGCGACTCGCCGTCTGATCCGCGAGGTCGGAGGCCATTCGACCTGGGATCGCCTCGCCGAGTTTCTCGCCGAGACGTTCGCGGGGCGATCGAGCTTCGTCATCCATCGGAGCCTTGCGGCACCGCGCGAGACGGTCTTCGGCTTCTGGACCGATGCCGCCCTCCAGCAACGCTGGCTCCCGCCGACCGGTTTCTCGATGGAGGTGCTGCGAGGGGAGATCGGAGTCGGCCAGTCGTTGCTCGTTCGGATGTCGAAGCCGGGAGACATCTCGTTCTGCTGCCGCTTCGACTATCGGGTGATCGAACCTCACCGACGTCTGGTCTACGACCAACGGTTCTGCACCGAGCACGAGGCGCCGGCCAAGCACCCGGGGCTGCAGACCTTCCCCGACGCGCTGCGGACGACGGTCGAGTTCGCCGACGAACCGTTCGGAACGACGCGCGTCGCCGTCACGTCCGAGCCGATCGGTCCGGTCACGGCAGACGAAACGGCAGCGTTCCGCGAGACGCGAGGCGGCATGACGCTCGGCTGGACCGGATCGTTCGATCGACTCGAAACGCTTTCGTCCGGCCGAGTCGACTGAACGGCCGACGGCCCCGAGGTCGCTGCAACCAGCTCCTTTCGGCCTCGGGCCCTCGGCACAGGAATGCCGAGGGCCCGCACGATCGGCGGTCCTCGCCGAGTCCGTGACCGGTCGAATCGAAGGATCGCGCCCGGAATCCCCTTCCGCGGTCCGGCCCGGTCGGAGGTCCTGGACGCGAACGACTCGGCCGGTGATAGTCGTCGGAGGGCGGACACGGATCCTCGGGGTGCGGGAGCGATCGGACGACATGAACAACGTCGAGGCGGCGATCCAGTTCTTTGCGCAGATCGCGGTGATCCTGACCTGTTGCCGAATCGTCGGCCTGCTTGCGGCTCGCCTCGGTCAGCCCCAGGTCGTCGCCGAGATGATCACCGGCGTGCTGCTCGGTCCGTCGCTGCTGGGCCTGCTGGCTCCCGAATGGCAAGCGTTCGTCTTTCCGTGGGACGCGACTCAGCAGGATCGCGACACGCAGAGCTATCTCTTCCCCGCGTCGCAGCTCGGCCTGGCGCTCTACATGTTCATCGTGGGGATGGAGTTCCGGGTCGATATCGTCGCGCAGAATCTGCGCAGCTCGATCGCCGTCTCGATCGCCGGCATGGCCGCTCCGTTCGCGCTCGGCGTACTGCTGGGCGGGGTCTTTCATCAGCACACGAGTCTCTTTCCCGAGGGGACGTCGCTGAGCGAGGCGGCCTTGTTTCTGGGAGCATCGATGTGCATCACCGCCTTCCCGATGCTGGCTCGGATCATCCACTTCAAGGGGCTCGCGGGAACGCGGATGGGGACGGTGGCGATCGGAGCCGGTGCGATCGACGATGCGTTCGCCTGGTGCCTGCTGGCGGTCGTGCTGGCAAGCTTCGACGACGACTGGTCGCTGGCGGTGCGGAACATCGGCGGCGCGGCGATCTTCGCGGCGATGGTACTGGGAGTCGTACGGCCGGTGCTCGGGCGCCTGCGGGGACTGTTGATCCGTGACGGCGAGTTGAGCGAGACGGGGACGGTGGTCGGCCTGGCGTTGATGGCGGTCGGTGCCTGGACGACCGACCTGATCGGCCTGCATGCCGTCTTCGGAGCGTTCCTGATGGGGACCGCGATGCCGCGGGGCAAGATCAGCGAGACGCTGATCGAGCGGATCCAGCCGCTGACCGTGGCGCTGTTGTTGCCGCTGTTCTTCACCTACTCGGGGCTCAACACGCGGATCGGCCTGCTCGATTCGCCGTGGCTGTGGGCGTTGAGCGGCGTGGTGTTGGCGGCGGCGGTGTTGGGAAAGGGGGTCGGTTGCTGGGGAGCGGCGCGACTGACCGGGATTCCGAATCGGGAAG
>CAZZBI010000225.1:0-2941 GCA_964652385.1 uncultured Pirellulaceae bacterium | reverse complement strand
CGGCATCCTCATGAACGCTCGCGGCCTCATGGAACTGATCATCATCAACATCGGGCTGCAGCGCGGCATCATTTCGGCCGAGCTGTTCGCGATGCTGGTGATCATGGCGATCGTCACGACCTTGGCCGCATCGCCGATCTTCGACCGGCTGTATCCGTCGCAGCAGGCCGGCGCCGAAGCGATACCTTCAGGGGCCTCGGCGAAGCCGCCGATCGGCGACTGAGGTCGGCACCGGCCGCGGAGCCGATCACCGTCGCACCGATTCGTCGGCTGCGAAAGTGACTCGTTCGCCGATCGGAAGGTCTCGGTCCCGTGGTCGGACGGATCTCGGCGGAAAACAAAGGCGGGCTTGCCGCGTCGGTCAGCGAGGCCATGGAGTCTCGCTGCGCCTCACGACGCCGTCAGACCGACTCGAGACCGAGCGGATTCCCTGAGAAAACGGCAGGAAACGAGACTCCCTGCGGTGATCGTGAGCGGAACTGAGACATCGGTCGAGTGGGCGCTGATGGACTCGAAGACTTGCGAGATTCCCAAGGATTCGAGGCCTTTTCGGAAAGCGGGGGGCGCAGCGGGGGGCGCGTCTGCTCTTGCGGAGTTTCCGCCGAACTTCGAGCCGCTTGGGCCGAAGCGAACGACGAGCTGCGGACGATCGTCCTGCGACTGCTGAGCATGAACAGGTCCGCTTGATGGTCCGAGTCGGCGGCCGGACGTCGATGCCGGGTGCTTGCGTACGGCCATTACCGGGATCGCGGCGACGAGGACCTCGGCGATGGGGAACCAAGTCATGTCGGACGATTCCGGGGGTGCTCGGTAGCCCCGTTTCTCGCGTACGTTCCTGCCGCCGGCCAACTCGAATAGGCCCCTGACTTTCCCGGCTCTCTCCCATCCGATAGCGTGTCTCCTGCGAAAGCAGACGCTGCGTTGCTCGATTAATCCTCATTCGTCGTCGGACGAGATCGATGCCCGAAGATCGATACCGGAGTCGCGAAGGGGACAGAGCGATCCGGAGCGGTCGTCTCTCGTCCGACTCTCTTCGCTCGGCCCGTGAAGAGCTTCGGCACCGCGCTCCGACCCTCTCGTCGCTGCGTGAGATCGCATCGCGACCTTACGCGTTGCAGCGAGTCGTGGGAGCACGCCTTCGACGACCGCGCCTCCTTGTCGGTCTCGCGAATTTGCTGGCCGTCACCGTCCTGCTCGTCCGGGCGTTGACGCCCCTCGCCGACAATGCGGCGGTGCTCGCGGTGACGCGTTCGACCGCGGCGAACGCCTCCCATCAGGTCGTCGATCTGGTCCTGGCGGCCGACGGCACGCCGCTGCAGACCGTCGATCCGCTCGGCACGATCACCGATCTGACCTACGACGCGCGGCTCCGCACGATTCGCGTTCGGAACGCCTACGGCACCGCGCTCGAGGCGACGACCGAGTTCGACTACGACCTGACCGGCAATCGGACGGCCGTACGCTCGCCTCGGTACTTCGACGCGGGCGATGCCGGCGGCTATCAGAAGTCGCAGAGCACGTTCGTCTACGACGGCCGGAATCAGCTCGTCTCGCTGGCGGTGGCGCCCGGGACCGCCGAAGCGGCGACGGCGTCGTTCACCTACCACCTCGACGGCAAGCCGCACCTGACCACCGACCCGCTCGGCGCCGTCACCACCGCCTACTGGCATGCCTGCTGCGGACGACAGGCCGGACAGATGGACGGCCTGGGGCACGGGACCTTCGTCAACGCCGACTTCGGCGGCCGCGTCACTCACGTTGCCGCGGTCGGCAATCGCGCCGCGCACGGCAATCCGTTCGATCCGACCGATGCTCAGACCTACGCCGAGCTGACCGCGCGCTACGACCTGCTCGGGCGACCGGTCGCCCGCTCGCGTTGGCTGACCGCCCGTGGGGCGGTCTACCCGCATGCGCCGCCGATCGCCGGACTGGACGGCGTCGCCGCGACGGCCGGGACGACGACCCGAGCCGTCTTCGACGCGCGTCTGGACGACGGCGTCGGGCTCGATGCGACCGGCGGCGTCAGCGTGCCGCGCCTCGGCGGCGGCAGCTTCAGCGTGCACGTCAACAGCGCGCTGACTCGACTTGCCGACACCGTCGCCAACGGCGGGGCCGGCTGGACGATGGGGGCCGGCGCGGCCGGAGGCGCCGCCGTGACGATCGGCCACGACGAGGTGCTGGGCATCGCGGTCGTCGATCCGCTCGGTCGCCCGCTGCTGCAGGGAGCGCTCGGGCCGCCCGCCGGGTCCGCCCCCAATACCGTGACGCGCTGGACGTCGTTCGTGTATGACGAGACGGCGACCGTCACCGGTTTCGGTACGGCGCAGCAGCTCCGTCAGGTCGATGCGGCGGGAAATGTCGTCACGCTCCGCAGCGACGGTCTCGGTCGACTGCTGGAATCGATCGACCAGGCCGGGAAGTCGACGCGCTACGAATACGATCCGGCCGGAAACCTGACGAAGGTGCGCGACCCCAACGGCGTCGGTGTCGATCGGGTCCTCGATGCGTTGGGACGCGTCGTCTCGGAGACCGACACCGTCGGATCCGTCACCGCTCGGACCTACGATCGCGAAGGGCACGTTCGGACGACGACCGATGCGCTGAGCGCGGTCACCACGCTGGTCTACGACGCGCGCGGTCGGCTGGTGCAGCAGACCGATCGGCTCGGCCTGCACACGACCTGGACCCACGACGCCGCGTCGCACGTCACCGGGATGACCGATCCCGAGGGGAAGACGACGACCTACGCCTACGATCTGCTCGGCCGGCGCACGACGATCACGTTTCCGGGGCACAACACGAGTACGTCGCCCGGACAGGCCGGCTACGACCGGATCACGGCGGAGCGGGATCCGCTCGGCCGTGTCTACCGGACGCGCGACCAGGCCGGCGACAGCGTGACGCTGCTGCGGGACTTGCTCGGGCGCGTCACGCAGCGCGA
>CAZZBI010000224.1:0-9079 GCA_964652385.1 uncultured Pirellulaceae bacterium | reverse complement strand
GTGCGGCTCGCTGAGCAGGTCGGGCGTGGCGCCTTCGACGAACGACGCGCCCTGGTGTCGGCACTCGTCGCGACGATGATGGTGGCGTCGACCTTCGGACTGCTGACCGCCCTCAGAAATTGGGCGTATCGCTCGCGCATCGCCATCTGGTCCGACAGTGTCGCGAAGGCACCGGCGAGTCCCTTCTCGCAGGCGGCGCTTGGACTGGCGCTCGCCGAGGCGGGGCGCGACGACGAAGCCGAGACGCATCTGCGGATCGCGGCCGAGCTGCTCGGCACGTCGCGCTCGAAGACCAATCTGGCGATGGTTCTGTTGAGGAACGGGAAACGCTCCGAGGCGCGCGAGCTGCTCGAGGCGGCTCGCGCCGCGACGCCGCAGCTTCCTCAGCCGCTGGTGCATCTGGGGAACCTCGAGCGGACCGAGCATCCCGAGTTGGCGATCGAGTACTATCGCCGCGCAATCGAGCTCGATCCGAACCAGTCCCAGGCGCAGAACAACCTCGGCGCGATGCTCCTCGCGACCGATCCCGCCGAGGCGGAGCAGCGGATCCGCATGGCGATCGCTCTCGATCCGAACAACGCCGAGGCGTTCACGAATCTCGGTAACCTGAGCGCTCGACAAGGGAAGCTGGTCGAAGCGATCGCCTGGTACGAACAGGCGCTCCGTCTGGACCCCGGAAGCCGAGTCGCGCGGACCAATCTTCAGGCGGTCCTGGCGGCGGTCGCGGAACGTCGGGCGCCGCGGCGCGAATGAGGCGTCGGGGATGAGTCGCGTCGCGAGTGGCGGCGCGTCAAGAAACGACGCGGGCGACGCGAAGGACTCGCGTCGCCCGGATGTCTGCGGTGCGGAGAGGTCGAACGGAGCCGAGCCTCGGTCGGGTCAGAACACGTCCAGCAGGAAGTGATGACCCCAGTGGTACCGCCGCGGATTCGGATAGTAGTTGTGCCAGCCCTTGTTGTAGACCGGCGTCCGCATCTCCATCGGGTACCGGTAGTACAGGCTCTCGGAGGAGCGATAGTACTCGTTCCCGTAGTAGTTCTGCGGATAGTAGACGTACGGATAGTGGTAGAAGCGATCCCAGTCCCGCATCGAGTACTGGCCGCCCCAAACGCGCCCGTAGGCCTGCTGCTGCTGGGCGGCAGCTTCGGTCTGCGGGATGCAGAAGAACATCACGACGGCGCACGCGAGCGCCAGAAGCGAACGACGGATCATCGAGGTTCCCCCCTCCGGTTATCCGCAGCGTTGGACGGCGTCGGCGACGCCTGACGGTCGCCGTCGGACCTGACGCTCTCATCGGCTCGACGAGGGGCGGAGTTTGAGGAATAACCGGCAGAACCGGGCCTCGAAACATCGTCTCGGCACGCGACGCCGCAGCGATCGGAAGCTGGGGAAGGAACGGTGGCCAGTGGAGCCTTCATGAGGCTCCTCCGCGATGAGTTCGGGAGGGGGCCCCGAGCCGAAGTCGGCCGCCGGAGGCGAGCCCCCGCGGATTACTCCGGCAGCTTGCCGTCGGCCAGTTCCTTTTCGAACTCGTCCATCAGCGGCCAGTCGATCGCGCAGGTGCCGAAGTCGGACATGTGCAGATAGGTCTGCAGCCGGTCGATCGTCCGCTGGATCATCGCCGCATCCTTGCGGAAGATCGGCCCGTGACTGGGCAACAGCCACTTCACGTCGGCATCGCGGATCCGTTCGAGCGAACGGATGAAGGCGCGCAGATCGCTGCCGTGATGCGCGTCGATCGCGCCGACCCCTCCGTCGCGATAGATGTTGTCGCCGCTGAAGAGCAGCTCTCCCATGCGGAACGCGAGCTGGCTGTCGGTGTGCCCCGGAGTCGACCAGACCTCGAGTTCGAGGTCGCCGACCTTGATCCGATCGCCGTCGTCGACCTGATGGTCGATCTTGACCGGAGGCATCTCGAGGCTGACTTTCTGGGCCGGGATCTCGGCGAACGTCCAGAGTCGATCGCCGCTCTCGAGCGGAGCGACCGCTTTCGGATGGCTCGTGACGGTGGTCCGCAGCACCTGCTTGGCCTTGGCCAGCGCCTGGATATGGTCGACGTCGGCATGCGTCGCCACCAGCGTCCGGCAGTTCGAGAGCGGGAAGTCGAGCTGCCGGATCATTTCGAGCACTTCGGCGATCGTGTCGTCGTAGCCGACATCGATCAGCAGCCATTCGTCCCGATCGTAGATCAGGTAGATGTTGCAGCCGATCATCTCTCCCAGTTGGTGATTCACTTCGATCACGCCGGGGAAGACCGGTTTCCGAACTCGCATCGCACCGCTCTCGCGACCAGGGAGAGAAAAGAGGTCGAAACCACCTGGAGGGACGGTCCCGACGGGGCGATTCTAGACTTCCGGCCGGTGATTGACGAGGGAGTCGGGCGAGGGACCGGACGATTCGCGACCGAGCGAGAACGGCGCCCACGCATTCGCCCTTCCGGCGAGCGGCCGCCGAAACCGCGAATCGGCCGAACGTCGGGCGCGGCAGCACCCATGCGACTTGCTGACCGAGCGATTTCGGCAAGAATGAACGGTCCGCATCCAACCGCGTCGCCGAGGGCGACCTTTTCGGGTTCCGCACCGACGGAACTCCCCTCCGGAGAAATCGACATGCAAGACCGCTACGACTGTGTGGTGATCGGCGGAGGCCCTGCCGGAACGACTACCGCTGCGCTCGTCGCCGAACAGGGGTTCTCGACGCTGCTGGTCGAACGGGAATCGATCCCTCGGTTTCATGTCGGCGAATCGCTGATGCCCGAGACGTACTGGACGCTCCGGCGGCTGGGAGTGCTCGACAAGGTCCGCAGCGGGCGGTTCGTGCGGAAGAACGGCGTCCAGTTCGTCAACCATGAAGGGAAGGAGAGCCGTCCGTTCTTCTTCACCGACGCCGACGAGCGAGACTGCGCCGAGACGCTGCACGTGCAGCGCGGCGAGTTCGATCAGGTGATGTTCGAAAACGCCCGCGAGAAAGGGGCGACTTGCCTGGACCGAACCCGTGTGCTCGAAATCGATCTGCAGGAGCAAGGGGAGCATCGCCTGGCGATCCGCGATGCCGAGGGGAACGACCATCAGGTCGCCGCCAAGATCGTCGTCGACGCTTCCGGTCAACAGGCGATGATCGCCAACCGACTGAATCTGCGAGTCGTCGATCCCGAGCTGAAGAAGACGGCGATCTGGGGCTACTATCGCAATGCCCGCCGCAATCCTCCGGGGGAACCGGAGGTGACCTGCATTCTGCACACACGATCGAAGCGCTGCTGGTTCTGGTACATCCCGCTCGCCGACGGCACGGTCAGCATCGGGGTCGTCGGTGACGCCGAATACCTGCTCAAGGGACGAGGGACTCCGGAACAGACTTTCCGCGAAGAACAGGCGGAGTGTCTCGGGCTTCAGGAGCGGATGGCCGACGCCGAGCTGGTCAGCGGCTATCACGTCGCTCGCGAGTTCTCGTACAAGACTCGCCAGATGGCGGGACAGGGGTGGGTCCTGGTCGGCGACGCTTGGGGCTTCATCGATCCGATCTACTCGTCCGGGGTCTTCCTGGCGCTCAAGAGCGGCGAGATGGCAGCCGACTCGATCGTCGATGCTCTCCGCCGCAATGATCTGTCGGCCGAAACGCTCGGCGCCTGGCGAGGGCCGTTCGAAGCGGGAGTCGTCTGGATCCGCAAGCTCGTCAACGCCTTCTACACCGAAGAGTTCAGCTTCGGCGAGTTCATGAAGGCGTTCCCGCAGCACCGCAACAACCTGACCGATCTGCTCGTCGGCAAGGTGTTCGACGGCGAGCCGGGGCGGATCTTCGAGGACATGGATCCCTGGATCGCTTCGCTGCGGCACGGGGATACGGCGGCGATGCAGGCCTGAACCGCGGCGCCTCGCCCGACGCCCCTGACCTCGCACCTCTTCCATCCGGATCGGACTCGGCTTCATGCTCGGCCCCTACGATGCGCTGCTGATCGTCAGCTTCGGTGGTCCCGAAGGGCAAGACGACGTCATGCCCTTTCTCGAGAACGTGCTGCGAGGCAAACCGGTGCCGCGCGAGCGGATGCTCGAAGTGGCGGAGCACTATCGCCACTTCGGCGGCGTCAGTCCGATCAACGCGCAGAACCGCGAACTGATCGGACTCCTTCGCGACGAGTTCGCGGCGCACGGAATCGACCTGCCGATCTACTGGGGCAATCGGAATTGGCACCCGCTGATCGGCGACGCGCTCCGTCGCATGCAACAGGACGGCGTCCGTCGTTGCCTGGCCTTCATGACCAGCGCCTTCAGCAGCTACAGCGGATGTCGACAGTACCGCGAGAATCTCGAGACGGCTCGGACCGCCATCGGCCCCGACGCGCTGCAGTTCGACAAGATCCGCGTCTTCTATAACCACCCGGGTTTCATCGAGCCGTCGATCCGCAATGTCGCCGCCGAACTCGATCCGCTGCCGGCCGAGCGGCGGGCAGCGACGCGACTGGTCTTCACCGCTCACAGCATTCCGACGGCGATGGCCACCGGCAGTCGCTACGAGACGCAGCTGCGCGAGGCGTGTCGACTGGTCGGCGAAGGGGTCGGCAAGCCGGACTGGGATCTGGTCTTTCAGAGTCGGAGCGGGCCGCCGAATCAGCCTTGGCTCGAGCCCGACATTCTCGATCACCTGACGGCACTGCACGAGCGCGGGATCGACGAGGTGGTCGTGTTGCCGATCGGCTTCGTATCGGACCACCTGGAAGTCCTCTACGACCTGGACACCGAGGCTCGCGACCTCGCACAACAGCTCGGCATGCGACTGCACCGAGCCGCGACGGTCGGAAACGACCCGCGCTACATCGCGATGATCCGCGAGCTGGTGGTCGAACGGGCGCTCGGCGGTCCCAAGGCGGCGCTCGGTTCGTGCGGCGCCAGCCATGACGTCTGTCCCGAAGGGTGCTGCCCGTCGGGGCGACCTCCGGCGGCCGTTCACGCTCAGGCCGCCGGTGGAGCTGCGGCTCCGACGCGAGGCGGGGCGTGACGGGCGACCCCTCGCACGCACCGATTCCGATCGACTCGACGCTCGGAATCATCGTCGTCGATCACGGTTCGCGCCGAACCGAAAGCAATCGGGCGCTCGAGGCATTCGTCGAACGGTTCGCCGCCGAGGCGCCCTACGCCATCGTCGAACCGGCGCACATGGAACTGGCCGAGCCGTCGATCGACACGGCGTTCGGGCGATGCGTCGAACGCGGGGCTCGGCAGGTCGTTCTCTGCCCCTTCTTCCTGCTTCCCGGAAAGCACTGGACCGGCGATCTTCCTCGACTCGCCGCTCAGGCGTCGGCCGCGCGAGGCGGTGCCGTGCCGGTCTTCGTTTCGGCGCCGATCGGCGGACACCCTTGGCTGATCCCGCTGCTGACCGATCGGATCGAACGATGTCGCGCCCGGCGGCGCGGGGAAGTCGCGGGCTGTGACGTCTGCGAAGGGGAGGGGGGGTGTCTTGCGGGAAACGACTCGACCGGTCCCGGCGACTCCGCCGTCCCGACCGACTCGGTGGGGCCGGCGTAAGGAGTTCGCCGGGGGGAGCGTCCTTTTTTCGTCGATCGCCGAACGGGGCGTTCCTAGAATGGAGCGACCGTCCACGACCGCAGACCGAGGAGTTCCGTTCATGATCCGTCGCTACGTGACCGCCTTGCCGGTGTACAACGAAGTGGCCCATGTCGACCGCGTGCTCGACGAAGTGCTGCGGTACTCGGACGACGTGCTCGTGATCGACGACGGCTCGACCGACGGCACGTCGGAGCGGCTGACCGCCCGAGGCGACGTGCAGGTGATCCGTCACGAGCCGAATCGCGGCTATGGAGCGGGGCTGATCTCGGCCTTCGACTATGCGCGGCGCGAAGGGTACGACGTCCTCGTCACCATCGACTGTGACGGTCAGCACGAGCCGAAGCGGATCCCGCAGTTCGTCGCCAAGCTGGACGAGACCGGGGCGGATATCGTATCGGGGAGTCGCTATCTGCAGGCGTTCCCGGGGGACACCGCTCCCCCCGAACAGCGCCGCGCCATCAACGTCCGGATCACCGAGCAGCTCGAGGAGTTGCTCGGACTGTCGCTGACCGATTCGTTCTGCGGGTTCAAGGCGTATCGGGTCGAGGCGCTGCGGGACCTCTGTCTGACCGAGCCGGGCTATGCGATGCCGCTCGAGTTCTGGGTCCAGGCGGTGGCGCACGACCTGAAGATCGTCGAGTTGCCGGTGCCGCTGATCTATCTGGACGAGAAGCGATCGTTCGGCGGCTCGCTCGACGATGCCGACCGACGTTTCGCCTATTACCAGGAGGTGCTGCAGCGGGCGATGCGCCGGGCGCAGCGCTGCCGCAGCGGAGTGGCGGAACGGGCCGACGCATGAGTTCGGTGGCCGACGACCTTCCTCTGTTGCGCGCTCCGCGAGCGGATCGCGCAGCGCTGATCGAGCCGCCGGTCGTCGAGATGCTCCATCGGTTCGATCGCCGGTGCGACAAGGGCGTCGCTCCGCCCCGAGTCGGTTTCGACTGGGGGCGCGTGAGAGCGGCGGCTCGGACCATGGTCGTCGCCGCCGCTCGCGAATGGACCTCCGCCTGGCGCGATCTCCCGTCGCTGCCGAGCGACGGTCCCTTGGTTCTCGCCGGGCATCAGCCGCAGCTCTTCCATCCCGGCGTCTGGTTCAAGAATGGCGTGCTCGATCGGCTGGCGCGCGGATCGTCGGGAATCGGCGTCGATCTGATCGTCGACAACGATCTCTGTCAGTCGACGGCGATCCGCGTCCCCGCCGGCACTCCCGAAGCGCCGCGAATCGAAACGGTGCCGATCGACGCTCCCGCCGACGGCCTGCCGTACGAGGAGCGGCGCGTGGTCGACGAACGACTCTTCGAGTCGTTCGCTCGACGGGTCGCGGAGCGGATGGCTCCGTGGGTGCCGACGCCGCTGCTCGCCGAGTTGTGGAGCGAGACTCGCGACCTGCCGCCGACGTTGCCGCTCGGCGCCCGGATCGCGATCGCCCGACATCGGTACGAGGCGCGGTTCGGGTGGCAGACGCTGGAACTGCCGCTCGGTCGGCTCTGCGATTCGCTCCCGTTCCGCGAGTTCGCCCTCTCGCTCTGGCGCGAAGCGGCTCGACTGCGCGACGACTACAACGGAGCGCTCCTGGAACATCGCCGCAAGTATCGGATCCGGAGCAACGCCCATCCGGTACCGGAGCTCGGTCGCGAGGGGGAGCGAATCGAGACGCCGTTCTGGGTCTGGCGACGGGACGACCCGCGTCGGCGACGACTGTTCGTGCGCGGGCTCGGCGGCGATCGGATGGAACTCGACGACGGGGCCGGATGGCGGTGGAGCGGCCTGGGGAGCGACTGGATCCGCGACGAGTCGTCGCCGGCCGGGAGCGACGTCCGGATCCGTTCCCGCGCCCTCACCACGACCTGGTTCGCGAGAACGCTGGCGAGCGATGCGTTCGTCCACGGCATCGGCGGCGCCCACTATGACCGGCTGACCGATCGGATCATTGCGGCTCATTGGGGACTGACGCCCCCCGAGTTCGTCACCGCGACCGCCACGCTCCGACTGGACGTTCCGCGCCCCGGGCGGCGCGACGAGGAAGGGGACGCGATTCGACGGGCGCTTCGCGACCTGGAGTTTCGTCCCGAGGCGTTTCTGCAGAACGTGGAGCGGTTGGACGCCGAGGCAGCGGCGGCCTGGCGAACGAAACGGGATTGGATCGCCGCCGAAAAGCCGACCGACTACGCGAGTCTCGTGCGCCGACATGCCGACATCGAACGGTCCAACCGACTGCTGCGTCCTTGGGTCGAGGCTGCACGACAGGGACTGATCGACGAGCGGGAACGGTGGGAACGCGAGATGCGGCGCGAGCGGCTGCTGGGGAGCCGCGAGTTCTCGTTCGCGCTCTTTCCCGCCGAGACGCTCGAGACGTTCTTTCGCCAGGCGCTCGAGCGGTGATGCACGAGTTGCCGCGGCGGCCTCGAGGAAACGCTACCGAGTCGCTACCGAGTCGGTCGGCGAAAGGGCCGCGGGGGGAGCAGCAGGGGCGACCGGGGCCGCCGAAGGGGCTTGAGGGAGTTTCAGCGTGAAGCAGGTTCCCTTACCCGGAGCGCTCTCGACGCGGATTCTCCCTCCGTGCTGCTCGATGATCTCGCGACAGGCGGCGAGACCGAGGCCGGTCCCTCCCTTGCCGGTCTCGTCCGGTCCCTGCTTCGTGGTGAAGTAGGGATCGAAGATCCGGTGGAGCGTGGCGGTATCCATGCCGATGCCGAAGTCGCGGACGCTCAGGTCGACCGTCCGCGATTCGCGATCGGTCTTGAGACCGACGATCAGCCGGCCGCCGTTGGGCATCGCCTGACGGGCGTTGACCAGCAGGTTCATCAGCACCTGTTGGATCTGGTTGCCGCACACCAGCGCCTCGGGGACCTGATCCAGGTCCAGCTCGACCGCGACTCGGTACTTGGAGAGTTCCCGTTCCAGGAGCACCAGCGTCTCGTCGATCAGCGCCGCCAGCGACGTCGGCTCCTTGCGACTCGATCGGTTGCGAGCCATGCCGAGGACCGAGTTGGTGATCTTCGCGGCCCGCTGAGCGGCGGCGTGGATCTTGTCGAACGCCTTGGTCCGAGTCGCCTCGTCCTGATACCTCAGCCCCATCTTGGCGTAGTTGAGGATCGTCATCAGCTGGTTGTTGAACTCGTGGGTGGTGGTGCCGACGAGTTCCCCGAGCGCGGCCATCTTCCGCGCCTGCTGCAACTGCTCCTGCAGCTGCGCCAGCTCGTGCTCGAGTTCGTGGTGGGGGCGTGACATGCTCGATTCGGAGGGCGAAGAGGGTGCGGCGGGAGACGCATCTTGCCGGGTCGAGCCAGCTCCGCTGGTTCGCTCGATCTCGTCAGGGTGCGCAACTTGTGGGGTCGATCGGCGCAAGCCGTTACGGCGTAGCGACTTGACGAAGCGAGGTATCGACGGATCGAGCTGGGCTTCTGCAGGCCGGAAACCTATAATCGCCGCCGCGCCAGGGCCCGGGAGTCGGGCGGTCGAGGGCGGCGCGGAGGCTTGCGCAAGGAGGACGATCGTGCATACGCTCGATCTGATGG
>CAZZBI010000223.1:0-9079 GCA_964652385.1 uncultured Pirellulaceae bacterium | reverse complement strand
CGTCGTCCGGGAGCGGTCCCAACGTCTCGGCGTCGATCCAGGGACTCAGCCGCCTCATGATCTCGGCGAGCATGCGCTGATCGGTCTCGAGGTCCAGATCCTTGCATGACAGCCTGAGTCGTTCGAGCGTCTGAGGCCAGTTCCGGTCCATGTAAGGCGACTCGCGGTCGAGATCCTCTTTGGCCCGCTCGTACGCCGCATCGAACAGCGTGAACGCGATCGACAAGGTTCGGCAGGTCGAGGTCAAGGCGCGCTCGTCGAGCTCCCGCGGCGCCGCGGCCGTCAACTCGTCGTAGTACGCATCGAGTTCGGACAGCAGCGCACCGTAACGCTCGCGCCGCTGCGGATCGGAATCGATGTAGGCCTGCAGTTCGGCTTCCTGTCGTTGCCGAGCCGGAACGATTCCGGCGCGACGGAGCCCCTTGAGTTGGCCGCGCGATCGCTTCTCGACGTTTTCGAGCCCCTGCATCCGGCTGGCCAACTTCAGCGCGACCCCTCGATCCGCCGCGCCGGCTTCTTCCATGATGCCGATCTCGGTGCCGTAGAGATCGACCAGATGCGGCAGTCGCACCTCCCGCTCGTACTCGAGGAAGTGCGACGTCCGATGCCGCGCGGTTCGGGCGGGATAACCGAGCAGCATCACGTAATCGCTTTCGCGCACGCCGGCCGGCTGGACCCGCAGGTGACGCTTCGGGCGGAACGGGACGTTGTCCGGCGAGTACTCGGCCGACGATCCGTCCGGCGCGACGTACGCCCGCATGAAGCTGAAATCGCCGGTATGCCGAGGCCATTCCCAATTGTCGATCGCTCCGCCGAACTCGCCGACCGAGTCGGGGGGCGCAAAGACCAGTCGGACATCCTTCAGGTACGTGTACAGGAACAGCACGTACGTCTTGCCGGCGAACATCTCGCCCACTTCCGCACGCAGTCCCGGATGATCCGTCTCGGCCTGCCGCTCCAGCTCCTTGCGACGCTTTTCGATCGCCTTGGAGCGGTCCAGGAACGACATGTCGGCCGTCACGACCGACAGCACCTCGTCCGAAACGTCCCGATACGATTCGGTGATCCGGACGGTGTAGCCGGGGGCCGGAAGCTCGTCCGCCCGAGTCTTCGCGACGAAGCCGTCGGTCAGATAGTCGTGCTCCGGCGAGCTGGCACTCTGGATCGCCCGATAGGCGCAGTGATGATTCGTGATGATCAGACCGTCGGGCGAGACGAAGCTGCCGGTGCAGCCGTCGACGCGGCAGATTCCGTCGAGCAGACAGAGATCGTTCGGATCGAAGATCTCCGACACCGGCATCCGCAGTCCGCGCTCCGCGAGCGGCAAGTTGCCGAGTTCGCTGACCGGGTACATCCCTTCGTCGGCACGCGGTTCGGCCACGGCAAAGGGGAAAGCGAGCGTCGCGCAGATCGCCGAAAGGATCGGCAGGCGGCGCAGCCGAGTCGCGAGGAAGTTCGAGCGTCGCATGAGATCGACTCTCCCGAGTGGCCTGAGGAACGATGCGGGGCGAACGAACGTCCCGAGTCTACCGAGTCGGCAGGCGAGCGGGGACCGCAAGACGAGCCGCGAAGCGATCGAGTTGGGCGAACGGCAAACGGCGACGGCGACTTCGCCGCACTCGGTCCCCTCCGCTCCGCTCCGCCGGTCGCCTAGAATCGCCGCGGACGCGAGCCGTCGTCGAGGCGGCGTCAGGGAACTTCGGATCGATCGACGAACCCGGCGAACGGAACAGGAACGAAGCGATGGCCGAACGGATCGTGATGCGGACAGGCGAAGCGCTGGTCGAGGACGAGGCGGCATGGTCGGCGGCCGAGCCCGAAGTGGTGATCGGCGAACTCGACGGACCGGTCGGCCAGGCGATCGCCGGACTGATGGGGGATCAGTCCAAGGGGCATTCCAAGGTCTTTGCGATCCTCGACTGCGACGTGCAGGTCAAGCCGGTGACGGTCATGGTCAGCAAGGTGACCGTGACCAGCAACCGCTACACCAACATCCTGATGGGGACGGTCCAGGCGGCGATCGCCAACGGGGTGCTCGACGCGGTCCGCGCCGGAGACATTCCCAAGGAGAAGGCGAACGATCTGGGCATCATCGTCTCGGTCTGGCTCGATCCGGCCGTGCTGACCGAAGTGATCGATCACGAGATTCTCTTCCGAACGCATCGGGCCGCCATGGCCAAGGCGATCGGCAAGGCGATGCGCGGAGAACCGACGATCGACTGGTTGCTCGAGAACCAGGATCGGATCACCCACACCTTCCACAAGCTCGCCCTCGACGGCGAACTCTGATTCTTGCGACGGCGGCTCCGCGGCAACGGAGCCGCAGTCGCTGCATGATCGACGGCGCGGCTCGCCACTGACCCGGACCGCTTCCGTCGATCACGCTGCCGCGCCGCGTCATCCGACCGGTCGGCCGTCCGGCTCGAGCTGGTGTCCGCAGACGCGACAGAAGATCGCATCCCTCTCGTGCCCTTCGAGCAGGCAATGCGGACAGGTCTGCGTCAGCGCATGGTCGTGACGGCGCACCGCCAGGAGTTCGGCCGAGACGAAACCGGTCGGCACGATGATCAGGCTGTAGCCGATCAGGATCAGCACGGCCGACACGAACTTGCCGAGCGGCGTGTACGGGACGATGTCGCCGTAGCCGACCGTCGTCATCGTGACGATCGCCCAGTAGATCGATTGCGGAATCGAATCGAACTTCGACTCGCGATGACCGAAGCGCTCGATCTCGTACATCGTCGCCCCCGAGACGGTGACGACGATCGCCACGAACGACAGGAAGACGATCACCTTGCCGCGCGCCTGCCAGATCGCCTGCCCCATCTCGGTCGCGTCTTCCGACAGATGGAACAGGTTCAGGACTCGAAAGACCCGCAGCAGCCGAAACGACCGCAGGATCGGAAACGAGATGACCCCGCCCGAGATCAGACCGACGTACGACGGCAGGATCGAGGCCAGGTCGATCAGTCCCCAGAAGCTCGTGACGTAGGCACGTCGATTCGCGACGCAGTACAGACGGAGCAGGTACTCGATCGTGAACAGGAGCGTGAAGCTCCACTCGACCACGATCAGCTTGTCGTGGTGCTGCGCCGAGATCGACGGGACCGATTCCAGCGACACCGCGACGATGCTGGCGAAGATCGCCGTCAGCAGAAAGAGATCGAAGAGCTTCCCTTCGCGCGTGTCCGATTCGAAGATCGTCTCGTACAGGCGGTCGCGAAAGCCGACCGGGCGCGGGACCGCCCGGCGAGGTCGACGGCGTCGATGAGGGGGGGGCATGCGGCGGTCGCTCCGAAAGACGAATCGAGCGTCAGGCGTTCTCGGTTCGGCGAGACGGCATCGTAGTCGATCCCCTCCGTTCTCGGGCTGACCCTTCGGGCCGCTACGCCGTCGGCTCCTCGACCGACTCGCTCCCGAACCGTCGGCGAAAGGAGGCATCGCGCGGGGCTCGCGGTTAGAATCGAGTCCGTTCGGTCTCGCGTCGTTCGCGGCTGCGAACCTCCGAACGCCCCGCCCGCTCCCCCCCTCCCCACCTCGCTTCGACACGGACGCCGCCGATGAGTCGACTCGTCCCGCGGTCGCATGCGCCGCCGCTCGTTCCCGTTCCGCACGTCGCGCGGCAATGCTTCCGTCGACGGCCGCAGCCGCTTCAGGTGCGAGCGATCTTGCTGCTCTCGGCGGCGCTCGTCAGCACGTCGCTCGTTTCGGCCGACGACGATCCTTTCCGCTCGATCGTCGCGCCGGTCCTCGCGCGGCGTTGCCTGAGCTGCCATGCCGACGACGAGCGCAAGGGAGGACTCTCGTTGCAGAGTGCCGAGGCGCTGAACGGCGGGGACTCGGGGGCGCTGGTCGAGCCGGGGGATCCGGACGCGAGTCTGCTGATCGAGATGATCGAGCCGATCGACGGCAGTGCGGCGATGCCCGAAGAAGCGGACCCGCTCGATCGCGAATCGATCGATGCGGTGCGCGCCTGGATCGCCGACGGCGCCCGCTGGCCCGAAGGCTTCCGGATCGAGAAGCCGGGGATCGCCGATCTCGATTGGTGGTCGCTCAGGCCGTTGCGGCGTCCCGAACCTCCCGAGCTCGATGACGCCGATCCGGCGGATCTCCGCACGCCGATCGATCGATTCCTGCTCGCGGAATTGCGACGGAACGGCTTGGGCTTCTCTCCGCCGGCCGATCGTCGCACGCTGATCCGTCGCCTGACCTACGACCTGACCGGTCTGCCGCCGACTGTCGAACGGATCGAGCAATTCGTCGACGACCCGGATCCGCTCGCCTACGAGAAGCTGGTCGACGAACTGCTGGAATCGCCGCATTACGGCGAGCGGTGGGCGAGACACTGGTTGGATGTCGTGCAGTACGGCGACACCCACGGTTACGACAAGGACAAGCTCCGCGAGAACGCCTGGCCCTATCGCGACTACGTCATTCGCGCCTTCAACCAGGACAAGCCTTACGCTCGCTTCGTCCGCGAGCAGTTGGCGGGGGATCGGCTTTGGCCCGATACGGTCGACGGAGTCGTCGCGACCGGTTTCATCGCCGCCGGTCCCTGGGACTTCATCGGGCATGCGGAAGTCGACGAATCGAAGATCGACGGCCAGGTCGCTCGCAGTCTGGATCGAGACAACATGGTCTCGAGCACGCTCAACACCTTCACCAGCCTGACGGTGCAGTGCGCTCGATGTCACGACCACAAGTTCGATCCGGTGACGATGGAGGACTACTACGCGCTTCAGGCGGTCTTCGCGGCGATCGATCGAGCCGATCGGTCCTACGACCCCGATCCCGCGGTCGCCGCACGGCGCGTCGAGCTGACGCGCGCCATCGAAGCGATCGAACGCGAGCGTCACGAGATCGACGCGGCGATCGCTTCGAAGATGACCGACGAGCTGCGTTCGCTCCGGCAACGCCTGGAAGAGCTGCAACGGTCGACCGCCGAGATCGATGACCCGAGCTCCCCTCGCTCCGACGCTTACGGCTGGCACTCTCAGGTCGCTGCGGATCCCGAGAGTCCGAAATGGGTGCAGGTCGATCTCGGCCGGCCGCTGCCGATCGATCGGATCCTGCTCGTCGCTGCCGACGAGTACGGATTCGGCGATTTCGGCTTTCCCGAACGCTATCGGGTCGAGGCCTCGGACGAGGCCGATTTTCGACAGCCTCGGTTGCTGCACGACGGCATCGCCGATGACTCGAACCGGCCGGGACGATTCGCGGTCGTGATCGACGGTGACGGGAGCGCCGCACGGTTCGTGCGCGTCACGGCCACGCGACTGTGGAACCGTCGCCAGTCGGGGCAGGCGCTCACGAACGATTGGATCTTTGCGCTCGGCGAACTGACCGTCGTCTCGAACGGAGCGATCGTGCCGATCCGCGAGGTGACGTCGCTCGATTCGATCGAGGCCCCTCCGCGCTGGTCGCGCACGGCACTCGTCGACGGCATCTTCGGTGCGCGAGCGCTCGCCGATCGTTTCGCGGCTCGTTCAACGAGTCCGACGAACGGCTATCACAGCGAGTTCTCGGTTCAGGCCGACTCGACCAAGTCGATCGCGATCGATCTGGGCGAGCTGCGATCGATCGAACGGATCCGCCTGATTCCCGCCAAGCCGGTCGATTGGCAGCCGGCGACGCCGGGTTTCGGATTTCCGGTCCGTTATCGGATCGAACTCTCGGATGAGGCCGACTTCAGGTCTCCCCGAGTCGCCGTCGATCGATCGGAAAGCGACCAGCCGAACCCGGGAGACGGCATCGTCGAGTTCGAGTTGCAGGACCAGGCGCGCTTCGTCCGCTTGGTCGCCGAGCGACTGTGGGATCGAGGCGAAAACCGATTCGCCCTCGCGCTCGCTGAGATCGAGATCCTTTCGGCCGGCGAGAATGTCGCCGCCGGGCGCCCCGTCCTGCCGTCCGATTCGATCGACGGCGGCCTCTGGCATCGTGAGGCCCTGACCGACGGCTATTCGAGTCGCGCGCCGCTCGTCGCGCCGGTCGAACAGCTCGCGGCTCTGGTCGCTCCCGAACGGGAACGCCGCGAAGCCGAGGCGATGCGCGAGTTGCTCGAGCGGCGAACGGCCGAGACGCTGGGGCCGGAGTTGCCGGCACGTCGCGCCGACGTCGAACGGCGACTCGATGCCTTACGAGCCGAGCGGGACTCGCTTCCCGCTCCCGCGAACGTCTACGCCGGAACGGTTCATGCCGGCTCCGGCGCGTTTCGAGGTCGAGCGGGGCTCGGGCCTCGGGAGATCTTCGTACTCGCTCGCGGCGACGTGACGCGGCCAGGCGAACTCGCTTCGCCCGGAGCGGTCCCCCTCATTCCCGACGTCCCCGCTCGATTCGATCTCCCCGATCCGAACGGCGCTCGCCGAGTGGATCGTCCGGGAGGACAATCCGCTCACGTGGCGATCGATCGTCAATCGGATCTGGCTCCATCACTTCGGTCGCGGCATCGTCGATTCGCCGAACGACTTCGGCCGCGGCGGTCAGCTTCCCTCGCACCCCGAACTGCTCGACTGGTTGGCGGTCGAGTTCCGCGACGGCGGTCAGTCGTTCAAGCGACTCCACCGGATGGTCTGCCTGAGCAGCGCCTATCGTCAGCAGGTGGCGCGGAATCCGGACGCGGAGCGGATCGACGCCGGCAATCGGTTGCTGTGGCGCATGAACCGGCGGAGGCTGTCGGCCGAAGAGGTGCGCGACTCGATCCTGCTCCTCGCCGGGCGACTCGATACGCGGATGGGAGGCCCGGGCTTCATGGACTTCGTCATCGAACGTCCCGAGCATTCGCCGCACTACGAATATCAGAAGTACGATCCGCTCGATCCCGCGACCCATCGCCGCTCGATCTACCGGTTCATCGTCCGATCGCAGCCGCAACCGTTCCTGACGACGCTCGACTGCGCCGATCCGTCGATGTCGGTCGCGAAGCGGGACGAGACGCAGACATCGCTCCAGGCACTCGCGATGCTCAACAACCGCTTCGTCGTCGCGATGGCGGACGAATTGGCGGCGCGAGCCGAGCGGGATGCGCCCGATCTCGAGGGGCAGATCGAATCGCTCTTCCGGCGTGCGCTCGGGCGGGCTCCCGAGGACGCGGAGCTGGCGGCGCTGACCGAGTATGCCCGCGAGTTCGGCCTGGCCAACACCGGTCGGATGATCGTCAATCTGAACGAGTTCGTCTTCATCGACTGAGGCGCGACGAGTCGCGCCGCGGGAGACCGATCGATGTTCCCTAGGCATCATGTTCCGACACGCCGCGAACTGCTCGCCGGCAGCGGCGCCGGGTTCGGTCTGCTCGCGCTCGCCGGGCTGCTCGGCAACGACTCGGTCGCCGCCGGTGACGATATCCGTCTGGGGAGCGGCGCGCGTTTTGACGCGTTCCATCATCCGCCGCGGGCGAAACGAGTCGTGCAGCTCTTCATGGCCGGTGCGGCGAGTCATATCGATCTGTGGGACCACAAGCCGGAGCTCGCCAAGCGACACGGCGAACCGTCCGACTTCGGCGAGAAGGTCGAGACGTTTCAGGACGGTCTCGGCCCCTGGATGAAGTCCCCCTTCGCGTTCCGCCCCTACGGCGAATGCGGCAAGGAACTCAGCGAGGTCGTGGCTCCTCTGGGCGACGTCGTCGATCGGATCGCCTTCGTCCACAACATGGTCGGCAAGACCGGCGTGCATAGTCAGGCCACCTATCTGCAGGCGACCGGGTTCCAGCTCCCCGGCTTCCCCGGTATGGGTTGCTGGATCAGCTACGCGCTCGGCAGTCTTAACGACGATCTGCCGACCTTCGTCGTGCTTCCCGATCATCGCGGCTACGCATCGAACGGCCCGAAGAACTGGCACGGCGCGTTCCTGCCGGCGCAGCATCAGGGGACGGTGATTCGCCCCGGGAGCGATCGGCCGATCGCCGATCTGTTTCCTCCCGAGGTGCCGAAGATCGGGCCGGCGTCCGAGCAAGCGGGGCTGGAACTGCTCGAACGACTGAATCGGGAACACCTGGCGGGGCGCGAGGAAGACTCGCGTCTCGAAGCGCGGATCCGATCGTACGAGCTCGCGGCTCGCATGCAGCTGTCGGCCCCCGAGGCGCTCGATCTGTCGGACGAGCCGGCTCACGTGATGAAGCTCTACGGCCTCGATCACGGTCGCAGTTCGTGGCCGACCGAGATCAACGCCGAGGAAGAGACGGAACACTTCGGGCGCAAGTGCCTGGTCGCACGGCGACTGCTCGAACGCGGAGTCCGCTTCGTGCAGATCTGGTCGGGGAACGATAACGGCTTTCCGCGGCGCAATTGGGATTCGCACGAGAACCTCGCGCGAGATCACGGACCGTTGGCCCTCGGCATGGCCCGAGGAACCGCCGCGCTGATCAAGGACCTCGAACAGCGCGGGCTACTCGAGGACACGATCATCCTGTGGACCACCGAGTTCGGCCGCATGCCGTCGTCTCAGGGAGGAGTCGGGCGAGACCACAATCCGTACTGCTTCACGAACTGGATGGCCGGAGGCGGGATTCGGGGAGGTGTCTCGTACGGGCCGAGCGACGAGTGGGGTTACAAGCCGGCCGATCGCCTCAACCCGACTCAGGTCTACGACATCCATGCCACGATCCTGCATCTGCTCGGGATCGACTTTCGGAAGCTGTCGGTCCGCCATGACGGCATCGATCGGCGACTGACCGACGTCCATGGCCGAGTCATTTCGGAATTGCTGGCCTGAACGACCGGTCGCGGGTTATTCGGGGAGACGACGGGAGACACGGGGGACGCCGAGGAGACACGGGGGACGCCGAGGAGTCGCGGAGGCACGGAGAGGAGTTTTCTCACGGAGGCGCTGAGGAGACGGAGTGACGGGGTCGGCCGTCGCTTCTACGTAGCCCCGGCTCGTCCCGAGCCGAGGGTGGATGGTGTCGACTCCGAATGCGCTGCGGAGCGTCCTGAATTCCCGTTGTCGCACGGCCGCGCGTCGGGGACGACGCGGGCCAACGATGGGCCCGCGCCGAACTCGTAGTGCGACCGACCCCGGTCGCACTGGATCGGCGTAGTGCGACCGACCCCGGTCGCACTGGATTGGCGTAGTGCGACCGACCCCG
>CAZZBI010000222.1:0-9116 GCA_964652385.1 uncultured Pirellulaceae bacterium | reverse complement strand
CGTCGTGCTCGGCGAGCGTCTGCTCCTGCCGTACGACGGCCTGCTGCTGCTCGACGTGTCGGGGGAAACGCCGGCCGACGTCTGGTCGAGCCCTCGGATGCGACCGAGCAATACCAGCCCGGTCGTTTCGGGCAACACGATCTATCTGTTGTCGAGCAGCGGGGTACTGACCGGAGTCGACCTGGCGACCGGCGAGCGGGCTTGGCAGGCGCGAGTCGGCGGGAGTTTCTGGTCGACGCCGGTCGTTTCGAACGACCACCTGTATGCGTTCAGCGAAGCGGGCATGGCGATCATCGTCCGCCTGGACGGAGCCGACAGCAAGAATGTCGCCGAGTACGATCTCGGCGCAGCGATCCTGGCGAGTCCCGCCGCTGCCGGCGACGCGCTCTTCGTCCGTACCGACAACGCCCTCTGGAAGTTCTCGACGAAGTGACGCGCCGCGAATCGATCGACATCATCCCGTGCGGTCCGATCTTCGGCTCGATCCGCCCTCCCGGTTCCAAGAGCCTGACCAATCGAGCGCTCGTCTGTGCGGCACTCGCGTCCGGCGAATCGCATCTGGATGGGGTGCTCGACAGCGAGGACACGCGAGTCATGATCGACTCGCTGGGGCGGCTCGGAATCTCGGTCGCACATGATCCGCTCGCCCGAACGGCGATCGTGCGCGGCTGCGATGGTGCGATTCCCGCGACGTCGGCTCGGCTGCACGTGGCCAACAGCGGGACGACGATCCGGTTTCTCGCCGCGATGGTCGCGCTCGGTCACGGACGATTCGAGCTCGACGGGGTCGAGCGGATGCGACAGCGTCCGATCGGCGATCTGATCGAAGCGTTGCGGCGATTGTCGGTCTCGGCCGACGCACTCAGTCCCGGCGGATGCCCGCCGGTCCGGATCGATGCCGACGGTCTTCCGGGCGGCTCGACGGAGGTCGCGGGGAGCGTCTCGAGTCAGTTTCTGAGCGGCCTGCTGCTCGCCGCGCCATATGCCGCGGGACCGCTGACGATTCGCGTCGTCGGCTCGCTCGTCTCGCGCCCCTACATCGAGATGACGTTGGCGGTGATGCGGCGTTTCGGAGCCGAGGTGAAGGACGCGCCGTCGGGCGATTCGTTCGTCGTCGGGAACGCCCGGCGGTACGTCGGACGGCGCGAATCGATCGAGCCGGACGCCTCGGCGGCAAGCTACTTCTGGGGCGCCGCCGCCATCACCGGCGGGCGAGTGACGGTCGAGGGGCTCGGACCGTCGGCGCTGCAAGGGGACGTCCGCTTCGTCGACGTTCTCGAACGGATGGGGTGCACGGTCGAGCGGCACGACGACCGGATCACGGTCGTCGGCGGCAGGCTGACCGGCATCGACGTCGACATGAACGCGATCAGCGATACGGTCCAGACGTTGGCGGCGGTCGCCCTGTTCGCCGACGGTCCGACTCGCGTTCGCGGCGTCGCGCACAATCGCCACAAGGAGACCGATCGGATCGGCGATCTGGCGACCGAACTCCGGCGATTGGGGGCACAGGTCGACGAGCATGAGGACGGACTGACGATCGCGCCGCAGCCGCTCCGGGGAACGGCTCTGCGGACCTACGGCGATCACCGGATGGCGATGTCGCTGGCCCTCGTCGGCCTGCGAGTCCCGGACGTCACGATCCTCGACCCGGAATGCACGTCGAAGACGTACCCGGAGTTTTTCGACGATCTCGACCGTCTGACCGGTCCGTCGCGAGTCTGATCGGTTACCTAGCTTCGCGAATCGGCGTGCGATCCGCTCGCCGATCTGGCGGCCGGTCGGAAGTTCCCCTGACGGCGACCTGCGATTGCGACCGCCGGCAGCGGGTGCTCGATCACGACGAAGGCTTCGGCTTGATCTCGTCGTCGTCCGCCGACGAGCTCTCCGGCGCTCGGGTTGCCGAAGGGGTCTCCTGGAGGGCGTCCGAAGCCGATCGACTCTCCGTCGGCGAGCCCTCCGACGACGCCTCCGACTCGGTTCGACGATCGGCCGATTCACCGGCGTCATTGGAGGTCGGCGGCTTGGGAATCAGCCGCATGCTGACGGTCGTCAGCTCGCCGTCGGACGAGAGTTCGCGGACCCGAAACCGGACCCGCTCGCCGTCGATCGCCTCGCCCAATCGAAAGCGCTCTCCGGACGCTCGGCGCTTGAGCCACTCTTCGAGCGTCAGATCGGCGTCGTCGTCCAGTCGAACGTCGTACGCCTCCTCCACGTCGCCGACTCGGACCCGGGTCCGGAGCGGAAACTCGATTTCGACTCCGCTCGAACCGCTTCGTTCCTTGCGCCGCGAGCGCGAGAAGATCCGATCGACCGCCTGCCGCACCTCCTGCCGGACGACCACGATCACGTGGTCTCCCGCCTCGATCCGGGAACTCCCCTTCGGCAGTCGACTCTCGCGATTCCTCACGATCAGCGCGATCACGACGTCGTGCGGGAGGGCCAGATCACGGACCGCCTTGCCCGCCGCCAACGTTTCGGGCTCGATGTAGTAGTCGACGATATCCGCATCGACGTCGTAGAGCGAACTGATCTCGAGGGTCACCGGAGGTTCGGGGCGCGGGGTGACGTCCAGGCCGAGCGCCGTCGCCACCGATTTGAGCGTCGAGCCTTGCAGGACGGCCGAAATCAGCACGACGAAGAAGACGACGTTGAAGATCGTTGCAGCCCCTTCGATGTTCGCCATCAGCGGAAAGATGGCGAGCGTGATCGGAACGGCTCCCTTGAGTCCGACCCACGACAGGAGCAGCTTCTCGCGGAAATCGAATCGCGATCCGAGCAGACAGAGAAAGACCGCGACCGGCCGAGCGACGAACATCAGCACGGCGGCGATCGACAGCCCGGCGATCCACACCTCGACCAGGCGACTCGGAAAGCTCAGCATCCCCAGCAGGATGAACATCTGGATCGGGCCGAGCCCCGCCGTCGCGTCATGAAACGCCTGGATCCCTCGCAGAAACGGCGTCCGATGATTGCCGATCACGATCCCGGTCAGGTAGGTCGCGAGAAATCCGCTCCCGCCGAAGTCGGCGGCCAGTCCGTACGAGATCAGCCCGAACGCGATCGTCATGATCGGATAGAGACCGGCAACCTCCAGTCGGACGTTCTTGAGCATCCAGACCGCTCCGAAGCCGACCGCCAGGCCGACCGCCAGGCCGACCGCGATCTGATTCACCAGCAGCCAAGAGAGATCGACGATCGACGTCACCTTGCCGGCGAGGATCTGCACCATCCCGACCGTCATGAAGATCGCCATCGGGTCGTTCGAGCCGCTCTCGACCTCGAGCGTGTCGGCGAGCTTTCGACGGATGTGGACGCCCCCGGCCCGCAGGACCGAAAAGACCGCCGAGGCGTCGGTCGAACCGACGATGCTGCCGAGCAGCATCCCCTGGCCGATCGGAATGCCCAGGATCCACGAAGCCGCCCCGCCGGCGATCATCGCCGTCAGCAGGACCCCGACCGACGCCAGCAGTCCGGCCCGCTGCCACGTCTCGCGAACCGCTGAGATCGGCGTCCCGAGTCCGCCGCTGAACAGGATGATCGCCAGCACGACCGTGCCGACCGCGTTCGCCAGCGAGTAGTCCTCGAACTCGATCCCGCCGATCCCTTCCGAACCGGCGAGCATGCCGAGCCCCAGGAAGGTCGCGAGAGCCGGCATGCCCAACCGAGCGGAGACCTTGTTCGACAGGACGCCCAACAGCAGCAGGACGCTGCCGGTCAGGATCGCCGTGTCGACCAGGAAGTTCATGCGAGAGCCTCGGGCTCGATGTCGAGTGACGAAGACGAGTGAAGAAGACGTCTCACCGAGAAAGCGCCGGGCCGACGATCGGCAGTCCGTCGTCCCCTCGAGCCGCACCTCGCACCGGTTCCTTGTGGCGGTTCACGGTCGCGGCGTCAAGGACGCTCATCTCGCCTTCTGTCGACCGACGACTTCTGCCCGGTCGACCGACCGACCGCTTGCGACGTGACGGGCAAACGCCCCCTCGTTCGCGCCGCCATGATGGACGGCAGAGTCTCGCCCGTTCGCTTCGCGCGACGGTCGATCGACCAGCCTTCACCCGTTGCGGACGCCGGATCGGGGCGGTCGTCGCGATCCTGACGAGGGGGGAGGAGCCGCCGATCGCTCGTCAAATCAGGCAGACTAGGGCGAAGCTTGACCCTGGAAAAAACGCGTAACTATACTGAACCTCGTCTTGTCGGCGGCCCGTCCGAACCGCCCCCTTCTCGTCTGCCAAGGATTCCCGATGCGGAAGCTGCTGCGATTGATGTTGGTGTGCGGAGCCGTCGTCGGCGTATCGGGGCTGGGAGCGTTCGCTCAAGAGGCGACCTTGCCGGACGGCGACGCCACGATCGCGTCCCCTCGTCCGCTCGCTCCCGGCGTGCTGCGAGTCGTCGCTCCGGACCGGCGTCCCGAGGAAGCGGTGGGACCGAGCGAGCCGCTTCCGGACCTGGAATTCGAGGCGTTTCAGCCTCAGTTCGGCCCCGTCACGGACACCGGAGCGGTTCGCGCTTCGTCGATCGTCTTTCGGCGAGACATCTGGGGGGTCGAGTTTTCGTACCTGCCGCTCCGGCATGCCGAAGTCGACGTGCCTCAGCCGAGCGGCAAGATGCAGCGCAAGGTGGTCTGGTACCTGGTCTACCGGATCCGATTTGATGGCCAGGTGCTGCAGAATCAGGAGCGGACCGACGCTCAGGGGCGAGTCAGCTACCAGCCGACGCTGGAGCGAGTCGATCTGAGTTCGCTCGACGAGATCCGCCTGTTCCCGGCCTTTTCCCTTCGAGCGGCCGTGGTCGATCCGATCACCGGCGACGTCACGGTCAAGGAGTATCTGGACCGCGTGATGCCGACGGCGGCGCGGCAGATCCGGCAGATCGAGGATCCGAATCAGCCGCTGCTCGATTCGGTCGCGATTTCATCCGAGCCGCTCTACAGCCGCAACGGCGAGGCTCCGAGTGCCGACCGTGAGATCTGGGGAGTCGCGACCTGGGAGGATGTCGATCCTCGGACCGACTATGTCTCGGTGCAGATCCAGGGACTGACCAACGCGTTCGACGTCAAGCAGACGCCGGCCGGCAAGCAGTTTTCGTACAAGACGCTGAACCTGAACTTCTATCGACCGGGTGACGAGATCGACGAGACGCGGGACCGGATCCGGACCGGCGTCCCGTTGGTCGATGACGTGCAGGAACAGCGAGAGATTCTGACGTTCTACGAGCTGCCGGGCCCGCAACTGGCGGTCGCTCGGTACGACGCCCAGCTCAATGTCGGCGTTCCGCTGGTGAGGGTCGACACCACGACCGATCGGAACTTCGATCCGGCCGAAGGGGCCGAACTCGAAGCCGGAACGATTCCGGCTCCGCTGGTCGCCGCTCTCGAACCGCTCGGCTATGACCTCTCGAGCGCTTCGGCCACCGTCTCGATCCCCGGTAACCGTTGGCTCGTTTCGGCCAGCCGCAACGGCGAGTCGGTCGATCTCGAGGTGACGCTGGCGCCGCGGTTCTGGCGAAAGAAGGGGAGTCACTTCGAGTTCAACGACCGGCTTGATGCCTTCTGGTCGTATCGCTAGAATCCTCGACTTGGTCGACGGATCCGAGAACGAGGAATCGAGAGATGGCACATAAGAAGGGTCAGGGCTCCAGCCGCAACGGACGCGACTCGAATGCCCAGCGACGTGGCGTGAAGAAGTTCGGCGGCGAGGCGGTTCGCGCCGGCAACATCCTGATTCGCCAGTGCGGCACCAAGTTCCATGCGGGACGTGGCGTCGGCGTCGGCAGCGACTACACGCTCTTCGCGGTGGTCGACGGCGTCGTGAAGTTCGATCAGGAAGGGCGTCGAATCAACGTCGTCCCGGCCGTCTCGGCTGCCGAATCGAACTGATTCCGTCCGGTCCGTCGCTCGACCCGCTCGATCGTCCCCCGGTGGGTCGATGATCGCGGCGATCGATGAGCGGACAAACCCGAATCACGCTCAGGCCTTTCCGCTTCGCCCGCTTGTCGGCCGTCGCGGCGAGGCCTGATTCCGTTTCCGCTCGCGAAATTCCCGGTCCGGTTCCCGGTCGCTCGTGACCGGCGTGGGTTGCGCCGGCCCCCAAACCGCTGGTCGCAAGGTTCGACTCGGCAGGCTTCACCGGGGATCCGTACCGGCCTGTTTTACCCTTCCGTCGCACGGGATCTTTCGATGTTCGTCGATCGCGTGGAAATCGAAGTGGTGGCAGGGCGCGGCGGCGACGGCTGCATGAGCTTCCGTCGCGAGAAGTACGTTCCGCACGGCGGACCGGACGGCGGGAACGGCGGCGGAGGAGGGAACGTCATCATCCGCTGCGAGCAAGGGGTCAACAGCCTCGTCGCGCTCGCACACAAGAAGATCTGGCGAGCCGAGCGAGGGACGCACGGCATGGGCTCCGACTGTCACGGCAAGCGCGGCGCGGACGTGACGATCCCGGTCCCTCCCGGAACGCTGGTGATCGACGCGACGGCCGACTTCGTCATCAAGGATCTGGCGAAAGACGGCGAAGAGTTCGTCGTGGCCAAGGGGGGCGCCGGCGGCTGGGGGAATGCCCATTACAAGTCGGCGGTCAATCGCGCGCCGCGCGACTGGACCCCCGGGCACGAAGGGGAGCGACGGCGGCTGATTCTCGAGCTGAAGGTGATCGCCGACGTCGGCTTGGTCGGGATGCCGAACGCCGGCAAGAGCACGCTCCTGAGTCGTGTCAGCCGCGCCCGCCCCGAGATCGCCGATTATCCCTTCACCACCAAGGTCCCGAATCTAGGGATCTTGCATGTCGGCGCCGATCGCGAGTTCGTGATGGCCGACATCCCGGGGCTGATCGAAGGGGCGCATGCCGGCGTCGGCCTCGGCCACGAGTTCCTCAAGCACATCGAGCGAGCCGGCATCATCGTTCACCTGGTCGAGCCGCAGCCGATGGACGAGTCGGATCCGATCGCGAACTGGCGGTCGATTCGCGACGAACTCCGACTGTACAAGGAGAGTCTCGCCGAGCGGCCCGAAGTGACGGTCGTGTCGAAGTGCGAGCTGCCCGAAGCGGTCGAGGTGCATCGGCGGATGGAGCAGGAGCTCGGTCGTACGGTGATGCTCATCTCGTCGGTCACCGGCACCGGCCTGGCCGAACTGAAGCGCGAGATCGCTCGCCTGCTCGACGAGGCAAAACATGCCCGCCCGCCCGGATGAACGCCATCTGCTGGTCGACCTGGGAAACAGCTCGGTGAAGGTCGGCGAGCTGCCGAGCGATCGAACGGGGTCGCTCGTCGAGACGGTCGCCGCCGTCGCGTCGCTCGCTCCCGCGTTCGCCGGTTCTCCCGAAGCGTTGCTCGATCGCGACTGGGGGACGCGACCGATCCGTTGGCATCTGGCGAGCGTCAATCCGCCCGCCGCGACTCGCTGGAGCGATCGGATCGCGGCGTTGCGCCCGGACGATTCGCTACGGCTCCTGACGCGCGACGACTTTCCGATGCCGGTCGAAGTGCGCTATCCCGAGCGACTCGGGCTCGACCGCCTGGCCGCCGCCCATGCGGCCGCGCTCCTGAAGCGACCGGCAGCGGGAGCGATCGTCATCGATGCCGGGACCGCGACGACCGTCGACGCCGTCTCGGCCGACGGCCGGTTTCTGGGGGGAGCGATTCTGGCGAGTCCGGCGCTGATGCTCCGCTCGCTCGCCGAGCACACGCGGTTGCTGCCGAAACTCGACGACCGCGATGCCGAGTCCCCTCCCGAATCGATCGGACGCGATACGGAAGAGGCGCTGCGCAGCGGCGCGTTCTGGGGACAGGTCGGCGCGGTCCGTATGCTGATCGAGCGACATCGCCGCTCGCTCCCGCCCGAGATCGACCTCTTTCTCTGCGGAGGGATCGCGGCGGGACTCGAAGCGTTCGTATCGCCCCCGCCGCGGCGCCTTGCCGGACTGGTCCTCGCCGGTATCGCGGCCGTCGTGAAGTAGTCGCGTCGAGCTGGGCGACCGCGGGCCGGCTCACGCCCTCGCCGCGTCCCCCAGCTCCGCGTCCCCCAGCCCGCCGCGTCCGCCAGCCCGCCGCGTCAGCAAGGGGTCTCCGCGTCCTCTCCGCGTCCTCTCCGCGTCCTCTCCGCGTCCTCTCCGCGTCCTCTATCCGTCGAGCGCCGTCAAACGGCGTCGCCTCGGCGTAGGCCCGCGTCGTCCGCGACGCGCGGCCGTGCGACTCCGGTCCGACGCAAAACAGCGCAGCGAGTCCGGCACCTGCAACGCACCCCCCTCGGCTCGCGCCGAGCCGGCGCCGCAACGAAGTCCAGTCGCCCCATTCCGACCGAGGGCGGTCGCACATCAGAGCCACGAAACTCCGAGCTCAGCCGCGCGACGCGACCGAGATCAGGTTGGTCAGGAAGCTGCCGAGCGCCGTGCGCGTGCGCTGCTCGATCGCCCGAGCGATGACCGGACCGAGTACCAACCAGACCGTGACGTCGAAGATCAGCACCATGACCAGGATCGGGACGACGGTCGTCGCGTTGGGGAGCACGAACCAGAAGACGATACTCAGCACCGCCAACAGACCGCCGGTCAGCAACAGCGGAAACAGCCGCACGAACTTCGACATGAATCGGATTCCGCCGAGTTCCGCTTCGAGCGTGATCGACCGACCGTCGGAGAGGATCCGAATCCTGGAACAACCGACGATCGGGTCCTGCTTGGTCCCGGTCATGCCGGGCCCGACCAGCTCGAGCACCCCGGGGCGTTCCGTCTCGACTCGAAAGCCGCTCGGCGTCAGCATCGTCACGGCCGTTCGGTGGAGCGCATCGGTATCCAATCGGATCTCGCGCGTCTCGCGAAAGTCGGGCATCTGCACGGCGGTCTCCTTCGCAAGGTCGTGATCGTTCGAGTCGATGGTCCATGGCTCGTGATCGGCGCCGCTCGATCGTCGCCCCTTCGGCAAGTCGTCGAGTCTCTCCGCGTCGCCCGCGGGTTTCCAGCACCCTGCTCTCGAATCGGTGCCAAGGCCGCACGGCCGCGCGTCGGGGACGACGCGGGCCTACGTCGGACTAACGCGTCCGGACCGACCCGACCAGCCCGACGCGAAGCGCCCGGATCAACGCTTCTCAGCCGCAGCGCCGCAGAGCCGCTACGCAGATA
>CAZZBI010000221.1:0-9129 GCA_964652385.1 uncultured Pirellulaceae bacterium | reverse complement strand
TCCACGACTGGCCCCGAACGCCTTGGCTTCGTCGGCCGAGAAGGTGTTCCGCAAGGCGACTCGCGGACCCGACGGAATCCGCGCTACCGACCTTTCGGAGTTCGACCGAAATCAGCTGCTGCGTTTTCTGTCGGGCCAGCGAGTAACTCTGGTCCCGTCGTTCGAGATCGAACGCTATCAGCCTGGCCCCTGCAGCACGGTTCGGGTCGGCACTCGCGAAATCAACTATCGCGGTATTGCCGAGCGGATTCTGCTCGGTGCCTTGGCTCTGACGTTACGTCCGCTGGCGGAGTTCATCGCGACGGACCTGTCGTTCGGATTTCATCCCGGTCGAGGTCCGAGTGCCTTGTTCCGTTGGTTCGACGCCGAAGCCGAAGCGGGGCGTCGCTTTCTGATCTCGACCGATATCCGTCGAGCGTTTCCGTCGATCGCCCTGCAGCGGGTGTTCGACGTCGTACGGTCGGCGATCCCGGACTGCCGTTGCCGAACCGCCTTGCTGAACGTCATCGAGTCGTATCGCTGCCGCCGCACGAACGGACTGATGACCGGTGACGCGACCTCGCCCCTCGCCTTCGAACTGGTAATGTCTCATGACGTGGACGCCGTGTTCGACCGAAACGAGCGGGTCCGATACGCACGCTGGGTCGACAACGTGTTTCTCACGGCGGCTGACCCGGTTGATTTGATTTCCGCCTACTCGACCCTCGAGAACTCCCTCCGTCCATCGTCACTGGAACTGCATCCGGATCGGGGCAGCGTTATCGACCTATGTGAACGACGGGCGGACGTTCTCGGATTCCCGATTCGCTTTCTCGACGGACGCGTCGACTTCGTTGTCGACACCCGGCAACTCGACGAACGCCTCACGAACGTGATCGAGAGGTCGAGGTCGAAACCGAGCGGACCTCGAGTCTGGCCCGAAACTCTGTCGGCGTTCATCCGGCAGCAAAGACCCCTGATCGAAAGTCATCGGGAAGAGTTCTCGGCATGGGCCTGCTCGAAGGTCACACGCTTGGTGCGCGCGAAGTGGGGTCCGACGTCTGATCGCGAGGTGGAACGCGTTCTGATCGAAACCATTGCCGGCCTCCCCTCCCGAATGGATGAAGCCTCTGCCCCGCAGGCGGACTGAGCTCCCGAGCTCGCTCGTTCGCTCGGCGCCGCGCCCCGATCACGAGACCACCAGAACCGACACCACGCTCGCGTCGCATGGGGGAGTGGTTCGGGGGTGAGCCCTTCGACAGGGGACCGCTGTCGCCATGCCGAAGCGGCAGCGAAGCAAGACCTCGGGAGTCTCCGTTTGGAGACTCCCGAGGTAGCTATCGAGATCCCTCGAAGCGTTCGAGGGTTCGCTGGTGCCGCGCGGCATGCCGCTGCGGCAACACTTCCTCTGCTGCACCCTTGTCGAGAGGAGTGGAGCGTTTTCTTGTGCTGCCGGTCACCATGCCGCGGGATCGCTTTCTCCGCTTCACATCCTTCCCATTGGTATCCGGGTTTCCCCTTGTTCCTGCGTGGGTTGAATGTGACCCTTCCTGATCTTGTCCGTCGGTCTCCCTTTCCAGTGTCTGGTCGGGAGGCCAGGCTTCGCTCCTTTCACTTCGGCCTTCCTGAGTGCCCTACGCGGTTCAAGGGCTGCCTGCTTGGTCCTGGTCGGCGCTTGCGCGCTTGGGCAGGGTTCGTCAGGTTTGTCTCCCAGGTGTTTCGTCGGGGTCTCCGGGTTCGGGCTTTCCAGGGTTGCTCCTGGTCCGTCTTCTCCTGGTTCTCCTTCCGTTGTGACCTTTGGTGTTGGTTCGGCTGCGGTTTGGAATCAGGTCGTGTCCTTGCGGTCTTGCGAGCTTCTGACCTTCCAGTTCTCCGTTTCCGCTGAGTACTTCGGGTTTCCTACCCTATCCGACGTTTCCTTCGTCCGGACTGCACGATTCTCGATGGCCCTGGACGGTTCGACAACCCCTGCCGCTTCCGGTTGACCTTGCCGGTTCGTCGTCGCGAACGGCAGACTGCGATCCTCTGAACAGGAGGATCCGATGTTGCGAGCCGACCTGCCCGACCACCGACTTCGAACCGCCTTGGCCCTCCGCGACCTGGAGCCCGCTCCGGTTCGCGATCGATGGGTCCGTCGAGCCGTGAGAGTTCTTCGGCTGGCTGATCGGGGGAACGGCCATGCAGAAACGTGGACTCGTGCCGACTCGACCGTCGCGCGGGCCCTCCTGCTTGCCTTGATCCCGAACTTGGTCGCGTTCGAGCTCCGCTTGCGGGTCCTGGCGCGGCAGTCCGCCCGCGATATTGCTCAGGCAATGTCGATCGGCCAAGCAACGGTCCGAGCCTTCGAATCGCTGGCCTTTGATGTCCGCCCGCTCCTGGATCACCCCAATCGACTCTCGATCGCACTGGAGCCGCGCAGCGACCGACCGGAAGCGCGCCGAGAAGCCGTCGCCTTGCGAGGTGCCTATCGGTTGGGAGTCGCGGGGTTGCCGACCATCTTCGACTGGTGGCTCGAACCGGATCGGATCGAAACCGACGAACGCTCTGCGTGGATACGGGCGTCCTTGCTGCTCGATTGGGCCACGGAGATCGGCCATCCCCGAGCCGTTCGGCTCCTGCCGATCGTGCTCGCTCGTCTGGAACGACTTCGGTCGCGAGATCCGAACCGAACGTTCTTTCCGACAACCGGCTCGTGTCGAACCGTGAAGCTCCCTTGGGGGACGATCGAGCAACGACTTGCCGATCGCGAGGTAAGTCGCCCCGAGGTCTGCCTGCGACAACTGGCGGACGCGATGTCGCAAGCGTCGAACGACCCCTATTGGGCGCTGAGCAGCTGATTTTCCCCGCAGGGACCTCTCGGTTCGCTGCAGGTAGCCGCCAGCCGCTAATTAACGTACCGGGCCGATCGCCACTGTCCGACCACCCTGTAGTCACGTGGGACCGCCGATGGCACGTCGCCGACTATCGATTCGAGTCCGCGGCGCGCCGCGCAAGATCGATCTCGGTCCGGCAGACTCGCCCTGGTCCATCCTGTTTGCGCAGCTGCAGGCCCTCGAACACTCGGCCCGCGAACGCTCGATTCGGTTCGAGTCCGCCCTAAGCGACGCGCTGTCCGAGCTCTTCGAGACGCAGGCAACGATCCTGGCGCTGCTCGCTCCTCCGCCCGAAACCGAACTTCCGAAGGGAGACCGACCGATGTCCGATCGACGCGCATCGAAAGCGATCCGTTTTGAGCAAGCGAGTTCCACGTGCCGTCCGTCGACGCACGAGAAGTCGACGACGGAAGCCGCCGCGTGTCGCCTTCGAACTCCGAAGGATCAGGCACCTGACGACCTGCCGTCGTTCGACCTGCGCGACCTTGAAGTCCTGGATCAGTTGTCGCTAGCTACCCGACTTCGCTTGCTGTCGCTATTGGACGTTCCGTCCGACGGGCTCGCAGCGTCGGAGTTACCCGCGGCATCGAATTCCGGATCAATTCTCAAAACAATCCTCACTCGCCACGCCATCACCATCTTATTGGGGGTCGAGTCCACTGTCCGCAGTTGCATCTGCGGATCTCCCGCTTCTCGACGACTGTCGGCACGTATTCGTGATACGACACGACTGGCAAAGGCACTTCAGGACTTGGCCGACCGCCTCGACCGTCGATTCGGCGATAAGCGTCGCGAGCATTAGCGTTCGATCGTTGCGCTCCCCCTCGAAAACCGAGTCGGCACTGCCGCGCCGACCTTAATTTCGGCCCGATTCGGCGTCATATCAGTCGAGGGGTGAGCCGCTTGACCTTGATCGCCGATGTCGGCGGTCGCGGCCTCCTCGTCGACTCTCAAAAAAGAGGAAGCAATCGTTGAGTCACGTCGTGACGATCGCGGTTTCCGTTCGCAATGCCGAGGTGCTGGCCTCGGCCTGTCGCCGCTTGCGGATCGGGCAACCGATCGCCGGTCGGCATCAGCTCTATGCCGAGGCTGTCGAAGGACTTGGGGTCTCGCTGCCGCGGTGGAGATATCCCGTCGTTTTCGATATCCGCGGCGGTCAGGTCTTCTTCGACGATTTCGGCGGTCTTTGGGGGGAACGAGCCCAGCTCGATCGGCTGTTGCAGAGCTATGCGATCGAGCAGGCGACCTCGACGGCTCGGCGTCAGGGCTATGCGGTGGTGGAACAGGCGCGTCAGGACGGCTCGGTTCGACTCGAACTGATTCCGGGAGGCGCGCGGTGAAGCTCCATATCGAAATCGTGATCGATAAGTCGGGCGGCGTTCGTATCGCCCCGCACGGCTATGGCGGCCGTCGCTGCGAACAGGCGACGGCCGAACTGGAACGCGAGCTGGGAGTGGTCACCGGCCGCGTCGTGACGACGGAACGCTATCGGCTTGCCGCCGAAGATCGGATTCGTCACGAGCAACGACATACGAACGCGGAGGAATAGACCGATGACCGCCATGACGCTGTCGCTACGCGTGCGCGAGTTGGTGCGAGCCGGGTTTCCTGCGATCGGCATCCGCTCCTACGAACCGGACGAAGCGCTGAGGGAACTGGTCGAGCTGGCGCATCGCGAGTCGTGGGAGTGTCGCCTGTGGGACATCGAACAGGGATTGCGGTCTCCCGGAGCGACCGGGACCGGTGACGGGACCGATCCGCTGACCGCGATCCGTTCCGAAGCGGCCGCCGGGCACGCGGGAACGCGGCTGATCGTTCTCGAAAACCTGCACCGATATCTCGACTCGCCGGAAATCGTCCAGGCCCTGCTCGGCACGAGTCGAGAAGGCAAGCGTTCCGGTAGACACCTGGTCTTGATCTCACCGGATTTCCGCCTGCCGCCGGAGCTGTCGCGTGTCGTGACGCTGATCGACCATGGACTTCCCGATCGCGCGCAGCTCGAGGCGATTGCCGTCGAGACGGCGACGGAGCCGGGAGAACTGCCGGACGGCCCGGAGCGGGAACGGATTCTCGACGCCGCCGCCGGACTGACCCGTGCCGAAGCGGAGAATGCCTTCGCGCTGTCGCTGGTGCGGCATCGGCGTCTGGAAGCCGAAGCGGTCCGCAGCGTTAAGGCACAGGCGTTGAATGGCACGTGCGGCCTGCAGTTGCTGCAGGGGACGACCGACTTCGGTGCGATCGGCGGCCTCGCGTCGCTCAAGAGTTTCTGCCGCGAGGCGCTGACCCGCCGCAGCCGAGCGCTCCCTCGCGGCGTGTTGCTGCTGGGCGTCCCCGGGTCCGGCAAGTCCGCTTTCGCTCGCGCGCTCGGTCGGGAAACCGATCGGCCGGTCCTGCAGCTCGACCTCGGTGGTCTGATGGGGAGCCTGGTGGGACAGACCGAGCAGCGACTTCGAGAGGCCTTGGCGATCGCCGACGCAATGGCTCCGGCAATCCTGTTTGTCGATGAGCTCGAAAAGGGGTTGGGCGGCTCCGGCTCGGCGTCTGACGGCGGCGTGACGGGACGTCTGCTCGGCGGATTGTTGACGTGGCTCAACGATCACGAGACCGACGTCTTCGCGATCGCGACGGCGAACGACATCGCGAAACTCCCGCCGGAGTTCGCTCGAGCCGAGCGGTTCGACGGCGTCTTCTTCCTCGATCTGCCGCAGCGCGAGGAAAAGGACGCGATCTGGGCGATTCATCGAACGGCGTTCGATATCGGGCCGGATCAACCGCAACCGGACGATACCGGCTGGACCGGGGCCGAGATTCGCGCTTGCTGCCGCCTGGCGGCGTTGCTCGGTCAGCCGCTCCTCGAGACGGCCGAGTCGATCGTTCCGATTGCCCACGGCGCCGAGGACTCCATCGAGAGGCTGCGCGCCTGGGCCGACGGACGCTGCCTCGCCGCGTCGGAGCGAGGCATCTATCGGCGCACGGTGGCGCCGCGTCGGCGACTGCGACGCGGTGCGCTCGAGCCGGGCACCAACTGACATTCGTCGGACGATGCGACGTCGAACGTCGGTCGTCCATCCTCTCTCCCAAGGAACTCCGATGAGTACCACCCTGGCACCACCCGCCGAAGACTTTGCGTCACGTCTGCGGCAGGAGGCGATCGCCATGCGACTCTCGTTTCGCTGGCCCGGTTGCCGACGTTCGCTGACCGTCGATCAGAAGAATCGCGCTGCAGCGCCGTTCGATGCAGCAAGCGACTTCGTCAGTGCGGCCAAGAAGCTGTTCGATACCCGACATCCGACGCTGCGGCGTTTGAATCAGATTCGCCATGTGGCGATCGCCTCGTTTCGGCAGTCCAGCCTGCCCTTCCCCGAACCGGCGATCCGGCTCGTTCGCCAGCGCGATCTGGAGCCGCTGACGACGCGTCTCGATTTCCTGCGGAGCGACCTGTCCGATGCGGTCGTCGAGTTTCGGCAGCAGTACCCGACGCTGAAACGACTGGCGCGCGAGCGACTCGGCGATCTGTACGACGAGAACGACTACCCGGCCGACCTCGCCGGCTGCTTCGAGCTCGCCTGGGACTTTCCGTCGACCGAACCGCCCGACTATCTCCGCCGCATCGCGCCCGAGCTGTACGAAACCGAGTGCCGGCGCGTCCGCGCCCGATTCGAAGAGGCGATCGCGCTCGCCGAGCAGTCGTTCGCGGAAGAGTTCTCGGGTCTGCTCGATCGACTGACCGAGCGTTTGGACGGGACGCAGGACGGGCGGCCGAAGATCTTCAGAAACGCGGCGGTGACCAACTTGCGCGAGTTCACCGAGCGGTTCCGATCATTGAGCGTTCGGAGCCTTCCCGAGCTCGACGACTTGGTGGCACGCGCCGATCGGCTGATGCGAGGGATCGCCCCCGACACGCTGCGGAACGATCTGCCGTTGAGGGAACGGATCGCCGATCGACTGCTGACGGTGCAGGGCGATCTCGAGGCGCTGATGGTCGATCGACCGCGGCGACGAATCGTGCGCGACTGAACCGCCGAACGGAGCTCCACGAATGTACGTGATCCACGTCACGCCGACCGGAGCGATTCGGTGGCTCTACGACGAGTCGCTCGAACTGCCGCAGCTCGGCCTCGTCTCGATCGCTCGGGCATCGCACGTGGAACCCGATGCCGCAGGTCACTGGACCGCCGATCTCGGTCCGGTCGGCGGACCGCGTCTCGGACCGTTCCCCTGCCGCTCGGCCGCGTTGGCCGCCGAGCGGCAATGGCTCGACGAACGGCTCGGTAGTCTTCCGGCGCCGAACCGAACCTTCGACCGCAATCACGACCGATCAGGCGATTGACCGTTCGGTCGATCGCCAACCCGTCTCGGGTCGGCACGTGCGCTTCGCCGAGGAGCGTGCGAGCCGGCCCGTTCTCGTTTCTTGAACCTGGAGATTTCAAGCCATGAATCAGCAGGAACTCGATCGTGCCGTGGCGCGAGCCACCGGCGAGCGCGTGACTCGGGTGCGTCGGCGCGGCTTCACCCTGCTTCGTTCCGGGGTGATCGAGCGCGAACCCCGGATCGTCGACTGGGACGCCGTCGACGAGGCCCATCGGGTCGGGATGCACCGTCCGCCGCGTACGCCTCGGTGACGTTCGCCGAGGTACGTCTAAATTCGAACCCTGACAGGAGAAGCGACCATGTCCCTGCGACTCGAGGTCAGTTTCAACCGCAAGCTGGGAGAGCCGAACTTCGGCTCTCGCGGTGCGGGGCTGACTCTGTCGGTCGAGGCCGAGGCCTCGTTGATCGACCGTCCCGACGCGCTTCGAGCCCGCGTCGCAGAGCTGTACTCCGAGGTCCGCCGCGCGGTGGATCGCGAGCTGCAGCTCGGCGCTGGTGTCACTCGGGAAACGAACGCGACCGAAAGGACCGACGTGCTCGAACCGGAACCGTCGCCGTTCGTGACGAACGAGACTCGACCGGCGACCGACGAGCAGGTGCGAGCGATCTTCGCGATCGGGCGTCGGACCGGTCGCAACCTCTACCGAATCTGTCGCGAGCGATTCGGCAAGGCGCAGCCTCGCGAGCTTTCCTCCGACGAGGCCGGGCAGTTGCTCGACGAGATCGATCGTCGCGTGCCGCTGACCGCCTGATTCGGCGCGATCGTCCCGCACCGTGCCCATCGAGGCGATTCCGGCGGTGAGCACCCCGGATCGCCGCTTGGTGCGGTCGGACGCCATCTCTTCGACCGCCCCTCCTCGAGCTGAAGTACCGCATGAACGCACGCAATCAACTCAATCTCGTCTACTCGTGCCTGGCGGCGCTGGTCGCCGGGTCGATCGGACTCGCTGCCGGCAGTTGGACGGTCTTCGGCGTGTCGCTGATCGCGATCGTCGGCGTGGCGATCCTGGAACGGGCGATTCGCCCTCGGTTCCGCTGATCGTTCGCAAGAAGTCTGTCCGGCGTCCTGACGCCACGTCAGCGGCGCCACGACGAGGCCGGGCGGGCGACCGCCCGGCCTCCCTTTTTTTAGCTATCGGAGGCCGGCACTCTGTAACGCGTTACAGAATCCTCCGTCGTCGACTCGGCGTTCAGAGCCTGCGGAGCGAGCCACATGCTGAGCCGACCGGCGAGTCGACTTGGGGCGCTTCGATTCCGGTCGAAGACGTCGTCAGGCGGCTCCGACAGCCACGGCCTGAGTTCGAAGGCCTGAGCGACCATCGATTCATCGGATACCACATTTTGTTCTCGCCAATCCTGAAAACTCCGAAGTCGGGGTGTCACGCTTGCAGGATCGGTTCCCTCCTGGGTCGGACACTGACTGCCTTCGGGAGCCGTTCGATGCCGCGCGAGATCCCACCTCCTCCTGGTCGATTGCCGTATCGGTCCGGACGCGATCGTGAACGATCGCTCACGATCCGGTTGCTCACCCCGCTGTTCGGTGGCGGGGTGATGGCCGGGCAACCCGATATGACGCTTCCGGTTCGCGGCAGTTCGATACGGGGGCAGCTTCAGTTCTGGTGGCGGGCGACCGTCGGCGCCTCGTTCCCGAATTGGCGCGAGATGCGTCGGCGACACGGGGAGGTTTGGGGACAGGCCGCCGCCGACAAGGAAGACCGCTCCAAGACCGCGAATCGATCCAGTGCGGTGCAAGTGACGGTCAGCGAACTCGATTTCGCGCGGCCGGAACCCTGCGCAAGGTACTCCTGGAATCCGCAGGCGCGTCAGGGCCAGGGAGGCTTTCGCCTCGACTGGCAAGACCAGCTGCGCCGTCATCCCGCGCTGCCGTACGCACTCTTTCCGTTTC
>CAZZBI010000220.1:0-9140 GCA_964652385.1 uncultured Pirellulaceae bacterium | reverse complement strand
CGCCTGGACCGCGCTGCGGCAACTGGCGGTCGACCACCCGCAGGACGGCGCCGTCCGCTGGTTGGCCGAGCGGATCGAGCGGATACGTTCCGGAACGATCGATCGGCGGAGCGGCGATGCCCGCGCTCCGTACGTCCCGCTGACTCTCGAGGGACTGCAGCTGGGGACGGCAGAGGCGACGGCGCCCCGAGAGGCTTGACGTCGATCGACGACGCACGCCCTCGGACCTACTGCCGACCGTCGAGCAATCTGCCGCCGGGCGACGCGACTCAGCCCGCCGCGCCGACGCCGGTCAGGGTCGGCACCGCCTCGCCGACTCGCCACTGCGAAGGCGTGTCGCCGTCGCGGATCACTTCGCGGTAGAGCGTATCCCGCTCCACCGGCTCGCGCCCCGCTTCGACAATCAGTCGGCGGATGTCCTCGACCGCCAGCACCTCGGGCGTCGTCGCGCCGGCATCGTGATAGATCAGTTCGTGGCGCACGGTGCCGTCGATGTCGTCCGACCCGAAGGCCTGAGCGAGCTGGGCGGTGCCGATGCCGAGCATGATCCAGTAAGCCTTGATGTGCGCGATGTTGTCGAGCATCAGGCGGCTGACCGCCATCGTCCGCAGGTCGACCAGCGCCGACGGCTTGGGGATCTCGGACAGGCCGGTGTTGTCGGGATGGAACGCGAGCGGAATGAACGTCTGGAAGCCCCCCGTCTCGTCCTGCAGATCGCGCAGGCGGATCAGATGGTCGATCCGATGATACGGCTTCTCGATCATGCCGTAGAGCATCGTGCAGTTGCTGCGGATCCCCATCTGATGCGCGGCGCGATGGATCGCGATCCAGTTCTTCGCATCCGCCTTGTGCTCGCAGATCTTGTCCCGCACCTCCGGATGAAAGATCTCGGCCCCGCCTCCCGGCAGACTGCCGAGCCCCGCGTCGAGCAGGTCCTGCAGGATCGCCTTGATCGGCCGCTTCTCGAGGAACTCGAACCAGTTCAGCTCGACTCCGGTCCACGCCTTCAGATGCAGTTGCGGATAGGCGTCGTGCAGGATCCGCACGATGTTCAGGTACCAGTCGAACTTCTTCTGATGGTGCAGCCCGCCGACGATGTGCATCTCGGTGCAGCCGTTGTCGACCGCTTCACGCCCCCGAGCCAGGATCTGCTCGTCGCTCATCGCGTACTGCTTCGGGCTCCGCAGGTCGGAGCGGAACGCGCAGAAGTTGCAGCGATAGACGCAGACGTTGGTCGGGTTGAGATGCGTGTTGATGTTGTAGTAGGTGCGGTTGCCGTTGATCCGTTCCCGCACGATGTTGGCCAGCACGCCGACGTCGGCCAACGGAATCCGCTCGTCGTACAGCAGCATGCCGTCGTCGAACGTCAGACGCTCGCCCGATTCGACCTTGTCCCGAATCGGACGGAGCAACGGATGCACGGTCAGGATCATGGACGCGGACCCCAAGGGGGGAGAAGGGTCCCGTGCGGCCGGCGAGCCGAACGGAGAACCGGAGACGGTCGCTACCCGATCGAAGACCGTCGAGTGTAGGCACCCCTTAACGGACTGTCCATGAGTCGCCGGGGGGCCCCCCGTGTCTCACAGCCCGTAGCGCCAAGCGCAGGGGTGCTCGGTGCCTCGGTATCGAAAGCGTTGCGACCGGGGTCGGTCGCACTACGACAGCCTGTGCGACCGGGGTCGGTCGCACTACGACCGACGTTGCGACCGGGGGCGGTCGCACTACGGCCGCGCTTCAGTTCGTTTCGCCCGCGGGGGTCGGCTCGGGATCGGGAATGTCGTACTTCTCGATCAGGCGGTAGAGCGACCGGCGGCCGATTCCCAAAGCCCGAGCGGTCTGCGCCTTGTTGCCCCGATGCTTGCGATACACCTCGATGACGTGCAGTCGATTGAGCGTCTCGAGATCGATCGGCTCACCGGGGGTCCGCTGTCGCTGCGCTCGCCCATCGATCACTTCGGGGGGCAGGTTCTTCAGCTCGATCGCACTCCCCTCGGCCAGGATCTTCCCTCGCTCGAGCGCGTTGTGCAGCTGACGAATATTGCCGGGCCACGAGTAGCTCTCGAGCACTTCGGTCACTTCCGAGCCGATCTCCCATCCTTCGCCCAGGAAGTGCCGGACCAGCAGCGAGACGTCTCCGGGGCGTTCGCGGAGCGGCGGGAGCTTGATCGTCAGGACGTTGATCCGGTAGTAGAGGTCTTCGCGGAACCGCCCTTCACGAACCTCCTTTTCCATGTCCCGATTCGTCGCGGCGATCAGCCGGACCTTGACGCGCCGTTCCTTGACGCTGCCGACGCGACGGAGCGATCCGTCTTCGAGCACGCGCAGCAGCTTCGCCTGGAGCGGCCCCGCCAATTCGCCGAACTCGTCGATGAACAAGGTGCCGCCGTCCGCCACCTCGAACAGCCCCGGCTTGGTCGCGACCGCTCCGGTGAACGCCCCCTTCTCGTGCCCGAACAGCTCGCTTTCCAGTAGCGGTTCGGGGAGCGCCGCGCAGTTGATCACCACCAGCGGCTTGTCCGCGAACGGACTCGCTTCATGGATCGCCCTCGCGACCAGCTCCTTGCCCGTCCCGCTCTCCCCTTCGATCAGCACCGGCTTGTCGGTCGCCGCCGTCCGATCGATCAGCCGCAGGACCTCCTTCATCTTCGGCGACTCGCCGATCATCCGAGTCGCCGTCTGCTGACGCTTCATCAGCGTGCGGAGCGACTGGTTTTCCCGCTTCAGCTGCCGCGACTCGTAGGCGCGCTGGATCAGCACGTCGAGTTCGGCCATCTTGGCCGGCTTGGTCAGATAGTCGAATGCCCCCTGCTTCATCGACTCGACCGCATTCTCGATCGTGCCGCCGCCGGTGAGCATGATCACTTCGATCGTCGGATCTTCGGCCTTCAGCCGCTTGAGCAGCTCGATACCGCCCATCCCCGGCATGTGGATGTCGACGACCGCGACCGCCAGCGACTGGCGACCGGCCAGCTCGAGTCCCTTCTCGCCGTTCTCCGCTTCGTGCACGCGGTAGCCGCGCCGGCTGAAGTAGCCGTACGCCGCCTCGCGAAAGTCGAGCTCATCATCGACGATCAGCAGATCGATGTCGCTGCGAGACGTTTCCATGGGGCCGCGTATCCGATGGGAGTGAGACGAACGGTCGGCCGGCGGGCGAGCGGACTCCGCTGACGGAACCGACCGTGCGCCACACCGCTCTCGGGGGCAAACCTGGTGCCAAGGCGATCCGATTCCCCCGCACCCGCTCGAATCGGCGGCGGCAATCGACAAACGCCGCGATCGCCCGTCCGATCGATCGAGCGGCGGTGTGCGGTGAATGGTTGGGTGCGTGCGATACCGCTCGCACTTTCTACCACAGAGTTCACCGAGGTCACTGAGATCGGAGGAGTCCCACGGGGCGACAGGGGGCACCTCGCTCCTGCGTCACCTTCGTGAGCTCTGTGGTAAAAGAACACTCCCCTCGAACCCTCGGCTCATCGATGGACACCCCTCCCTCACCGGTCCTCGTCGTCATTCATGGGCTCGGCGAACATGCCGGGCGTTATCGCGACGTGGCCGCCGAGGTCGAACGAGTCGGCTGGCGTCTGTGGGCCGAGGACCTGCCGGGGCACGGAACGGCAGCGGGGCGCCGCGGCGATGCGGAGTACGGCGCGCTGCTCGCGCAGGTCGCCGCGAGCTGGGAACGAGCCGCCTCGGTCGGAGCGCCGCGCGCTCTCTGGGGGCACAGTTTCGGAGGCAACCTGGTCGCGAATCGTCTGCTGCGTCATGGGGCACTTCCCGGCCTCGAACGAGTCCTCCTCACCGGGCCGATGTTCCTGACCGCGACTCCTCCCCCACGATTCAAGCAGTGGCTCGCCGACGTGATGCCCAGGATCTGGCCGACGCTGACGATCTCGACCGGGCTCGATCCGCACGGCATCTCGACCGATCCGGCGGCGGTCACGGCGTATCGCGCCGACCCGCTGACCCACAACCGGATCTCGGCTCGGCTGGGAAAGGGGATGCTCGACTCGGGGCGCTGGGCCCTGGAGCACGCTCGGCAATGGGACCGGGCGACCGGCGAGGTGCCGTTGCTGGTCCTGCATGGCGCCGACGATCCGATCACCTCGTGCGATGCGAGTCGTCGGTTCGTCGAGCAGGCCGGGGAGCGGGCGGCGTTCGAGGCTTGGTCGGGGGCCCGGCACGAGCTGCATCATGAACGGGATCGCGGGCGATTCGTCGAGCGGCTGATCGCCTGGATCGGGCGCGGCGCCGAACCCCTCGACTCCCCATCCTTCCCAAATCGATCGTCGAGCTGACGATTCGCCAAGGGAGTCGCGTGTCGTCCGCGGGCTCCCCATCGCGAGCTTCTTCGCGCGACGCAAGTCGTTTCTTCATAGAGCTTTGCGATGCTCGTAACCGCGCCTTGCGAAGCGGGCTCGGCCGAGCGACTGCGCCGGTCCGCACGCCGTTCCCGAAAAGTGCTACTTGACCCTCGTCCGGCCGATTCGTACCTTCTCATTTCTCTCGCTGATGCTGGTTTCGACGGGTATTCGTAATCCTGATCCTTTGCCGGCCGGGTGCGGTCGGAGGCAGCGAGACGCGACGGATCGGCCGATGCATATCAAGAGTCTGAAGGTCTTCTGCGACGTCGTGGCGCGGCGGAGCTTTTCGCGCGCGGCGGATGCCAACGGCATCTCCCAGTCGGGAGCCAGCCAGATCGTGCAGCAGCTGGAAGACTCGCTCGGCGTCAAGCTGATCGATCGCTCGAAGCGCCCCTTCGTGCTGACACCCGAGGGAGCGGTCTATTACGAAGGGTGCCGGAAGATCGTGCAGCGCTTCTTCGCCCTCGAGGAAGAGGTCCGGACGCTCCATCAGGAAGTGGCGGGGCGAGTCGGTGTCGCCTCGATCTACTCGATCGGACTCAGTCATCTGAGTCACAGCGTCAAGCAGTTCCTGGTGCAGAACCCCAAGTCGAACGTCCGGATCGAGTACCAGCATCCGAATCGGGTCTACGAGCTGGTCGACCAGGATCAGGTCGATGTCGGCTTCGTCAGCTATCCCAAGAGCACGCGAACGATCAAGTCGCTGGTGTGGCGCGAGGAACCGATGGTCCTCGTCTGTTCGCCGGGGCATCCTTTTGCCGGTCGCGAGAGCGTGTCGGTCGACGAGCTGCATGGCATCGAGCTGGTCGGCTTCGACGAGGACCTGCGGATCCGCCGCGAGATCGATCGGAATCTCGCGCAGCTGGATGTCGAGCCGCGGGTGGTGATGCACTTCGACAACATCGAGACGATCAAGCGGGCGGTCGAGATCGACGCGGGAGTCAGTCTGCTTCCGGCGCCGTCGATCGATCGCGAGACGCAGCTCGGCGTGCTGGTCGGCATTCCGCTGACCGGCGTCGAGCTGACGCGGCCGATCGGCCTGCTCGTCCGCCGCGGCAAGGTGTTGGGGCGGACCGCCAAGCGGTTCATCCAGCTCCTGCTTTCCGATACGCCGTCGATCTCGCTCTCCGAAATCTCGGCCTTCGAGATCGCGGACGAGGACGACGAGATCGCGGCGCGGCGCGCCGCGGCCGACACGTTCGCGACGGTTCCGGCGATCCCCGAAACCGTTCCCCCCGATGGCGCCTGAGTCGGGGCGGACGAAGGCGAGTCGTCGACTTGTCCTCGCTCCGCACGCCGATGCATCGCCCTCCCCTTTTCCCCATTCGCCCTACGGATCAGCGAAGAGCACGATGAGTCAGGAAACTCGCTACGGCCTGCCGGCCGCCCACGGACTGTACGACCCCTCGTACGAGCACGAGAGCTGCGGCATCGGCTTCATCGCGAACATCAAGGGGGAACGCTCCCACGCGATCGTGCGCGACACCGCGCTGATGCTGACGCGCATGGAGCATCGCGGCGGGTGCGGCTGCGAATCGAACACCGGTGACGGCGCCGGCATGCTGACGGCATTGCCGGTCGAGTTCCTGGCCAAGGTCGCGCAGCGCGATCTCGACATCGAACTCCCGCCCGAAGGCCGCTTCTCGGCCGGGAACGTCTTTCTGCCGACCGACCGCGAGTTCCGTCGCGAATGCCGCGACACGTTCGAGCGGTTCGCGGCCGAGGAGGGGATCCGCATTCTCGGCTGGCGCCAAGTGCCGACCGATCCGGACAAGGCGGACATCGGAGCGACGTCGCGCCGCTGCATGCCGGTGATCGAGCAGGTCTTCGTCGCCGCGAGCGACGCGATCGCCGATCGCGAGGCGTTCGAACGGCGGTTGTTCGTGCTCCGCAAGCGAGTCAGCCATGCGCTGCGCGAAGGAGATCACCCGCAGGCCGAGCTGTTCTACGTCTGTTCGCTCTCGACCAAGGTGATCGTCTACAAGGGGATGCTCTCGACGCATCAGCTCGTCCCCTTCTATCCCGACCTGTCGGACGAGGACTACACCAGCCATCTGGCCATGGTCCACTCGCGCTTCTCGACCAACACCTTTCCGAGTTGGGATCGGGCCCAGCCGCTCCGCTTCATGTCGCACAACGGCGAGATCAACACGCTGCGCGGCAACAAGAACTGGATGTACGCTCGCCAGGGAGTGATGGCCAGCGAGCACTTCTCGCCGCAGGAGCTCGAGAAGATCTTCCCGGTCTGCGAGCCGCGCTGCAGCGACTCGGGGAACTTCGACAACGCGCTCGAGATGCTGCTGATGACCGGTCGGCCGCTGCCGGAGGTCGTCATGATGATGATTCCCGAGGCGTGGCAGAACCACGAGACGATGCCCGAGGACAAGCGCGCCTTCTACGAGTACCACGCCTGTCTGCAGGAGCCGTGGGACGGACCTGCCTCGATCTCGTTCTCGGACGGCCACTACATCGGAGCGGTGCTCGACCGCAACGGTCTTCGCCCCAGTCGCTATTACCTGACGCGCGACGATCGCGTGATCATGACGAGCGAAGTCGGCTCGTTCGAAGTGCCGGCGGAGGACATCGTCGAGAAGGGACGACTGCAGCCCGGCAAGATGTTCCTGGTCGACTTCGAGCAGCAGCGGGTGATCGCCGACGACGAGCTGAAGCACACCGTCGCCAACCGCCGGCCGTACGTCGATTGGGTCCGCAACCAGCGGATCACGCTCGACGAACTGCCGGAGCGTCCTCTGCCGCACTCCTTCCGCGATGCGCCGCTGCTGGCGCGGCTGCAGGCGTTCGGCTATTCGACCGAAACGGTCCACTTCATGCTCCTGCCGATGCTCAAGAGCAAGAAGGACCCGATCGGCTCGATGGGGAACGACGCCGCTCTGGCCTGTCTGAGCGACCGGCCGCGGCTGATCTACGACTACTTCCATCAGCTCTTCGCGCAGGTCACCAATCCGCCGATCGATTCGATCCGCGAAGAGGTGATCATGTCGCTCGAGTGCGCCATCGGCAAGGAAGGGAATCTGCTCGACACGACCGAGGAGCAGTGCCATCGACTGCTGGTCCCCGAGCCGATCCTGACTCGCAAGCAGATGGCCGCGATCCGCGATCTCGATCATCGCGGCTGGACGACGCGCGTGCTTGACGCCACCTATCCGGTCGCCGAAGGGCCGGCGGGGCTCGAACGGGCGCTCGATCGGTTGTGCCGCGAGACCGACCAGGCGATCGCCGACGGCCAGGCGCTCGTCGTCGTGTCGGACCGAGCGGTCGGCGAGGAGCGCGTGCCGGTATCGGCGCTGCTGGCGGTCGGAGCGATCCATCAGCATCTGGTCCGAACCGAGCAGCGGACCCGCATCGGGCTGGTCGTCGAGACGGGCGAGGCGCGCGAGGTGCATCACTTCTGCGTGCTGATCGGCTTCGGCGCCGATGCGATCCATCCCTACCTGGCCTTCGATGCCCTCGCTCAGGCTCGCGCCGACGGACAGCTCGACGCCGCCGCGTGGACCGACGAGAAGATCGAAGCGTCGTACATCTACGCCGCCTCGAAGGGGATCCTCAAGGTCCTCGCGAAGATGGGGATCTCGACGCTGCAGAGCTACAAGGGGGCTCAGATCTTCGAGGCGGTCGGTCTCGATCAGGGGCCGATCGAACGTTGCTTTACCGGAACCGCCAGTCGGATCCGCGGTATCGGTTTCGACGTGCTCGCGACCGAATCGCTGATGCGGCACGAGGTCGGCTTCCCGACTCGGCAACGCCCCTTCCAGACCGTCCTGTCGAACCAGGGGATCTACCACTGGCGGCGCGACGGCGAGAAGCACTCGTGGAATCCCGAGACGATCGCCGGCATCCAGCAGGCGGCTCGCGAAGGGGACCCGCAGGCGTTCGCCCGCTTCTCGAAGCTGGTCAACGAGACGACGACGCGCGAGTGCCAGCTGCGCGGTCTGCTCGACTTCCGCCCCGGGAATCCGATCCCGATCGAGCAGGTGCAGCCGGCGAGCGAGATCGTCAAGCGGTTCTGCACCGGCGCCATGAGCTACGGCTCGATCTCGGCCGAAGCGCACGAGTCGCTGGCGATCGCGATGAACCGGATCGGCGGCAAGAGCAACACGGGGGAAGGGGGCGAGGACTATCGCCGCTTCCAGCCGCTCCCCTCCGGCGATTCCAAGCGTTCGGCCATCAAGCAGATCGCCTCCGGACGCTTCGGCGTCACCAGCTGGTACCTGACCAACGCCGACGAGCTGCAGATCAAGATCGCGCAGGGAGCCAAGCCGGGTGAAGGGGGTGAGCTGCCGGGGCACAAGGTCGACCGGATCATCGCCGCCACCCGCATGTCGACTCCCGGCGTCGGTCTGATCAGCCCGCCGCCGCACCACGACATCTACTCGATCGAGGATCTGGCGCAGCTGATCTTCGACCTGAAGAACGTCAATCCAAGCGCCGACGTCTCGGTGAAGCTCGTGTCCGAGGTCGGCGTCGGCACCGTCGCCGCCGGCGTCGCCAAGGCGCGCGCCGACCATGTCACGATTTCCGGTTTCGAGGGCGGCACGGGTGCGTCCCCGCTCACTTCGATCAAGCACGCCGGATCGCCGTGGGAGATCGGCCTCGCCGAAACGCACCAGACTCTGGTCTACAATCGTCTGCGCAGCCGGATCGCGGTGCAGGTGGACGGCGGCATTCGCACGGGCCGCGACGTCGTCATCGGTGCTCTGCTCGGCGCCGACGAGTTCGGCTTCGCCACCGCCCCGCTGATCGCGGCGGGCTGCATCATGA
>CAZZBI010000219.1:0-9209 GCA_964652385.1 uncultured Pirellulaceae bacterium | reverse complement strand
CGAAGTCGCGCTGCCGCGCGTCGGGGACGACGCGGGCCTACGCAGCGACCGAACCCGGTCGCAGGGTTTCCGATGTTTGGCACACGGAGAACCCCTGCGCTTGGCGCTACGGGCTGGGAGGGCGCGGAGCACCCCTTGCTGACGCGGCGGGCTGGAAGACGGCGTGCTCGGCACGCTTGGGCTTCCCTTACCGAGGCCGATTCGGATCGATGCCCATGTCGGCGAGCATCAGCTTCAGGTCGTCCCACGCGAGCTTCTTGGCCGAGGGCGTTCTCAGCAGATACGACGGGTGATAGGTGACGACCACCTTGCTGTCGCGATAGCGATGGAACGCCCCGCGCAGCTTGCCGATCGAAAGTCCGGCTCCGAGCAGCGCCCGCACGGCGAACGCTCCCAGACAGACGATGTAATCGGGACGGATCAGTTCGAGCTGAGCCATCCAGAACGGTCGGCAGTTCTCCGATTCGTCGTCGCGCGGATTGTCGTTGAACGGCGGGCGGCACTTGAGCGTGTTGAGGATGTAGACGTCCGCTCGATCGAACCCGCAAGCGCCGATCATCTTGTCGAGCAGTTGACCTGCGGGACCGACGAACGGACGACCGGTCGCATCTTCTTCCGCCCCCGGCGCCTCGCCGAAAAAGGCGACTCGGGCCGTCGGACTCCCCTCGCCGAACACCGTCCGCCGCCGCTTCTCGACCAGCCGCGGACAGAGTGCACACCCCGCGACTCGATGCGCGAGCAGTTCGAGCTGAGCGCAGCGCGCCGCGACATCGAGCGACGGCGGGTAGGGACGATTCGCTTCGGGAGGGGCATCGCCGGTCGGAGCGACGATGCGCGGAGCGGGTCGCGCTGCGCCGCTCGCCGCGTTCGCCGCGTTCGCCGCGGGAGCGACCGGCGTCGGACGGGGGAGCGAATCGCGTGGCGGAAGCGAACTGCGCGGTGCTGCCGACTCACCCGACGATCCGCCCCTCGCGACCGCCACGGCGGCGCCGAGCGACGTTTCGGCGGTCATCGGCGGCGGGAGCTCGACTCGCGGCAGTTCGAGCAGGCCGGCGGAGGCAAGCGATTCGAGATACTGGCGCACTGCGTACCGCCAGGCTCCCAGTTCGTCGCTCATCGTCCTCCTCCTCCGCCGATCGCTTCGCGCCGGTGGGGCCGCATGCTGCCGCTCGTCGGCGACGCGCCGCGTCGGTCTCAGAACTTCATCGCGATCGCCTCACCGGTTGCCGTTCGACAGTCGAGTGCCAGGTGCTCGGGGTGGAGATCCTCGCGGCCGAGGACCTGCAGCACGAGCTGACCTTCGTCCTCGAGGCGATGGAGTTCACGGCGCTTCTTGTTGTTCAGGTACGACGCGACCTCGTCGTGCACCGTCACCGTGATCCGGCTGCAGTTCGGCTGCTGGACCGCGAGCATCAGGATCCGGATCGCTTCGATCGCCATGCTCTCGGCCGTCTTGACGACGCCGCGTCCGTGACAGCAGGGGCAATCGCGATAGACGCTCGACTTGATCGCCGGCCGGATGCGCTGCCGAGTCATCTCGACCAGACCGAACGGGCTGGTCCGGAGAATCTTGGTGCGGGCCCGATCGCGCTTCATGAAATCGCGCAGCGCCTTTTCGACGCCGCGACGATGCCGCTCGCGCTTCATGTCGATGAAGTCGTTGACGATGACGCCGCCGAGATCGCGCAGACGAAGCTGGCGAGCGATCTCCTTGGCAGCGGCCAGGTTCATCCGGAACGCCGCCTCTTCGGCCGAATCGTCGATGCGGAAGCGTCCGCTGTTGACGTCGATCGCCACCAGCGCCTCGGTCTGATCGATGACGATCGAACCGCCGTTGGGGAGCGGAACCTCGCGCTTGTAGATCCGCGCGATCTCTTCCTCGAGCTTGTAGTGATGGAAGAGCGGCGAGCGTCCGTCGTAGAGCTGCAGCTTCTCGACGACCCGTGGCATCACCATCTTCAGGAACTCGTGCGCCCGGTCGTACGACTCCTTCTGGTCGACGACGATCGCATCGACATCCGGAGCGACGATGTCGCGGATCGTCCGGATGATCAGATCGCTCTCTTCGTAGATGTCGCACGGCGACGCTTCGGTCTTGATCCGCCGAACGATGACTCGCCACAGTCGGAGCAGGTACGCCATGTCGCGAGCGAGTTCGCGGCGAGTCCTTCCGGCTCCGGCCGTCCGGACGATGAAGCCGAGCCCCTTGGGAGGCTGAAGATCGATCAGGATGTCGCGCAGTCGGCGGCGCTCCGCCTCGTCCTCGATCTTCCGCGACACGCCGACTCGGGGGAGCGCCGGCATCAGGACCAGGTAGCGTCCCGGGATGCTGATGTAGGTCGAAAGCGTCGGCCCCTTGTTGCCGATCCCTTCCTTGATCACCTGCACGAGCACCTCGTCGCCGCGCCGCAGCACCTCCTGGATCGGAGGCTTGATGCGCGGACGCCCGGTGTTGGCGAAGCGACGGCGGCGACCGTCCTCGTCCTCGTCGTCGTCCATCATCTCGGCCGGATCGAAGCCTCCCTGCCGGAAATACTGCGGCTCGACGTCGCTGATGTGCAGGAAGCCGTTGCGGCCGACGCCGAAGTCGACGAACGCCGCCTGGATGCTCGGCTCCAGGTTGACGATCTTCCCCTTGTAGATGTTGCCGACGTAGGCGTCGCGACTGGCGCGCTCCACGTACAGCTCTTCGAGGACTCCGTCCTCCATGATGGCGATCCGACATTCCTCGGACTGCGCCACGTTGATGAGTACTTCCTTCTTCATCGCTCGCGTCTTTCCTGGTGATTCGTAAGTCGGCTCGCGCGGTCGCGGCCGGCACGTCGATGCGCCGGTCGGCACGCGATGCCGTCGATCGATTCCGCCCTGCGGAATCGACCGGAGTCGATTCGATCGGTGTTCGGTCCGTCCTGAGACGGCTATCGGAGGTCGTTCGTTCGGCCGGCCGTCGTCGTCAGGCCGGCGTCATTCGTTCGGACGGTTCTCTGCATTCGTACGGTGTTCGTTCGTCGGCAACGAGGGCGGCGCGTCGAGTTCCGCGTCGATCGCCGCCTCGGTCTCGGCTTCAGTCGCCGCTCTCCTGAGCCGCCGCCGCCTCGGGGACGGCTCGTTTCAGTTCCAGTCGCAGGAATCGCTCGACTTCACGAGCCGATTCCATCGTCATCGCATGCTCGGCCGTCTGGCGACACTGCTGCAGCGTCACGGCTCGGCAGATCTCCTTGATCTCGAGGAGCGAGCCCGGCCGGACGCTCATCGAGCGGAGACCGAGGCCGATCAGCAGCATCGTGAACAACGGGTTGCCGCACATCTGGCCGCAGAGGTTCGCCGACTTGCCGGCCGCTCGCGCCGTTTCGAGCGTCGAGCGGATCAGTCGCAGGACCGCCGGATCGCTCGCCCGATACAGCTCGGCCACTTCCGGATTCCCTCGGTCGACCGCCAGCGCGTATTGGATCAGGTCGTTGGTCCCGATGCTGATGAAGTCGACCTCCTCGATGAACCGGTCGAGCATCACCACGGCCGACGGGACTTCGACCATCATCCCGACCGGGATGTCGCGTCGGAACGGAATCCCCTGGTCCTCGAGATCCTCCATCACCTCGCGAAGCACCAGACGCGCCTGGCGCAGTTCGTCGAGCGTGGTGATCATCGGGAACATCACCTGGACGTTCCCGACCGAACTGGCTCGCAGGATCGCGCGGAGCTGCGTTCGGAAGAGGGTCAGGTTGCGGAGCGAGAGGCGGATGCTGCGGACGCCGAGAAACGGGTTCTTCTCGTGTTCGGCATGATGGGCGACTCGCCCCATCTTGTCCGCGCCGAGATCGAGCGTGCGGATGACGATCGGCCGCGGTTCGAGGGCTCGTGCGACCTGGACGTACGCCTGAAAATGGTCATCTTCGGTCGGGTCGCGGTCCGAACCGAGGTAGAGAAACTCGGTCCGATACAGACCGATTCCGTCGGCCCCTCGTTCGCGACACGCTTCGGCTTCGGTCGGAAACTCGATGTTGGCCGAGACGCGGATGCGGGTTCCGTCGCGCGTCTCGGCGACTTCCGCGCGGAGCGGCTGGAGTCGTTCGACCTGCGCCTCGCGATGCTTCGATTCCCGCTCGTAGCGACGCAGGGTGGCGGCATCGGGATCGTGGATCAGCAGTCCGCGATCGCCGTCGATCAGAACCGTGTCCCCTCCGGCGATCCCGGCGAGCACGGTGCCGACGCCGACGACCGCCGGGATCTCGAGCGCTTCGGCGACGATCGCCGTGTGGTCGCTCTGACCGCCGATCTCGGTGGCGAAGCCGAGGACGAAGCGCGGATCGAGCCGCGCGGTCTCGCTGGGGGTCAGCTGGTGAGCGAGCAGGACGACCGGCGACGTCAGATGCTGCAGCTCGCGGCGGCACTGTCCGGTCAGGTGCCCCAACAGCTGCTGCTCGAGGTCGACCAGATCATGCGCCCGTTCGGCCAGATACCGATTGGGACTCGCCTTGAAAGCGCGAGCGTAGGTCCGCAGGACGCGACTGGCGGCATGCTCGGCGGTGTAGTTCCGCTCGACGACCAGTTCCCGCAGCTCGCGCGAGAGCTTCGGGTCGCGGAGCATCTGCAGGTGCGCCGCGAAGATGGCTCCGTATTCGGGGCCGAGCTGCGAGGTGATCTCGCGCTGGTTCGCGGCGATCTGTTCCGAGACCGCTTCGATCGACGCCTGAAGGCGTTCGAGCTCGTCGTCGACGACCTTGTGCGTGACGAAATGACGCGGGATGCGAAAGCCCTCGTTGTCGAGGACGAACGCTTCCCCGACGCTGAAGCCGGGCGAGACGGCGATACCCTGAAAGATCTGCATCGGTGGGGCGGGACCGACCGCCGCTCGCAACCGCTTCGCCTCCGACATCACCTCGGTCGATGACCGGGGGTCTCATGGCGAACGGCCCGAACGACGAGTCCCTCGACTCCCTGGGGCAACCGTGCCTTCCGATCCGAACGCGACTTGCCTGCCGCAACCGCGACGTTCCGTCGACGACCAGGAGTTTGGGGACAAGGAGGAACGGGTTCGCGAGCCGGCTTGCCGAAGTGGGCGAGAACCGCGGATCCGACTCGCCGAGGCGGCGATTCACATCGGTCCGTTTCCCGAATCCTTCGACGGTTCGCACCGTCCGTTCGCCGGGTTCCGACGCCGCTCTCCCGTCGCTCGCTCCGGATCGCCGTGCCTGCCGTCAGGCATGCGGCCCGCGTCGGGGGCGCCGTTTCGCCTGGCGACGAACGCATTCCCGACATCCCCTCCCGGACCTTCTCCGGCACACCGGCCGCGCTTCGTCGACCTCGACTCGCATTCCTTCGCGACCGGATCGACCGCGGCGAGCGATGAGTGCTGCGCCGGCGGGCCGAGCGGGATCGGGGATCAGCGAGCGGAGGCCGAAGGGGCGGAATCGCCGGTCGCTTCGGGAAAGCCGCTGCGGAAGAGTTCGACGAGCGTTCCGACCGCCGCTTCGGCATCGGGCCCGCGGGCATCGATCTGGAGCGAGGTCCCTTCGGTCGCGTTCAGACCGACGATCGAAAGGATGCTCTTGGCGTCGACCCGTTCTCCGTCCTTGATCAACTCCACACGTGACTGGAACCGTTCCGCCGCTCCGGCCAGCAGATAGGCCGGACGGAGATGCAATCCTTGGGGATTGCACACGACCACCGAGGCGTGGGCGGAATCGACGGACATGCAGGAAGCCCTCGGGGGCTAGGACACGAATTGGTTGTTGTCGGCCTCTTCCAGCAATTGCCGGATGTCGTCGCTCGTCTTCGACTGCTTCAGGAAGCGGCAGAAGGTGTCGTCACGGAGCTGGCGCGAGATGTTCTCGAGCGCCCGCAGGTGGTCTCCCGGCCGATCCGGCGGCGAGACGAGCAGAAAGAAGAGCTGGACCTTTTCGCCGTCGAGGCTCTTGAAGTCGACTCCGTCCTGGCTGACGCCGACGGTGCCGACCAGACGCTCGACGGTCGGGTGCTTGGTGTGCGGAACCGCGATGCCTCGCCCGATCCCGGTGCTGCCGAGCTCCTCGCGCTTCATGATCGCTTCGACGATGCTGTCGGAGCTGTCGGCGGCGATCATTCCGGCCGAGACGAGCGAGCCGACGAGTTCGCGGATCACCCCTTCCTTGTCGGACGCCGTGATCTCGGCGCGAATCGCCTCGGGCTTGACGAAGTCGCAGAATTTCATCGCAAGAGGTCCTCTACGAACGGTCCGTAATCCGCAATCGCCACGGCCCTCGTACTCCCGCATCGCGAGCGTCGAGAAGCCGAAGTCGGTCATCGTCCCGACGGGATCGTCAGGTGTCGTCGCCGACCGGTCGGTGGCCGGCACTGCGGTGATGGTTGGTGATCTTTTCCTTGTGCTTGCGGAGCTGCTGCTCCAGCTTCTGCACGACGCTCTCGACCGCCGTCAGGGCGTTGTTGCCCGAGTCCTTCGCGACGAAGTCCTCGACCTCTTCGGCCGAAACGACGATTTCCACTTCCGGATGCGCCTCGCTCTTGAGGTCGACGGTGACCCGGATGGCGGTGATCCGATCGAAGAACCGAGTGAGCTTCTCGGCCTTCTGCTTGAGCAGGTCCTGGGTAGCGGTCGCGAGTTCGCCGTGTCGTGCCGAGATGGTGATCTGCATGCGGTTAGACTCCTGGTCGCGGCACCCGCGTCTTCGGGGGTGGGTCCCGAAAGGGCGCCATTCTAGCGTTCCCCTCCCCTCCGCAAAATCCCCGGCGGACCGGGGTGGCGAAGCCCCGCGATCACCGGCGACTCGGGCCGGCTGAGCGGTCCGATCGACGCATGACCGGGGAGTTCGGAGGGCGTCAGTTCTCGATCTGTTCCTTGGCTCGCCAGCGCAGGTAGGCATCCAGGAAACCCTGGATCCGGCCGTCGAGCACCGCGTGGAAGTCTCCTTCCGAGTAGCCGGTTCGAGCATCCTTGACCCGCTGATCGGGATGCTGGAAGTACGAGCGGATCTGCGAACCGAACCCGGTCTTGGCCTGCGATTCGTACTTCGCCGCCTGTTCGGCTTCCCGTTTTTCCTCTTCCAACCGCGCGAGTCGGGCGAGGAGCATCTTTTCGGCGGTCGCCCGGTTCTTGTGCTGACTCCGTTCCGCCTGGCACTGCACGACGGTGTTGGTCGGCAGGTGAGTCAGTCGGATGGCGGAGCTCGTCTTATTGACGTGCTGACCACCCGCTCCGCTCGCCCGGAACGTGTCTTCGCGAACGTCGGCCCAGTCGATCTCCACGTGAATCGTGTCGTCGATTTCGGGACTGACGTCGACGGCGGCGAAGCTCGTCTGCCGTTTTCCCTCGGAATTGAACGGGCTGATCCGGACCAACCGGTGCATTCCCGTCTCTCCCTTCAGGAATCCGTACGCCATCGGCCCGTGGAACGCGAGGGTGCAGCTGTTGATCCCGGCTTCCAGATTGTCGTCCCGGTCGAGCAGTTCCGCCTCGAACCCCTCGTCCTTCGCCCACTGGATGTACATCCGCATGAGCATTTCGGCCCAATCGTTCGCGTCGGTTCCGCCGTCGCGAGCGTTGATCGTCATGATCGCGCCGAGATTGTCGTGGGGACCGTTCAGGAGCGCCTTGAGTTCCACCGCCGCGAGCACTCCTTCGAGCCGCTCGATCTCGTTGCGCACGTCGGGCAGCAGACCCGCGTCCTCATCGGCCATCTCGAGGAGCGCTTCGAGATCGCCGGCCGACGCGATCAGGTCGTCCAGCGGCTCGACCACCCCCTTCATCGCCTTGAGCTGCGCAACGACCTTCTGCGCCGACTCCTGGTTGTTCCAGAAATCGGGGGCCGACATGCTCAGCTCGATCGCCTTTACCGAGTCCGACTTCTTGTCGTAGTCAAAGAGAGTCTCGAAGTTGGAGGAGACGCTTCGCGATCTCCTGGGCTCGGTCGAACAGGCTCGCTTCCACCGCCATGCGCTAAGTCTCGGCTGTCACGCGGGAAGGATCGTCGCAGGGACGAGAGAAGGACCGCGGGTCATCGACAAGCGGCTGCGGCAGGTGCGACCGGGCGATTCGATCCCGCGAAGGGGATCCGAACGCGACGCGACTCCCGACGGCCGTCGATTCCGCGAGGACAAGGGGGCGAGTATAACGGGTCACTACCGAGGGGCCAACCTCAGACGAATCGCTTCGGCCGAAGCCGCCGGGCGACGGCCGCGTCGAAGTCCCTCTCCTGCGATTCGCGATGGGATTCGAGCGGTCATCCGCTCGGCCCCCGCTTCTCCGCCGAGCCAGCTCGACGGTTCCTCCTTCCCGCCACTCGTTTCCCCGGAGACGCCTCGATGCGACTGTCTCGTCGGACCCTGCGCCCGTACGCCCTGTTTTGCCTGACGCTCGTCGGAGCCTCGTTCGCGTCACCGGCCGTCGGCTCGGCCGACGAACCGTGGCGCATGCTCTTCGACGGCTCGACGCTCGACGGCTGGGTCCGGCGCGGCGGTGAAGCGACCTACACGATCGAAGAGGGAGCGATCGTCGGGCATTCGCGCAAGGGGACGCCGAACACCTTTCTGTGCACCGATCGCAACTACGGCGATTTCGAACTCGAACTCGAGTTCCTGGTCCATCCCGAACTGAACTCGGGCATCCAGATCCGCAGCAACAGCCTCGCCGACTACAAGAACGGCCAGGTCCACGGCTATCAGGTCGAGATCGATCCGAGCGACCGCGCCTGGACCGCCGGGATCTATGACGAAGGCCGGCGCGGTTGGCTCGCCGATCTGAAGGAGAACGAGGCGGCTCGACAGGCCTTTCGTCAGAACGAATGGAACAAGGTTCGGATCGTCTGCGACGGCCCGTCGATCCGCACGTGGCTCAACGACGTCCCCGCCGCCGATCTGACCGACGACCTGACGGCCGAAGGCTTCATTGCCCTGCAGGTCCACAGTACCGACCGTGACGAACCGATGACGATCCGCTGGAGGAACATTCGTCTGCGCGAACTGAAGGACGAGTGAGCGGAACAGAGCCGCCCTTCGGCGATCGACCACCGCGTCCTCCCAGCCCGCAGCGTGAGCAAGGGGTGCTTCGCGTCCTCCCAGCCCGCAGCGTGAGCAAGGGGTGCTCCGCGTCCTCCCAGCCCGCAGCGTCAGCAAGGGGTGCTCCGCGTCCTCCCAGCCCTCACCGAGGCCACGTAGTGGTCGGGCCCACTCGACCAGCTCGGCTCCGACGTTGGCCCGCGTCGTCCTCGACGCGC
>CAZZBI010000218.1:0-9246 GCA_964652385.1 uncultured Pirellulaceae bacterium | reverse complement strand
GCCTCGAACGACTCGCCGTGCCGAGTCACTTCGAGCGAGTCGGGACTCGCGACGAGACTCTTGCCCGTTTCGGGATGCCGAATCGGTTCCAGCAGGTTGCGGATCGCGGCGAGATCGTCGGACGGAGCATTCATCACGGGTCGTTCCGAAAGGGAGTGAGCATCGCGAGGTCGGCCGGCGGCGACCGATGCGGGGCAGGCAAGTGGCACGGGACGAGTCATCGCCGTCCGGGTCAGCGAAAACGCCCCGGAAGCCGTCGTGCGACCAGATCGTACGGATCGGCGATCGGACGTCGATGGGCCGCACGGAACCGCTCGAGCAAGCGACAGGCTCGCCCGCAGGCCCCCCAGCCGATCACGACATCGTGAGCGCCGGCCGCACGAATCGCCGACTCGGCCCATGCGAACGACGCGTCGGCCGTCACCAGCACGAGCGTCGCGGCGCGACGTTCCCGCCAACGAACGATCGATTGTAGGCCCGACACCTCCTGGCCGACACCGAGGTCGAGCGCGATCGCCGCCGGCGCGTCGTCCTCTCGCAGCTCGTCGAGCCGATCGAGCGGCGGGCGGCGCACGTCGAGATCGAGCGAGCCGATCCGGCGGCGCCACCACGCGGCACGAGCTCCCGACGTATCGACGACCCAGAGCGCCGTGTCGGCGGCCAGGCGCTGATTCAGCCTTCCGCTCAAGGCTCCTCCTCCTCGAACTCCGGTTCGTCCGCATCGGACGGTTCGAAATCGGGGAGCTCCCGAGTGGCGTCGGAGGAGGGCTCTTCGAAGATCGGATCCTCCACGACGATCCGCCGCCGCCGCCGACGCTGTTCGGCCAATCGAGCGCGACGTTCCGGGTCGTCGTCCGATTCGACTTCTTCCGTCCCGCGATCGTCCAGCAGACCGAGACGCCGATGGAGTCCGCCTCGCGAGATTCCGAGCAAGCGAGCGGCTCGCGTCTTGTTGCCGCCGCACTGCGCGAGGGCCATCCGAATCAGCTCTTCCTCGATCTCCTTCAGGAAGCCCTCGAGGTCGAACGGTTCGAGCCGAAAGTCGGAAGCGTTTCGAGGATCGGCCGCCTGGCCGAAGTGCTTCGGCAGATCACCGCTGCGGACCCAGGCTCCGGTCGCCTCGCGCGCCACCCGCTCGGCCAGTTCGCCGAGCTCGCGGAAGTTGTCGGGCCAAGGGTGGCGCTGCAGCCGCGCCAGCGCCTCGTCGCTCCATCCCGCCGCTTCGGAACCGATCGTCTGAGCGGTGCGCTGCAGGACGGCATGAGCCAGCAGCGGAAGATCCTCGAGCCGCTCCGCAAGGGGCGGTATCGCGATCTCGAGAACTTCCAACCGCTGAGCCAGTTCCGCATCGAACGAGCCGGCCGCGACCAGTTCGCCGAGCGGACGATGCGTCGTCACGATCGTGGTGAACGGGACCTGCGGAAAGCGGAGCAGGTTCAGCAGCTCCTGTTGCCCGGTGTCCACCAGTCGGTCGATCCGATCGAGCAACAGACAACCGATCCCGCGATCGGCCGCTCGCGATTCGCGGACCAGATCGCGATAGGTTGCCTGGATCAGTTCGGCATCCAGGAGCGTGCAGTCGAGCACCATCAGCGGACCGCGAAGCGATGTCGGACGGAGCGAATGGATCCGCCGCGCGAGCGCCTCGTGACCGCTTCCGGAAGGGCCCGAGATGACCGTCCGCACCGGTGCTCGCTGCGCGAGCGCGACGCGTTCGCGGAGTCGCATCGCGGCGGGAGAGTCGCCGGCGAGCAGATCGGCAAACGGATCGTTCTCGCGCCGCGTCGTCGCCTGCCACTCCCGGTGCAGTTCGCGAAGTCGAGCCGGAAGGTCGTCGAGCGGCTCCTGCTCGGGAAACGTCGCGACGAGCCAGCAGGTCTCACCGTCCTCGGGAGAGGCGAGCGGCAGCACGAGCCCCTCGAAGCGCTCCCACGCGTCGACCGAATCGGTGGCGGAGGCGTTCGGATCGGTGGAGTCGATTCCGCGCGGGTCGGGGAGTGCGATCGGAAATCGGACTCCCGGCCGGACGAACGCATGAGGCGGGGGGAGCAGGGCGCGAATCCAGGCGCTGATGATCGGCGAACGGTCGGCGACGTCGATCGCCAAGTCAGCGTCGTCGACCGCCGCTCGATGTTCTCCCAGACGCCGCGCAAGCGCCTCGTTGACGAACTTCAGCCGATGTCGATCGTCGATCAGCCAGACCGGCGATTCGCAGGCTTCGAGCGCCCCGACCAGAATCGATCGCGGACTTCGCGGCTTGGGCATGGCGTGGCGAAACCTCGGGGCTCGGGCCGAGCGAACGACCGAGGCCTGTCGTGCGACGACGCCCGACCGCCTCTCGAACTCCATTCTATCAGCGACCGGTCCCGACTCGGCCGCTCCGGCGCGCTCGCCGGCTCTCGATGGGGCAGGGGGGCGGCGATCTCCCTGTCGCGATCTGGTGAACACGGGTATAGTCGAATCGTCAGAAGGCCGAATCTACGACAGGTCGCGGACGCTCTCGTCGACGGCGAGAGGAGGGAGGAGTCGCGACCGAGTCGCAGCGCCGACACGAACGGACGGAATGACGATGGCGCGGGAAGCGTTGCTGGCGGGCGAGACGCCGAGCGAACCGGAAGACAGCTCCCTTCGTCCCCAACGGATGAAGGACATGGTCGGTCAGCGCGACGTGATCGAACGATTGCGGATCGCGGTCGATGCGGCGATGCGACGGGGCGAAGGACTCGGACATATCCTGTTCGACGGCCCGCCGGGTCTCGGCAAGACGACCTTCGCGACCTGCATTCCGAAGGAACTGGGGGTTCACCTCGAATTCGCCAGCGGCGCGGCGCTCAAGGCTCCCAAGGATCTGATCCCCTACCTGACCAACGCTCCCGAACGGTCGGTCCTGTTCATCGACGAGATCCATCGACTTCCCAAGGCGGTCGAGGAGTATCTGTACACGGCGATGGAGGATTTCCGGATCGACATGGTTCTCGGCGACGGGATCAACGCCCGGACCCACAGCTTCCGATTGAATCCGTTCACGCTGATCGGAGCGACGACGCGAGCCGGCATGTTGTCGGGGCCGCTCCGAGACCGCTTTCCGATTCGCGAGCATCTGACGTTCTATTCGGACGACGAGCTGGCCGAGATCGTCCGCCGCAATGCGGTGAAACTGAACGTGACGATCGACGAGGCGGCGTGTGCGACGATCGCCCATCGAAGTCGCGGGACCCCTCGGATCGCCAACAATCGCCTGCTTTGGATCCGCGACTATGCGGACAGCCGAGCGGGAGGGAAGGTCGATACGGCCGTCGCCCTGGCGGCGATGGAGATGTCGGGGATCGACGGCCTGGGACTCGATCGCCAGGACCGCGCCTACCTGGACACGCTGATGCGGGTCTTCGGTGGCGGGCCTGCCGGAATCGAGTCGATCGCACACACGATGAACGCCTCGGTCGACACGCTGTCGGACGAGGTGGAGCCGTTCCTGCTCCGGAGCGAGCTGCTGATTCGGACGCCGCGCGGCCGTGTCGCGACCCCTCGCGCCGTCGAACACCTGAAGGCGAATCGCTGAGACGCGTCAGCCGCCGGCGACGCGCCCCGGCTTGCTCCGAAGGTCTCGGCCGAGGGGCGCAGCGCGGCTCGGGGGCCGGTTGACACCCCGCCGGGGCAGCCCTACCATCCCGGATTCGGCCGTTTCGGAGCCGATTTTTACGGGGTTTCGCGCGGTCGGTACCGCGCGTCTCGCCGACGGCTCGCCCGGCCGATCCGACCGGACGCCGACGGTTCTCCGAGATGTCGTACGGCGTCGAACGATCGAATCGTCGGACGGACCTTCCGGCGTTTCCTTCCGATCCTTTCGCCCCGAGACCGCAGCGTGAGCAAGATCGCCTTTCTGTTTCCGGGCCAGGGAGCCCAGTCGGTCGGGATGGGGCGGGAGCTCTACGACGCTCTGCCGGCCGCTCGACAGCTCTTCGATCGGGCGGGCGAGATCCTCGGCTACGACCTGGCCAAGCTCTGCTTCGAAGGACCTGCGTCCGAACTCGATTCGACCGTCCGCAGCCAGCCCGCGCTCTTCGTCTGCAGCCTGGCGGCGGTCGAAAAGCTACGCGCCGAGCAGCCTGAGGTGGTGCTGGCGTGCGAAGGGGGAGCGGGCCTGAGCCTGGGAGAATACTCGGCGCTCGTCTTCGCCGGCGCGCTCTCGTTCGAGGACGGCCTACGCGTCGTGGCGAAGCGCGGGGAAGCGATGCAGGCGGCAGCCGATGCGCAGCCGAGCGGCATGGTGAGCCTCCTCGGATTGCCGCTCGACACGATCGAAACGATCTGCGGCGAGTGCCGCGATCCGGGGGAAGTCCTGCAGGTCGCGAATCATCTCTGCCCGGGCAACATCGTCGTTTCGGGGCACAATGCCGCCTGCGAGCGAGCGGCCGAGGCGGGTCTCAAGGCCGGTGCGATGAAGGCGATTCCGCTGGCGGTCGCCGGCGCGTTCCACACGCCGCTGATGGATCCGGCCGTCGCCGATCTGCGCGAGGCGCTGGCGAACGTCGCGCTGAAGAGCCCCGAGATTCCGGTCGTGTCGAACGTCGATGCCCGCCCGCACGACGATCCGGACGAGATCCGCGATCTGCTCTGCCGCCAGGTCGTCTCGCCGGTCCGCTGGGAGGATTCGATGCGCTATCTGCTCGAACAGGGTTACGACCAGTTCTACGAGGTCGGTCCCGGACGAGTCCTGCGCGGGCTGCTGAAGCGGATCGACCGCTCCGCCGGCTGCGAAGGAGTGATCAGCTGAGCGACCGGCGATCGCTCGATCGCGGTGTCGCTCGCTGCGCGACGCCGCGGAGCGAACGGTCACTCAGACGCCGCATGACGCCCGTCGGCCGAAGCCGGATCGGGCGATGACCGAGCGCGAACGTCGGTTCAGACGTCTCGCCCCACCGCACGCAACGAACGAGAACCGAACGATGAGCGAATCTCCGACGAACAGCATGAAGGTCGATCTGTCCGGTCAGGTCGCCCTCGTGACCGGAGCCTCCCAAGGGCTCGGTCGAGCCATGGCGGTCGCGCTCGGAGCCAGCGGCGCTCGCGTGGCGTGCGTCGCCCGCAATGCCGAGAAGCTCGCCGAGACGGTGAAGGCGATCGTCGATGCGGGGGGCGCGGCCGAGGCCTTCGCCTGTGACGTCAAGCAGCGCGAAAGCGTCGATCAGGTCGTCGACGGCATCGCCGACAACTGGGGACGTCTCGATATCCTGGTCAACAACGCGGGTATCACGCGCGATACGCTCCTGCCGCGGATGTCGGACGCCGAGTGGGACGACGTCATCGAGACGAACCTGCGCGGGACGTTCCTCTTCGCCCGCGCCGCGTCGCGTCACATGATGCGGGCTCGGTACGGCCGAATCATCAACATCTCGAGCGTCTCGGGCATCATGGGGAATCCCGGCCAAACCAACTACTCCGCCTCGAAGGCCGGCATGATCGGGCTGACGCGGTCGCTCAGCCGCGAACTGGCCGGGCGCAAGGTGACCATCAACGCGGTCGCTCCCGGGTTCATCGAAAGCGAAATGACCAAGGCGCTCGGCGACGCGATCCTGGGCGAAGTGAGCAAGCGGATTCCAGCGAAGCGTCTCGGAACCGCCGAAGAGGTGGCTTCCGCCGTCCTCTTTCTGGCGAGCCCGGCCGCGGCCTACATCACCGGCCAAGTCCTGGTCGTCGACGGCGGCATGACCGGGTGAGCGGCAGCAGGGGCGGGCCGGTCGAGTGCCTCTTGCGAGGCTCGATCCAGTCTTGACCCGGTTTGTGGACTCCTTCTATCTTGTGACGCTTCGATCAACCCCATATCATCTTCCATCCAAGCTCGCGGGTTACCCAGGCCGCAGTCTCGACTCGGTCCTGACGGTCTGCTCCGAGCTTCAACACCTCGACTGGAGGGCTACGCGGTGTCTTCGATTGAACAGCGTGTGTTTGAGATCGTCGCCGAGGAACTGAGCGTGGACAAGGACAAGATCCGTCCCGAGACCACGTTCATCAACGACCTCGGTGCCGACTCGTTGGACATCGTCGAGCTGATCATGGCGCTCGAGGAAGAGTTCGACATCAGCATCCCGGACGACGCCGCCGAGAAGATCACGACGGTGGGCGAAGCGATCAAGCACATCGAGAAGGCCGCTTCCGCTTCGTGACGTGACGCTTCCGAGAGTGCGAGACAGGGCGGTTGCATGAAGCGCCGAGTGGTCATCACCGGAATGGGGGTCGTCACGTCGCTGAGCGACAAGGTCGACGACCTATGGACGCGAGTCCTTGCAGGTGAGAGCGGCATCCACGAGATCCGCCTCTTCGACGTCTCCGACTACAAGGTTCGGATCGGCGGAGACATCTACGACTGGGACCCCAAGGACTATATCGACGGACGCGAACTCAAGCGTCTCGATCGCTTCACGCAGTTCGCGCTCGTTGCGGCGGTCGACGCCGTCGACGATTCGGGAATCGACTTCGCCGCCGAAGACCCGTTCCGCTGCGGCGTCATTCTCGGCTCGGGCATCGGTGGTCTGAGCACGATCGAGGAGCAGCTGATCAAGCTGGTCACCAAGGGACCCGACCGGGTCTCGCCGTTGACCATTCCGAAGCTGATGCTCAATGCCGCGGGGGGAAACATCTCGATCCGCTACGGCATTCGCGGGCCGAACTACACCGTTGCCACTGCCTGTGCCAGCGCCACCAACGCCATGGGAGACGCCTTCAAGGCGATCCAGTACGGCGATGCCGAGGTGATGGTGACCGGCGGCTCCGAAGCGGCGATGACTCGCATGGGCCTGAGCGCCTTCCAGAACATGCGGGCGCTCTCGGAGCGGGTCGATGCACCGAAGGAGGCGAGTCGGCCGTTCGATCTCGATCGAGACGGCTTCGTCTTCAGCGAAGGGGCCGGAATTCTGGTCTTCGAAGAGCTGGAGCATGCCAAGGCTCGCGGCGCGAAGATCTATGCCGAAGTGCTCGGCTACGGGACCAGCGGCGACGCCGGTCATATCACGCAGCCCGACGAGAACGGCACCAGCGCCTCGCGAGCGATGAGCATGGCGCTCGGCGACGCCGGGCTCGATCCGTCCAAGATCGACTACATCAACGCCCACGGCACCAGCACGCCGCTCGGTGATCAGGCCGAGACGCAGGCGGTCAAGCGAGTCTTCGGCGAGCACGCTCACGCCGTCAGCATCAGCAGCACCAAGAGCCAGCTCGGTCACTCGCTGGGAGCGAGCGGCGGCATCGAACTGGTTCTCTCGGTCAAGGCGATCCTGAACGAGACGGTCCCGCCGACGATCAACCTGCAGACCCCCGATCCGCAGTGCGATCTGGACTACACGCCGAACGTTCCGAAGAGCCGCAAGATCGCGTACGCGATGAGCAACAGCTTCGGCTTCGGCGGTCACAACGCGTCGATCGTCGTCGGCCGCATCGACTGACGACTCGTGCGTCCGGTAAGGTCCGGCGCCGTTCGGTGAGCCCGGATCTCCGGCACATCGCCAGCAGCGGCTCGCGATTCACCGGGGCGGCAATTCTCTCTCGTCACCGTTCGGCGACGCCTGCGGCACCAGCTGCGATGGTTGAGACGGAAGGGGGAGGGGAGCGGCTGCGGACAGTTCGCCGGTCGAACTCGCGAGGGGACGAATGAGCGGGCATCCGGTCGGCCGTCTCGCTCCGAGCCCCACCGGCGCTCAGCACGTCGGTAACGCCCGCACGTTTCTTTTGGCGTGGCTGTCGATCCGCAGTCGCGATGGGCGTCTTCTGCTGCGGATCGAGGATCTCGATTCCCCTCGGACCAAACGCGGTGCCGCAGCGCAGGCCCTGGACGACCTCCGGTGGCTCGGCCTGGACTGGGATGCCGGTCCCGATCGTCCCGGCGTCGAGGGGCCGTTCGTTCAGACCGAGCGGAGCGAGGACTATCGCCTGGCTCTCGATGAGTTGGCGGCCGCCGAACGGATCTATCCCTGCACCTGTTCCCGCACCGACATCGCCGAAGCGGCGAGCGCTCCGCACTGGGAACACGAGGGGCCGCGCTACCCAGGAACCTGCGCCGGTCGCTCGGCAAACGATGCTCGTGATCTCGAACCGGGGACCTTCGCCTGGCGATTCCGAACGCATCCCGGAGCGTGGAGTTATCGGGACCGGGACGACGAGCTGCGAAGCTGCCGAGTCGCCGACGAACTCGGCGACTTCGTCGTCGCGAAGAAGGACGGGACCGCCGCCTATCAGTTGGCGGTCGTTCGCGACGACCATGCGATGAACGTGACTGAGGTGGTCCGCGGTGACGACCTGCTGGCCAGCACCTTTCGACAGCTGCAGCTCTACCGGTCGTTCGGCTGGGAACCTCCGGCGTTTCGTCACGTGCCGTTGGTCGTCGGCGACGACGGCAAGCGTCTGGCGAAGCGTCACGGCGACACCCGCCTGGCCACCTACCGGGAACTCGGCGTCGCTCCCGAGCGGCTGATCGGCCGGCTCGCCTGGAGTCTCGGGCTGATCGACGAGGAGCAAGCGATCACGCCGCGCGAGCTGCTCGACCGATTCGCATGGGAGCGGGTGCGCGCGACCGAGCCGTGGGTGTTCGGAGCGGAAGAACATCGGCGTCTGGTCCGTTAGGTCGCGCGAGGACCCAGGCCGCGCGCTCGCCCGGCGGCCGCACTTCATTCGCGCATTCCCGGCCGCGACCTCACCCTCGCTCGGCGGCGAGTGCCGCGACGAATCGCTCGTGCGCTTCGGTGAGCAGACGTTCCCAGTCGTCATCGAGCAGCTGCCGGATATCGGTCACCAGGAATCGGAGCGTCTCCCAGTTCCCGCGCCCTCGATCGACCGAACGATCGGCAGCGAGTCCGGCAATACGGCCGAGGGTAATCGATCCGCGGGGGACTCGGACGATGACGCCGACTCCGTCCCCCTTCTTCGTCTGGACCGTCACCCACGGATCGGGCGATTCGGGAATCATCAGGTGAACGAGGACCTGCAGGTTCCAGACGAATTCGATGTCGGGCACGACTCGCTGGAGCGAAGCGAAGACCTCTTCGAGCGTCTCGGGAGTCCAGGCCGGCTTCTTGCCGGCGGCGAAGCCGGAACGCGACAGGTGCCCCTTCCTGCCGAGCTTCTTCCACGGCATCTGAGCTTCGAGATCCTCCTTGCCGGCGGCGTCGACCATCGTTCGTCGGCCGCCGACGAACGCATCGCAAGCTTCGTCGACGAAGTTCCAGAATCCCTCGATGTCGATCTCGGCCAGATCAT
>CAZZBI010000217.1:4916-9319 GCA_964652385.1 uncultured Pirellulaceae bacterium | reverse complement strand
ACCGACGCCGAGACCGCGGCTGGACTCGCATCGGCGGTCGCCCCCGTGCCTCCGCTATCTCAGCGTCTCCGTGAGAAAATCTCCGCTCCGTGACTTCGTGGCTCCTCGGCGCCTCCGCGCCTCGAATCCTCGGCGACTCTCCCCCGATCACTCGCAACGCTTCACAGCTCGCTCGGCGTCGCTGTCGCATGCCCTCGGCTCGGGACGAGCCGGGGCTACGGAGGGTGCCGACCGAGTCAGTGCCGACTGGGGTCGGTCGCACGACGACCGACGCCGAGACCGCGGCTGGACTCGCATCGGCGGTCGCCCCCGTGCCTCCGCTATCTCAGCGTCTCCGTGAGAAAATCTCCGCTCCGTGACTTCGTGGCTCCTCGGCGCCTCCGCGCCTCGAATCCTCGGCGACTCTCCCCCGATCACTCGCAACGCTTCACAGCTCGCTCGGCGTCGCTGTCGCATGCCCTCGGCTCGGGACGAGCCGGGGCTACGGAGGGTGCCGACCGAGTCAGTGCCGACTGGGGTCGGTCGCACGACGACCGACGCCGAGACCGCGGCTGGACTCGCATCGGCGGTCGCCCCCGTGCCTCCGCCATCTCAGCGTCTCCGTGAGAGAATCTCCGCTCCGTGACTTCGTGGCTCCTCGGCGCCTCCGCGCCTCGAATCCACGGCGACTCACTCGGCATCGCTGTCGCCTGCCCTCGGCTCGGGACGAGCCGGGGCTACGGCAGGGTGCCGACCGAGTCAGTGCCGTCCGGGGGCGGTCGCACTACGACCGCAGCGATCGCACTCAGGGCCCGGTTCGTCGCGCCTCGATGACGAACACCGCGCCGTAGGCCCGTTCGTCGATCGTGAACGGACCGTCGAGGCGCTCCAGACGCCGGCGCAACTCTCGGTCGATCCGTTGCGACAGTTCGCGTCGTGTGGGATCGTCTCGGACGACGACCGCGACGCCGCCGGCTCGTTCGATTTGCTCGTCCAGGCCGCTCGGCCAAACCGGCCGAGGATAGCTTCCGGCCGGCAGGATCCGCTCCGGCTCTCGCAGGCCGACGAGCGGAAACTTCAGGTACTCGAGCTCCTCGAGACTCCCCTGCTCCGCCAGTCGCGCGTCCTCGATCAGGCCGGCGAAACTGACGATCGGCAGCTCCGATGATGCCGCGCGATCGAGATCGCGCGTCGCGGCGGCCCAATCCTCGATTCGGTGCGGCGGCCAGTCCCCCGTCTCGAACCACCACCGCGCCTCGCCGTTCCCCAGCCAAGCCAAGGCGATCGTCAGCGCGACAGCCGGACGCCACCAAGCATTCTGCAGCGAGCCGACGGCAAGCGCCGCCGCGATCGCGACCCAGCCCCACGTTCCGATCAGGTAGCGATCGAGCAGGACCGGCGTGCTGCCGAACCTCGTCGCCAGTGCGGCCAGCGTCCACGCCGCCGCCGCACAGCCCCCGAAGAAACAGGCGCCGCCGATCGAATCGAAGATCCGTGGCGACGCGAGACGTCGGTCCGCCGCGATCGATTCGGCGGCGGATCGGTCGTGCTCGGCACGGAACGCCCGGGCGACTCGGCGAACCAGGCGTTCCAGCGCGAGCGCGCCGAGCGGAACGAGCAGCCCCCAGATCGCCAGTTCGACCAGCGGAGCGGTCTGCTCGACACTCCCCGTCACGAATCGACTCCAGTCGCGCCGATGAGCCGCGATGCGAGTCAGCGGGCCGAGCAGCGTCAGCAGGCCGAGACCGATCAGACCGAGATCGATCGCGGCATCGATCCCGCGACGGTCCGACCGCCATCGCTCGAGCCGACGCCGCGGGTCGATCAGCGACTGTAGCAACACGACGATCCCTTCGGCCGCCAGCAGCAGCAGCGCGACGTAGTGCAGTCGAACGAGCAGGATCGTCAGGACGACGAAGGCGATTCGAGTCGCCGGTCGAGGGCGAGTCGCGGAACCGAGACCGGCGATCCCCCAGCGCGCCGCCGTCGACCACGCCTGAAGAGTCGCGACGAGGACCATCGGCGCATAGGGGCGGCACTCGACGGCGTAATAGACCAAGTCCGGATCGATCGCCAGGATCGCCGCCGCGACGATCGGCGGCGAAGCCTTGCGCGTCGCGAGCAGCAGCACGATCGGCGCGCCGGCGGTCAGCAGCAGACCGGCGATCAGACTGGTCGACCTGAGCACCGTCGGCGAATCGCCGCAGAACGCGACGGCGATCCGGATCGGCACGAACGGCAGGACCGACTGGTTGCCGAGCGCGCTCCGCGACGGCAGCTCGCGCCAGCTCCCTGCGACCGTCCATTCGGAATGCCGTTCGTCGAGCCAGAGCGGTTCGTCGAGATGGACGCTGCGCAGCGCAACGCCGATCACGACGAAGAGCACGATGCCGAGCCAGGCGATGCCGATCCGCAACCGCTCGACACCGATCGACATCGGTTCGTCTCCGTGAGCGATCGTCGGCGAGGGGGGCACGCGGTCGGGCGCCGCCGTTCGGATCAGCCCGCCTTGCGCCGGCCGAAGTTCTCGGCCACGGCGAGTTGCCGGATCCCGATCCCGACCAGATGCCGCTGAGCCGCTTCGAGCTCCTGAGGGGTCGTGACCTGCAGGTTGCGGACGACGACCGCCGCATCGAGCGACGGGATCGCATCGAGATGGTACCGAGCGAGCTCCTCGGCAGTCCCCGAGTCGACCATGATCCAGTCGAAGTGCGGACGGAGTTCGGCGAGGAGCGCGTCCAGACGTCGTGCGGTGCGGTGATGCTCGCCTTCGTCCAACCGCCGCGGGTCGAGCGGCAGGAGCGTCAACGGCGTCGCGGCACTTCGGATCAGCCCTTCGCCGACCGGCAAGCCCTGACCTTCCAGATCGGACCAGCCCCGATCGAAGTCGACTCCCGCCGCCGTCGCCAGCGAGCCGCGCAGCAGATCGCCGTCGACCAGCAACGTCCGATGCCCCTGAGACGCCGACCAGCGGGCCAGGCAGATCGCCAGCGTGCTTCGACCATCTCCCGATCGCGAACCGGTGATGCCGAGCACCTTGGCGGAAACGTTCCGCTCCCGCAGCGCCTTGAGCAGTCGATCGAAGATCGTCCCCTGGCTGAGCAGCAGTTCGGTCGTCAGCGTCGGCCAACGGAAGTCGTCGACCTCCCAGGCCGGACGCGGAGCGATCGCGCCGTGTGCCTTGGTCGCGTTCGCCGCCGTCGCCGCCGGGGAAACGGACGAGTGATGCTCCGCGCCACGCAGGTCACCGTGCGGAGCGACGAGGATCGGCGAGGCCTCGGCCTGTGCGACTCGACTCGTCATCGGCTCGTGCGGTCGCGATTCGTTCATCGCGTCGATCGACGCGCCGGCATGCGCCGTCGAGTCGCTCGACGCGAGCGGCGTTCGATTCGGATCGACGGCCTGCGTCGATGCGGCCGGAGTGACGAAGAGCTGAGGATTATGAGGGGTCGGCATCCAGTCGCCGTGATCCAGTCGAAAGGTGCGCGACGACTTGGACGACTCGGTCTGGTCGGCTCCGGCGAGCGAGAGTAGCGTCAGCGGTCCGGTCCCCGGAATCGGCCGGACCGTCGGCATCGAACGGATCGGCTCGTTCGTCCCGCCGGCCGCCGCAGCGACCGTCGGCAGTGCGGCAGGAGCGCGCGAGTCGTTGGAAGGTCGGTTTGCCCGAGCCGCGGCGTTCATCGCTCGTTCGACCGCTTCGCGATCGGCTGCTGCGCGGTCGGCTGCGGCCCGCGCCGCAGCGGCTCGTTCCGCCGCCGCGCGCTCTGCCGCCGCTCGCTCGATCGCCGCTTGCTCGGCGGCGGCTCGTTCGATTGCCGCTCGTTCGAGCGCCATTCGTTCTTCGGCCAGTCGAGCGGAGCGAGCCGCCTGTTCGGCGCGGGCATCCTGCAGCGCTCGGGCGTACGTCGAGCGGCGGACGCCTGAAAGTCGCGACTTGCCTCCCGGCAGTCGCTCCCCGCGCTCGATCACCGCAATGCCGCTCCCCGGACCGTCGTCGGTCTTGTCGGGGGCGGGGCGATCGATCCGCGGACGAGGGGCTGTCGGAGCGGTCGGCGTCGTCGCCGCCGGAGGAGTGCCGACGTTGTCGGGGCGATCGAGCGACAGCGGGAGCGAGACGAAGGCGTGCGGCGTGCCGAGCGGCGAGCTCCGGTCGACGCGCGGATTGACGCCGGAAGCCGGCGTCGGATCTCCGGCCAGGTACCATCGCCCCTCGCCGTATTCCCGGTCGACGTCACCCGCGGAGGGATGCGGACCGGTCGCATAGGGATCGAAGTCGTCCGAAGACGAGGCGTACGGGCGGTTCATCGACGGGCTCCCGGGGAAGCGTTCGGGGCAGCGGTGCGGTTCTCGAGCGGCGAATCGTCGTAACGCTGCTGCGGGGCGGTCGCATCGCGCTGACGAAGGCGATCGCGGTGAACGCG
>CAZZBI010000217.1:0-4906 GCA_964652385.1 uncultured Pirellulaceae bacterium | reverse complement strand
CGATTCGGGACCCCGAAGCGGACGATCGATCGGACGGAGCGGAGGTTTCGGCTGCCAGCGCATTGAGCGGACCGACGTAATCGGTCGACTCCTCGGTCCGTTCGCCTCCGTCGCTCGGCAACAGTCCGACGATGCGCGCGGTCGGCGGTTGGGTCGAGGCGTCGATCACCGACGGAATCGCGCCGACCTCGGTCGCGCGGCCGTCGACCGGCAGGCCGCTGACCGGAGCCGGCGGTTCCTGAGTCATCCAGTGATGGGTCAGCAGGACGATGGCGACGATCGCCAATGCGGCCGTCCCTTGCCACGCGACCGTCAGCCACCAATCCCCGTCGCGGCTCCGACGACTCCACGGCGAGTCGCCTCGGTCGGCCGGCGATGCCGGTTCGGACACCGCTTCGCCGCCGGTCTCGGCCGCCGCGATCGAGAAGGTCGGCGCGTCGTCGTGGTGAATGTCGAACGGCGTGTCGTCGGATGAGAGCGAGGTGCGTCGCGGGGCGATCCGCGTCGATTCGCTCGGGGCGGTCGCGTCCGAGTCGACGCCGATCGGTTGGGCGCCGTGAGCGACCGACAGCGCGGCGCGTTCCGGTGATCGAGGGGGAGGGGCGATGACTCGCGGCGCGCCGGCGACGGCGAAGCTGCCGAGTCCCGAGCGGGCCGAGAGCGGTCGGACGACCGAAGGACTTGACGTCGAAGTCACGGCGCCCGAGTCGTCGAGGCGATGCGGCTGAGCCGAACCGTCCGCGACCTCATCCACCTCATGCTTCAGATCGCGAACGATCGAACGGAGCGCCGCGATCTGTCGCAGGACCGGATCCTGATCGACGATCCGATCCCAGCGGCGGTCGGCCGAGCGATCCGAGTCGACTCGCTGGGGACGGATCGCCGGGCCGTCGCTCAACGCCTCGAACGCGCGCCGCGGTTCTCCCTGGACCGCCGGCCGCGTCACTCGCTCGGCGCCGACGAGCTCGCCGGCGACTTCAGCGGCGACCGTCGAGCGGTCGTCTCGCTCCGGTTCGTCGGCCGCGTCGATCTGGATGGTGATCGCAGGAGTCGGCAATTCGACCTGGGAATAGGTCGAGCGGCGCACCGTGACCGGCGGCTTGGCGCTCCGCTCGCTGCCGCGGCGCGAGGAGGTGTCGGGATGCCCCACGGATCGATCTCCGTCTGGTCGTTGGTCGCGAGATCGTGGCCGCCGCACGGCCGCGATCGAGTCGGATCGGCAATCCGCCGCAGGATTCTCGGGGATCGCCGACCGCACTCCCTTCGCGGGCGCAGCGCAGGACGGCCGACGACCGATCGTCCATTCCCGGGGTATCGGTGCCGATTGTGTCGATCTTGAGGCACAGGTACAGTGAACCGCTTGTTGCTCGATCTCGGCGGGACGCCGGGCGGAGCGAGGAAGTCCCGGTAGACTGGGGCGTTCCGATTCGGTCCCGAGCCGTCGGTCGCCCGCTCACCGCGAAGGGTGACGATGTCGGTTGCCGACGTAGCACGACGGAGTGGGGTGTTCGAGGAACTGCTGGCCAGTCGGATCCTGGTGCTCGACGGCGCCATGGGGACGATGGTCCAGGGGCTGAAGCTGGACGAGACGGCGATCCGCGGTCGGCGATTCGCCGGTCACGGCAAGGATCTCGCCAACTTCGTCGACGTCCTCTGTCTGACGCATCCCGACAAGGTGACCGAGATCCATCGCCGCTACTACGCGGCCGGGGCGGACATCGTCGAGACGAACACGTTCGGCGCGAGCGTGGTCGGGATGGAGGAGTTCGATCTGCCGGTCGAGCTCGTTCGCGAGATCAATCATGCGGCGGTCGCCTGTGCCCGCGCCGCGGCGGACGAGTTCGAGGCGCGCGACGGTCGCCCTCGGTTCGTCGCCGGCTCGATGGGCCCGACCACCAAGCAGACCGCCATCTCGACCAAGGTCGACGACCCGGCGTATCGCGGCATCACGTTCGAGGCGTTGGCCGAGTCGTATTACGGACAGGCCAAGGCGCTGATCGAAGGGGGAGCCGATCTGCTGTTGCCCGAAACGGCCATCGACACGCTCAATCTGAAGGCCTGCCTGTTCGGCATCTCGCGTTACTTCGACGAGAGCGGCACGCGCATCCCGGTGATGGTCTCGACGACGTTCGCTCAGAGCGGCGCGACGTTCGTTTCGGGACAGACGGTCGAGGCGATGTGGAACAGCGTCTCGCACTTCCCGATGATCAGCATCGGCATGAATTGCGCGCTCGGTCCGGCGCTGATGCGCCCGCTGCTCGAGGAGCTTGCCGGAGTCACCGATCGCTATGTCAGCTGCCATCCGAATGCCGGTCTGCCGAACGAGATGGGGCAGTACGATCTCGGCCCCGACGCCATGGCGGCTCAGCTCCGCGAGTTCGCGTCCGAAGGGTGGGTCAACATCGTCGGCGGTTGTTGCGGAACGACGCCGAAGCACATCGAGGCGATCGCGCGAGCCGTCTCGGACATCCGTCCGCGCCGTCGTCATGCGGTCCCGGCGCTGACCCGACTGTCGGGAACCTATCCGCTGACGCTCCGCCCCGAATCGAACTTCCTGATGATCGGCGAGCGGACCAACGTCACCGGATCGAAGAAGTTCGCTCGGCTGATCCGGGACGAGAAGTTCGAGGAAGCGGTCGAGGTGGCTCGCGAGCAGGTCCAGGGAGGGGCGTCGGTCATCGACGTCAACATGGACGACGCGCTCCTCGACGGACCGGCCGCGATGACTCGCTTCCTGCGACTGATCGCCGGCGAGTCGGACATCAGCGCGGTGCCGGTGATGGTCGACAGCTCGAAGTGGGAAGTGCTGCTGGCCGGGCTCGAGGCGGTGCAGGGGAAGTGCATCGTCAACTCGATCAGCCTGAAGGACGGCGAGGAGGAGTTCCTGCGCCGCGCCCGACTGGTCCGTCGCTACGGCGCCGCGGTCGTCGTGATGGCGTTCGACGAACAGGGGCAGGCGACCGAGACGGACGAGAAGGTCCGCATCTGTCGTCGCGCCTACGAACTGCTCGTCGACAAGGTCGGGTTCCCGCCGGAAGACATCATCTTCGATCCGAACATCCTGACGGTCGCCACCGGAATCGAGGAGCATGACCGCTACGCGATCAACTTCATCGAGGCGACTCGGCAGATCAAGCAGGTCTGCCCCGGCGCGAAGGTGTCGGGGGGCGTCAGCAACATCTCGTTCTCGTTCCGCGGCAACGACGTGGTGCGCGAGGCGATGCACTCTGCCTTTCTGTTCCACGCGATCCGTGCCGGACTGGACATGGGAATCGTCAACGCGGGGCAGCTCGAAGTCTACGAGCAGATCCCGGACGAGCTGCGCGAGCGGGTCGAGGATGTCCTCTTCTCTCGCCGCAAGGACGCGACCGACCGACTGCTCGAGTACGCCGAGACGGTAAAGTCGTCGGTCCGCAAGGGCTCGACCGAGGACCTGAGCTGGCGCGAATGGTCGGTCGAAGAGCGGCTGAAGCACGCGCTGATCAAGGGGATCGACCGGTTCGTCGAGACCGATGTCGAAGAGGCGCGTGGGAAGTACGCGCGCTGCCTGAACATCATCGAAGGTCCGCTGATGGACGGCATGAGCGTCGTCGGCGACCTGTTCGGCGAAGGAAAGATGTTCCTGCCTCAGGTGGTCAAGAGCGCTCGCGTCATGAAGCGAGCGGTCGCCTATCTGACGCCGTTCATGGAGGCGGAGAAGGCGGCTGCCGGTGCCGCCGCGCAGGAGTTCCGCGGTCGCATTCTCCTGGCGACGGTCAAGGGGGACGTGCACGACATCGGCAAGAACATCGTCGGCGTCGTGCTCGGCTGCAACAACTACGAGATCATCGACCTGGGCGTGATGGTCTCGGCCGACCGGATTCTCGACACCGCCGTCGAGAAGTCGGTCGATCTGATCGGCCTCTCGGGGCTGATCACGCCCAGTCTGGACGAGATGGTGCACGTGGCGCGCGAGATGCGGCGGCGCGGCATGACGTTGCCGCTGCTGATCGGCGGCGCGACGACGAGCGCCAAGCACACCGCCGTCAAGATCGCGCCGATGTACGATCGCGGCGTCATTCACGTGCTCGACGCGTCGCGGAGCGTCGGCGTCGTCGAGAAGCTGATCAACCCCGACTCGCGCGACGGCTACCTGGCCGGAGTCCGTGCCGAGCAGGTCGAGATCGCCGCCAACTACGCCGAGCGGAAGGTCGAACTGGCACCTTACGCCGAGGCGCTGTCGAAGCGGTTCACCTGCGACTGGTCGAGCGTCGATCTGCCGGTGCCCGAGTTCCTCGGAGTCCGGACGATCGAGGATCAGCCGCTCGAAGAACTGCTGCCGTACGTCGACTGGTCCCCGTTCTTCATGGCGTGGGAGCTGCACGGCAAGTACCCGAAGATCCTCGACGACCAGGTGGTCGGCGAAGCGGCTCGGGAACTCTTCGACAATGCCCGCACGATGATGCGGCGGCTGATCGACGAGCGGCTGATCACCGCCAAGGGGACCTTCGGGTTCTGGCCCGCCGCCTCGGACGGCGACGACATCGTGCTTTGGAGCGATGCGAGTCGGACGCGCGAAGCGGCTCGCTTGTGCATGCTGCGGCAACAGTGGAAGCGCCAGGGGCAGTCGGTCTTTCGGTCGCTGGCCGATTATGTCGCGCCGATCGATTCGGGGCGTCAGGATCACATCGGCGCGTTCGTCGTGACGACCGGACACGGCGTCGAAGAGCTGGCGGCGCGGTATCGAGCCGAGAAGAACGACTACGACGCGATCATGGTCCAGGCGCTGGCCGATCGCTTGGCCGAGGCGTTCGCCGAGAAGCTGCATCGCGACGCTCGGCGCGCCTGGGGCTACGGTCGCGACGAGCGGCTGTCGAACGAGGAGCTGATCGACGAGAAGTACCGCGGCATCCGTCCCGCGCCCGGC
>CAZZBI010000216.1:4655-9355 GCA_964652385.1 uncultured Pirellulaceae bacterium | reverse complement strand
CGCGGAGACAGGGGACGCGGAGACAGGGGACGCGGCGACAGGGGACTCGGAGACAGGGGACTCGGAGATAGGGGACGCGGAGATAGGGAACGCGGAGACAGGGGACTCGGAGATAGGGGACTCGGAGATAGGGGACTCGGAGACAGGGGACGCGGAGACCCCTTGCTGACGCTGCGGGCTGGGGACGCTGCGGGCTGGGAGGCGCTGCGGGCTGGGGGGCGCTGCGGGCTGGGCAGAGGACCTCAGGTCGAGAGCTCGTCGATGCGGCGGACAAAGGCGTTCGAGGCGGCTGCGAAGTCGGAGCCGTTCGTTTCGGCGATCGTCTCGCGGCCATGCACCAGCGCGATCGAGGCGTTCAGGTCGACCGTCCCCTGATAGCCGCTCGAATCCCCCGACCGCTCGTACGTCACGCGCGCTTCCGCTACCGCCTGGTCGGCCGTCCGGTTCACTCGCTCGGCCAACGCCCGCGCCGACAACCGCTCGCCCGTCATCCGAACCAGGTACTCGTGCAGCCCGAACCGATTCCCCGGTACCCAATACCGTTCGCACAACGTCGGACCGACCTGCGGATTGTCGGTCAGTTGACCGTCCCGTCCGAGCAACAGGTCGCGCGTCTGTTCGACTCCCATCTCGGCCAGCACATAGCCGTGGTAGTACGCGCTCGACTCGCCCGCGAGCAGATGGGGCACGCTCAGCACCGGTCGATGCGATTCGATCCCCAGCAACCGCCGCTCCACGTCGCGACAGACCCGCAGCACCTCGTCCGCCGTCAATCGCTCGTCGGGCAACTCGTAGATCGCCCGTTCCGCGTACGGTACGACGAGCATCGCGCGCGTCATCCAGGCGGCGAACGGCTGCTTCGCCCGAATCGACCCCTCGATCAGCTCGAACGGCAGCACCTCGCCCGCTCGCGTTCGCGCATAACGCCGCAGCCAATCCGCGTCGCCGATCAGCGCGTCCATGAACATGCTCTGGATCTCGGAGTACGCGACCGACGTCGGCGCGAACTCCTGCGCGAAGCAGGGAGCGGGCATGTCGATGTTCGCGAAGTGGACCGCATGGCCCCCTTCATGGAACAGCGTCTCGAGGCCGCGCTGGCCGGCGCCGAGCTGAGTCGGGATCGCGTTCGCGGTGAAGTGGATCCGCGCCGGCACGAACCCGCGTTCCGTTCGCCACGCCGGCTCGGGCCCGTGCATGAACCCGTTCTCGTACTTCCCCGGCCGGTCGAGCAGATCGAGGACCAGTCGCGCGCCGCGATAGTCGCAGCCGAGCCCCGCGAACGATCGCCCCCACCGCTCGAACCCGAGCGCGAACGGAAAGTACGGATCGAGACGCGAGGTGACGTCTCCCGACACCAGATAGAGGACGTTCCACGGCGTGACCGCGCTGCCGTGGTTCGATCGCAGCTCGGCCAGCGCCCGCTCCCCTGCCCCGCGCGTCCGCGCCTCGAGCTCGTCGAGCAGTTCGAAGATCTCGCGCTTCGGCATCCGTTCGGTGCGCTGCGTCTTCCAGTCGTAGTAGTCTTCGCCGCCGAGCAGTCGACCGAGCCGATTCCGCTCGCGGACCACCGGCAGGAACCCGCGCTCGAGCACCGTCCGCTCGATGCTCCGGAGCCCCTCCCACGCCGCGCGTCGCCGTGCTTCGTCCGGATCGGTCCGAAGCATTCCCGACAGCGCGACGCTGCTGGCCGGATGGAACCGGCCGTCGGCATCGTGCCAGCCGAGCGACATCGCGCTGCGCGCTTCGGCCAGCTCGGTCTCCAGACGCACGACCTGCTCGCTCCCCTCGCGCCCTGCCGCGCTGTCGATCGCATGCGCCTCGAAGGTCGCCGTCCACCCTTCGAGCGCGAGACGCTGCGGATCATCGGCCGCGCGACCGGTGATGTCGGCCGACGCCAGACGAGCCCGAACCAGCGCCAGTCGCTCGGGATCCTGCAGCCAGCGGTTGATCTCGATCTCGAGCTCCGCCAGCCGCTCGCGAGCCGCGGTCGGATCGTCGGCCAACCCCATATAGGCTTGCCAGAACGCGTCCTCCTTGGCGACGTGCCGCGTCAGATAGTCGTCGGCCAGCTGCCGAAGGAAACCTGCAACGTCCCTGTCGCCCATCGCTCACGCCATCCGGAAGATGAAAGGAGGAAAGCAGAGAATCGGGATCGCGAGCGACCCCCAGCCGAGCACCGTCCGAAACGTGCCGAGCCGGACCCGATCGTCGCGCGTCGGCGGATGGTCGGTCCCGACGATCAGCAGCAGGACGGTCATCAGGATCATCGTCGGCGCCCAGAAATAGACCATGAAGGCGATCCCGACCACGACGGTCAGTCGAGCGACCAGATGCGCGCGGCGTCCCAGCAGCGTGTAGCTGACATGGCCGCCGTCGAGCTGGCTGATCGGCAACATGTTCAGGCCGGTGATCAGGAAGCCGACCCAGCCGGCGACGAACCAGGCATTGGCATGGCCGAGCCAGAGGTAGCCGTCGTGCAGATCGATGTCCGGCCGGAGCGCTCGGATCATCCAGGCGACCGACAGCGGACAGTGCATCTGCAGGTCCCCTCGCGCCGGCCGCGTCACGTCGAGTTCGAGCACGCCGATCAGCATCACCGGCACCGCGATCACCAATCCGGCGAGCGGTCCCGCCAGGCCGATGTCGAAGATCTGCTTCCGATCCGCCTGGCCGCCGTGCATGCCGATCACCGCGCCGAACGTCCCGATCGGATTGAAGGGGAACGGCAGGAACATCGGCAGGCTCGCCCGCACCCGATAGATCAGCGTCGCGACGAAATGCCCGAGCTCGTGCAGCAGCAGGATCCCCATCACGCAGAGCATGTACAGGAGCCCTTCGCCCCAGTGCCCGAGCGTCAGCTGCCGCGCGAGCATCAGATCGCCGTCGCGAGCCATCCGTTCGAGGGTCAGCAGCGGCTGCCAGTGCGTGATGCCGACCCAGAAGGTCGATAGGCAGGTGGCGGCGAACAGGACGATCGGCAGCACGATTCGGCGGCGAGGAACTTCGTCGTCGTCGTCATCGACGTCATCGAAACCGTCGAGCACCCGCGCCGCAGTTCGCGCACGGACGCGCTCGGCAACGGCCGGTGACGCTGTTGTGCCGCTGGGGGATGAAGCCGTGCCGCTCGGCGGCGCAGCCGGCCTCTCCGGCCGCTCGGCGAGCGACGGTTCGGCAGACGAATCGGCGGAGGAGGGATCGGGCACGCGCATCATCCCGGACAGGATATCAGACTCGTTCCCGCCTCCCCATGGCCCGCCGACACGGTGATCGGCCGACACGGTGATCTGCCGCCTCATCGACACGGCCAGCCGCTCGCAACGACGGCGATCAGACCGAGATCGTCTTGACCGTGTCTCCGCCCGAAAGCTGTGCGGCCGACAGGCACCCTTCGGCCCGGCGAATCAGCTCGTCCCCGTCGAAGTTCTTGAGGATCATGCCGACACAGGCGACGCCGAGGCTGTAGGCAAGGGGAAACTCGCCGTCGCCGATCCGATCCTCGGACCAGGCGCGAAGCCGAGCGAGGAGTTCCCGGCCGACGTTCGACGCCGGCCCTCGATCGCAGTCCTCGAGCACGATCCCCCAGCGAGCGTCGCTGATCGGGATCAGCGGGTCTCCCGGATCCATCGCTTCGCGACAGACCTTCATCGCCTCGTGCTGCGCCTTCTCGACCGGCGCGTGGCCATGTCGACGCAGCACGTCGGCGAACCGGTCCGCCTCGATCAGCATCAGGGCGAGCGGGTAGCGCTGCTGTCGGCACTTCGAGACGCTGCGGCGCACGACGGTCGTCAGGCCGAGGCCTTCCGCGCGGGCCGGCGCGACGCCGCCGAGCGACGGAACGTGGCCGGAGACCGGTGCGGGGCGAGCGGCGGCGGAGACGGCCGAACTGCCGATCATCGGCTTGGTCGCGCCGGTTCCTCGATCACTGTTTCCTCGATCGCCGCTCTCCGACTTGGCGACGAGCGGCTTGGAGGCGGTGGGCGGGAGCGGCACCCCGCGCTGCGCCGCCCCTTCGATGGCCGCGACCTCCTTCGAGACGTTGCCGACCGCCTGCTTGAGCTTGTCCGCCGCCTGAGAGCCGATCGGGGCGGTGCGCGCCTGGCGCGGATCGATCCAGCTCTCGCTCAAGCGAATCAGCAGATCGCGACTTTCGAGCAGCATCGTGGCGTACGAGTCGCGGTCGTCCCATTCCAGCGAGAACATCGGACCGATCTCGCGGAGCTGATCGTCCAGGCGTCGCAGCAGCTCCTCGAGCTCCACCGTCTCGAACGCGAAGTGACGCTTCGCGCTGTCGACCATCGCTTCCCAGTCGATCGGATCGCGATCGTGCAGCAGTCGCGCGACGTACTCGGCCAGATGCAGGCGACGGACGGTCGAGCGGATCCGCGGATCGACCTGTTCGATCTGATCGGGGTTCCAGGGATGAGCCAGCGCGAGCGCGAGCGTCTCGGGGAGCTGCCAGCGCTCGGCCAGACGCGAGCTGACGACCCGGTGATCGAATCCCAGCGACGCGACCTCCAGATGCGTGACGTTCCCTCGCTCGTTCCAGACCTGTCCCAGGAACTCGACGTACGGCTGGCCGAGCTCCTGGATCAGGACGAGCATGCCGATGTGCTGCAGCAGCCCGGCGACGAACGCCTCGTCCGCCTCTTCGATGCCGTTCATGCGAGCCAGTTCGCGAGCGGCGAGCGCCTTGGCGAGCG
>CAZZBI010000216.1:2478-4645 GCA_964652385.1 uncultured Pirellulaceae bacterium | reverse complement strand
CGAATGGCGCCAGAACCGCGTCAGCACGCTCTTCTCGATCCCTGCCTGCAGCTGCGGCGGCAGGCTGAAGCCGAGCACGATGCCGCGGAGCGGCTGGACGCCGAGCACCGCGACCGCATCGTCGACCGAAGCGATCCGGCGGTTCAGCCCGAAGACCGGGCTGTTCACGAACTGCAGCACCCGACCGGTCAGCGCCGGATCGTGTCGCAGGCAGTCGGCGAGCTTTCGCGCTTCCATCTTCGGATCGCGCGACAGGCGGATGATCTCGAGCGCGACCGCGGGGAGCGTGTAGAGCCGACCGACTCGGTCGACCAACGTGTCGAGCATCGAAGAACCGGAGGAGGAACTCATGGTGCGTGACTCGGGCGGCGCGGCGATGCGGAGCGTGCGACGAGGGAGGGACGGCGAGCGGCCATCGGTCCGGCGCGATCCGTTAGAATCGCTCCGATCCGTTCCCTCGGCTCGATTCGCCGCGGCGCAGCGGAGCGGGGTGCGGCAGACCGCCGTCGGGGAACGTTAGCTCGAGATCGCCGCTCGCCGGCATCGACTGCGACGAGGGGATTCATGACCGAGGGAATCGACCAGACGAAGCGATCGAACGGCCGAGCGATCGCGATCGCTGCCGGTCCGATCGTCGGAGCGATCGCCGCCGCCGCCCTGCACTACGGCTCGTCCGCCGGTCCCGCCGCGGCCGCGATCGGCGGCATCGCGCTCTGGATGGCGATCTGGTGGATGACCGAGGCGCTCCCGCTGGCCGCGACGGCGCTGTTGCCGATCGTGCTGATCCCGCTGGTCGATCTGTCGGCGGTGCCGCACCGTGTCGGCAGCGTCGTCGGCGTTCCGATCGACGGGCGAACGGCCCGCGCCGAGGTGCTCGGGACGAGCGAACGAGGGGGAAGACGGTACTATCGCGTGCGTCCGACCGAGGAAGCAGCGAACAAGGCAAGGATCGAAGCGCGCGAACCGAGAGACGCCGAGATCGACGTGCCGGCTGCGGACGTGTCGCACTGGGGGCGTTCGCCCGGCGGACTGCAGCGGGCGGTGGGGCCGTATGCCGACAAGTTCATCTTCCTGTTTCTCGGCGGCTTCATCGTGGCGCGAGGGATCGAGCGCTGGGGGCTGCATCGCCGCATCGCGCTGGCGGTGCTCGAACGGGTCGGCACGAGTCCGTCGCGTCTGGTCGCCGGCGCGATGGGAGCGACGGCGGCGATGAGCATGTGGCTCAGCAATACCGCGACGACGCTCGTGATGCTGCCGGTGGCGCTCAGTCTGATCGAGTCGCTGACTCGGGAGCGGCGCGAGGAGGGGACGAGCGATGCGTCGATCGGAGCGGCGAGCGGGGCGGCGACGGAGGCTCACGCCTTTCGCACGGCGATGCTGCTGGGGATCGCCTACGCGGCGACTTGGGGAGGGATCCTGACGCCGATCGGCACGCCGCCGAACGCGCTGCTGATGCGCGAGATGGGAGCGGTCGGCGCCAAGATCGGCTTCGCTCAGTGGATCGCGTTCTCGCTGCCGCTGGGGCTGGCGATGCTCGTCTTCACCTGGTGGCTGTTGACGCGCGGGGCGTTTCGCGTCCCGGCGACGCCGATTCCGGGAGCGGCCGCGATGCTGGCCCGATCGCGCACCGCCCTCGGCCGAATGTCGGCGGGGGAGCGCGGGGCCGGAGCGATCTTCGCCGCCGTCGCGCTCGCGTGGATCGTGCGCGAACCGCTGGCGAGTTGGGGGAGCGGCTGGGAGGGGGCGTTCGGATCGTTCGCGACCTGGCTCGGCCGCTGGGACGATGCGACGGTCGCGATTGCCGGCGCGGTGCTGATGTTCGTCTGGCCCGTCTCGCTTGCGCCGTGGCGTCCGCTGATCGACTGGAACGACGCGAAGGGAATTCCCTGGGACGTCCTGCTGCTGTTCGGCGGCGGTCTGAGTCTGTCCGATGCGATCCGCGACAGCGGACTGGATCACTGGATCGGATCGATGCTCGACGGTCTGGCCGGCATGCCGAACTGGCTGCTGGTGCTGATCATCGCCGTCATCATCACGTTCCTGACCGAGCTGACGAGCAACATGGCGACCGCTGCGCTCTTCCTGCCGCTGGTCGCTTCGCTCGGCGAACGGCTGCGCGACGGCGGAGCGAGTCCCGAGCTGCTGATGGTTCCCGCCGCGCTCGCGG
>CAZZBI010000216.1:0-2468 GCA_964652385.1 uncultured Pirellulaceae bacterium | reverse complement strand
CCGCTGTACCCGCTGCCCCCGCTGCTGTTCTGCGCGAGCTGCGCGTTCATGCTCCCCGTGGCGACTCCGCCGAACGCTCTCGTCTTTGCCGGCGGCGGGCTGAAGATCGGCGACATGGTCCGCGCCGGCCTGGTGCTGAATCTGGTCAGCAAGGTCGTGATCACGATCTGGGTGATGACCGCCGGCCGATGGATGCTGGGGCTGTAAAGCGGCGAAGCTCCGAGCGTCGATGCTCGCATCGCGCGTTCGGGCGCGGTGCGCGACCGCGGATCGCGTCAGGCGAGGATCGGTTCGATCAGATTGCCGTGGATGTCGGTCAGGCGATAGTCGCGCCCCTGGAATCGATGCGTCAGCTTCAGGTGATCGATGCCGAGCAGATGCAGGATCGTCGCCTGGAGGTCGTGCACATGGACCGGATTCTCGGCGATCGAGAAGCCGAGTTCGTCGCTGGCGCCGTAGGTGAAGCCGCGTTTCACGCCTCCGCCGGTCAGGAACATCGTGTAGCAGTCGGGGAAATGATCGCGGCCGAGCTGAGCGCTGGCGGCGGTCCGTCCTTCGCGGAACGGCGTGCGTCCGAACTCGCCCGACCAGATGATCAGCGTCTCGTCGAACAGACCGCGCTCCTTCAGGTCGCGAATCAGCGCGGCGACCGCGCGGTCCATCGGCCGGCAGCGGTTCGTCAGTCCGTCGCGGATATCCTCGCCGGGCCCGGTGCCGTGGAAGTCCCAGCCCCAATCGAACAACTGGACGTACCGCACCCCCTGCTCCACCAGACGTCGCGCCAACAGGCAGTTGTTCGCGAAGCTCGCCGCACCCGGTTCCGCTCCGTACGCCGCCAGCGTCTCGGGAGTCTCGCGCGTGATGTCCATCACCTCGGGGACCGCCATCTGCATCCGGAACGCGAGTTCGAACTGCGCGACGCGCGTCATCGTCTCGGGATGCGCGTAGCGTTCGGACTGCAGCCGGTTCAGCTCGCCGATCGCATCCAGACTCGTCCGTCGCACCTCGCGACTCATCCCCTCGGGATCGGACGCGTACAAGACCGGATCGCCTTGACTCCGGCACTGCACTCCCTGAAAGACGCTCGGCAGAAACCCGCTCCCCCACGCGCTCTTGCCGGCACTCGGGTTCGAACCTCCCGAGACCAGCACGACGAACCCGGGAAGATCCTGGTTCTCGGTCCCCAGGCCGTAGGTGATCCAGGAGCCCATCGCGGGGCGCCCCATGCGGGGCGAGCCGGTGTAGAGGAGCATCTCGGCCGGCGCGTGATTGAACTGGTCGGTGTGCATCGAGCGGATGAAGCAGAGATCGTCCGCCAGCGTCGCGAGCTCGGGGAGCGCGTCCGAGATCCACGCTCCCGACCGGCCGTGCTGTGCAAAGGTGCGCGGCGTGCCGAGGAGCTTCGGTCGGCCGCTGGTGAAGGCGAACTGCTTTCCTTCGTAGAACTCGTCCGGACAGTCCTCGCCGTTGCGCGCCACGAGCTCCGGCTTGTAGTCGAACAGATCCAGATGCGGAGGCGAGCCGGCCAGGTGCAGGAAGATGACCTGCTTCACCTTGCCGGGATAGTGCGACGGTCGGAGCGCCACCTGCGGCCTCGGCAGCGCCAGCGCCTCGGGCCACGAGCCGACATTGGAAAGATTGGCGAGGCCGTGCTCGGCCAGCACGTGCTTCATGCGCTCGCGCGCGCCCTCGCTCCAGAGTGCCACGACGACGCGCCTGCCTTGCGCCTGCAGGCCCATGACGTGCTTCGTCACGGCATCGAACACGCCCGCGGCGTTCTCGGCGCGCTCGGCCGCGAAGTTCCTGCCCTGCCGGGTGGCGGCGTCGACGCTGGCGGGCGAGCCCTCCGGCACCGCAAACGGCGTAAGCCTGGCCAGCGCCGCGGTCTTCAGCCGCTCAGCCCACTCGGCGTCCGGCAGATACAGCCGGTCCGGCGGCAGCGGCTTGTACGGCACACCGCCCTCGTGAGCGAGCGCGTCCTTGCGCGCCTCGTAGTAGTCCTTGATCTGAGCGAGCCGCTCGCGCGCTGCGTCCTCGACGAGATTTTCTTCGATCACCGGCGCGCCCGGCAGGTAATCGAACAGCGTGTCCATAGCCGGCCGAAGGACGGCGTCGCTTCGCTCGCCTATGCGATCATGGAACAGTGGCAGCCAGTGCTCCATGCCGGCATGGCGGCGGCCCTCGGTCACCGCCTCGTACAGCACGTCGTCAGGGCTCGCCGCGCCGAACGCCGCCACATAGCCGGTGCGGAATTTGCGGATCGTGTCGGTGGTGAGCTGGAACTCGGCGACCGGCACGAGGTCGAGCGCGCGCATCTCCATCACGGTGCGCTGGGTCTCCGGATCGAAACTCCTGATGCTCTCCAGCGTGTCGCCGAAGAAGTCGAGCCGCACCGGCAGGTCCATGCCGGGCGCGAACAGGTCGAGGATGCCGCCGCGCACCGCATAGTCGCCGGCCTCGCGCACGGT
>CAZZBI010000215.1:3575-9361 GCA_964652385.1 uncultured Pirellulaceae bacterium | reverse complement strand
CGCCTGAAAACGTGCGGAAACCACTTGCGGAGAACTCAGATGTCTCCGTGTCTCCAGTCGAAAAATGCTGCGACCGGGGGCGGTCGCACGACGAACGATCCGTCGCCCCAGAGTGGTGATCGCGTCGTCCCCGACGCGCGGCCGTACGACATCGGGCGATCGAAACGCCGCGCCACTCGTTCGGTGTCGCCATCGCACACCCTCGGCTCGGGACGAGCCGGGTCTACGCGGCGTGCGAACCGTCTCGATCGGACCGCGGCCTCAGCTTGGCGCCGCGCAACCGGCGTTGCAGCCGATCGGCGAAGCGGAATAATGCCGCCTGTCGAACCGCGGCCCCCGAGGCCGATCGACGCTTCTCCGAACGTTCCTCTTCCGGCGAGTCGTTCCCGCATGAAACCGTGGCTGATGGGATTCCTGGGAGTCGTCGTCGGGCTGATCGGACTCTTCGCCGGCCTGATCGCGACCGAGGCGTTCAGCGCCGCAGTCCACCCGTTTCCGGCCGGATTCCAGGGGACTCACGACGAAGTCTGCGCCCACGTCGAGCGGTATTCGTCCTGGGTGCTGGCCGTCGCCTTGGGGATGTGGACCCTGACGGCGCACGTCGCGGTGCGACTGGCGAGTCGCCTGGGTGGGCTCGTCGCCGGAATCATCGTCGCCGTGTTGATCGCATCGCTCCTGGCCTTCAACTTGGCGATGCTCCCTTACCCGATCTGGTTCCGCTTGGGAGCGGGAACGGTCCTGCCGCTGGCGATGTTCGCTGCCGCTCGCCGACGAGCGAAGCATCCGGTGCCGACGTCGAGGACCGAGCCATGCGACAACTGACGTCGATGCTCCGCGATACTTGGTACGTCTGGCTGATGCTGGCCGGGTTCTCGATCACCCTCTCGGCCGTCCGCTCGTGGGTCTTCCTCGCGCCGCTCGCGGCACTCCCCTTCTGCATGGCCTACTTCGCCTTCATGCGGTACGACGAAGACGGCAATCTGCGCAGCGATCGTTGAACCGAACGCTTCGCGCGCCACGGCTGAACTCGACCGATGCCCGTTCGGCCCCTCGACGAAGGACCGGCAGGTCATTTCGGCGGGAGCGTTGCGACGAAGTCGAGCGTCCGCTCGATCCACTCGGCCAGTGGCCGATCGTCGTCGATCCCGTCGGGTTCGATCATCACCCACCCCTTCATCGGTCGACCGGTGATGTCGAAGTCGACGACGTGCGGCCGTCGCTTCGCGGCCTCGGCCCCCGTCGCTCCGAGCCGCGCGATGAGACACTCCTTCCAGATCCCGACCGCCATGTTGCCGCGCAGCAGGAATCCGACTCCGCCGAACATCTTCTTCTCGACGATCCCCGGTCGTCGATCGAGAACCGATCGCACGCGACGCGCCAGCGATTCGCTGTAGGCCATGGAATGCCCTTCTTTGCCATCGGCCGAGACCGAAACCGCAGCGGTTCGAGAGGAGCCGAGCTTGCGTTCCCGTGCTCTGCGGCAAGAACCCATTGGACGCCGAACCGCCGCTCGAGGTCAAATCGGGGTTCGCTTTCGTACGGAGTCGGGACCGTCGCACGGGGAGCGACAGAGGCCGACACTTCCGATCGGAGAACGGGCCATGAAGCGAATCGACGCTCGGTCGACGCATCGAGCACGAGCTGCCTTCACGCTCGTCGAGCTGCTGGTGGTGATCGCGATCATCGGCGTGCTCACCGCGCTGCTGCTTCCCGCCGTGCAGTGGGCTCGCGAAGCGGCTCGGCGCGCCGCCTGTTCCGATCACTTGCGTCAGCCCGGCCTCGCTGCGCTGCAGTACGAGAACGACCAACGATCGCTCCCTCCCGGACAACGCTACCCGCAAGGGCTGATGTGGTCCGCGTTTCTGCTGCCGTATCTGGAACAGCAGTCGAGCTTCGCGAAACTCGACCTGGAGAGTCACTTTCTGGACGCGGGGGAGCGGAACAAGGAGATCGCGGCGCAGTTGTTCCCGATCTACCGCTGCCCGTCGCAAGACCTGCCGACGATCGAGGTGGACGAGTCGATCTTTCCGCGTCGGGCTCCCTGCAGCTACGGCGCGTGCGCCAGCGGCCTGATCGCTCACGAGTCGGGAGTCGGTCCGTTCCCGGGCGATCCGCGCGCTACCGACGGCTCGTTCGGCACCGAGGTGACGATCCTGCTGCGCGACCTGAAGGACGGCACCTCGTCCACCTTGCTGTTCGCCGAACAGATGCACGACATCAGCTTCAACGGGATCGATCGAGCCGGACAGCCCGAGATCGTCGATCACTGGTACATCGTCAGCCGCGAGATGTCACCGACTCCGTTCGACGCATCCGGAGACGTTTCGGAAGGGTACGGCTCGACCGCGATCCGGATCAACACGCAGGACGACAAGTCGGTCGAGATCGATCAACGCGAACTCTGCTTCGGCGGACGCCATCCCGGGCTGGTGCTCGGCGTGATGGGGGACGGTCACGTGCGACCGTTCGCCGAGACGATCGATCGGAAGGTCTGGTCGGCCTTCGGCACGAAGCACGGCGAGGAGATCGTTTCGACGCCGTGAACGCCGCGTTCTCCGGGGTAGGGAAGGGTGACGATCGTTATTTCCTTACCACCGAGGAGACCGAGTTCACCGAGCAAGGAGTTCGCACCGTAGGAGGGATCATCGATGGCCACTTCGCCTGAAATCGTCGTCGCGGTCCTTGATGCCTTCCGCTCGCACAAGCGGCTGGCCGAGCGGGCGATCGCGCAGTTGGAGTTCGATGCTCTCCGCCGGCCGCTCGATCCGAATGTCAATTCGATCGCCGTGATCATGAAGCATGTCGCCGGGAATCTGAGATCGCGGTGGACCGACTTTCTCGTGAGCGACGGCGAGAAGCCGTGGCGAAATCGAGACGACGAGTTCGTCGACGACTTCGCCGATCGGGACCAGCTGCTGGCGCGATGGGAGACGGGCTGGTCGCGACTGTTCGAGACGCTCGAAGGGCTCGGGCCCGATGACCTGACGCGAACCGTCACGATTCGGGGTGAGCCGCACTCGGTCCCGCTCGCGATGACCCGCTCGCTCGCGCACACCGCCTATCACGTCGGCCAGATCGTTCAGGCGGCACGAATGCTGGCCGGCGAGCATTGGGAGACGCTGACGATCGCCCGCGGAGAATCGCAGGCCTTCAATCGCGCCCACTGGGGTCCCGCCTCATCCCCGCCGACGTGAGCGCGGCGCCGCGCTCCCCGTCGACGGACCGTAGGCCTTGCCTCGGTCTCCCCTGTCTCCCCGGTGAACTCGGTGATTCCAGAACGCTTCTTCGGAGAGCTCTCCTACCATAGCGTTCAAGGAGAACCTGGCGGGGGGACGAGGGGCGCGAATCGTCGTTCGCGACTCAGCGTGCCTTGACCGCGCGGGCGTACTGGTCGGGGAGCAGCGTATCGGCCGTGGCAGCGCCGAGCGCCTTGGCCGCATGGTACGGCCAGTACGGATCGCGAAGCAGCTCGCGCGCAAGCATCACCAGATCGGCCTGTCCGTCGGCGACGATCCGTTCTGCCTGTTGCGGTTCGGAAATCATCCAGCCGACGGCGGTCGGCACGCGCGTTTCGCGACGGATCCGCTCGGCGATCGGAACCAGGAATCCGGGAGCCCACGGGATCATCGAGATGTCCGGGATCGCGAAGCCGTGGCTGACGTCGATCAGATCGAGCCCACGATCGGCCAGCTTGCGGATCACCTCGATCGACTCGTCGACCGTCAGTCCGCCGTCGACCCAGTCGGTGACCGACAGCCGCGCGGTCAGGGGGAGATGCTCGGGCCAGACGGCGCGAACGGCCTCGAACGTCTCGATCAGAAAACGACTTCGATTCTCCAGCGAGCCGCCGTAGGCGTCGGTACGGCGATTGACGAGCGGCGAGAGGAACTCGTGCGCCAGGTAGCCGTGAGCGAAGTGGAGTTCGAGCCAGCGGAAGCCGGCGTCGAGCGAGCGGCGAGCCGCGGCGACGAAATCGGCTCGGACTCGCGCGATGTCGTCGAGCGTCATGGCTTGAGGGACCTTCGGCAAGTTCGCTCCGAACGCTTCGGCGCTCGGAGCGATCGTCGCCCAGCCTCCCTCCGATTCTTCGAGATGATGATCCCCTTCCCAGGGACGCGCGGCGCTCGCCTTACGACCGGCGTGCGCCAGTTGGATGCCGGGGACGGCGCCGTGCGCTTCGACAAACCGATTGATGCGCGTCAGCGGCTCGATCTGCGTGTCGTTCCACAAGCCGGCATCGGCCGGACTGATCCGTCCCTCGGGCGAAACGGCGGTCGCTTCGACGACGACCAATCCCGCGCCGCCGACCGCTCGAGAACCGAGGTGGACCAGGTGCCAGTCGTCGGCAACACCGTCGGTCGACGAGTACTGGCACATCGGAGCGACCGCGACCCGATTGCGAAGCAGGACGTCCTTGAGTCGGAATTCCGTGAACAACGCGGCCATGCGTGAGAGCCTCTCGAGAAAGTGAAGCAACGTCGGGGAGGTGAGTCGGATTCGAATCGTAGGAGGGAGGAGACGATCGGCCAAGGCGACGACGTGCATACTGCTTCCGCAACGTCCTCGCCCCGCGCCTCGCCCCGCGCCTCACCCCGCGTCCCCAGCCCGCCGCGTCAGCAAGGGGTTCCCGTGCCTCGGTTCGGAAACACGCTGCGACCGGGGTCGGTCGCACTACGACCGACGGTGCCATGGCGTAGGCCCGCGTCGTCCCCGACGCGCGGCCGAGCGACTTGGGTCGTTCGAGACGCTGCGCAGCGCGTTCGGTGTCGCGGTCGCACGCCCGCGGCTCGGGACGAGCCGGGGCTACATAGGTGCGAGCCGTGCCTCCCAGCCCGAAGCGCCAAGCGCAGGGGACCTCCGTGCCTCCCCAGCCCGAAGCGCCAAGCGCAGGGGGCCCTCCGTGCCTCCCAGCCCGAAGCGCCAAGCGCAGGGGCCCTCTATTCCTCCGCCACCGCACCGTACCCCCGTTCGCACGGCGTCGTTCATTCGGCCGGAGCGCATGACCTGCCTCGGCCACAGAGCAGCCGAATCAACCGCGGCGATCGCATCGGCATCCGAACCGGCTCGCTCAGGGCCGATCGCGCCGAGTCACGTACGGCAGCGTCTCCCCCTCGCCGCGAACGATCGTGACGGGATCGCCGTCGCGCGTGTCGTGGATCAGCACCTCGAACGGATCGTCATTGAAGCAGACTTCGGCAAAGAAGGCGAAGACCTCCGCCTCGGCCGTCACGAACATCGGCGCGAGTCGGCCGGCGGTCGTGGTGTACGAGAGGCCGCCGAGGATCTCGCTGGCGGCGTGATCGCGAGTCTCCAGCAGCGTTCCGCCTCGTTCGGTCTTGTAGCCGAGCACCCAAAGCGTACCGCCGTCGTTTACGAGGTGCGTCCCTTCGTTCTCGATGTTCAGTTGCCGAGCCCAGACTCGGTTCCCTCTCAGACGCAGATCGTGCGTCACGAAGTCCTCGAAGAAGAGTTCGCTCCCCTCGGCCCGCGCGGTGAGCTTCAGGTCGCAATCGGCGACGCTGCGGAAGATGACGGTGCGCGCGGTATCGATCTCGATGCCGCCGTGCACGTACGCGAAATGCTCGAACGAGACCGCATCGCTCGAACCGTCGACGATGCGAAAGTCGGGACGAACCGCGGCGAAGTAGTCGATGATCCCGCCGACGCCGACCATTCGCCGAACGTTCCCTCGCACTTCGACAGTCGACTTCAGCAAATAGGAACCGGGGAGAAACACCGTCGTTGCCCCCGAATCGATCGCGTGCTGGATCGCCTCGGACGAATCG
>CAZZBI010000215.1:0-3565 GCA_964652385.1 uncultured Pirellulaceae bacterium | reverse complement strand
ACGAATCGCGTTCGGCGGTCGGATCGGCACCGAAGTCGTCGACGTTCGCCCACGTCTCGGTCGGATCGATCGGCGCCTCGGGCGATTCGCGGATCGGCAGGCGGAGCGAGCCGAGTCCGGTCGCATGCGGGCTGGTCGCGAGGCGCGAACCGTACTCCGAGACCTCAGGCCCTTCGGGCGCACGCTGTTGCGGATCGCCGGGGCGAACGGCCGCGAACCAATCCGGCGTCTCGACATCGCCGAGCGCGCGGGCATAGCCGACCGTCGTCACTTCGCGGACGTACAGACGCCCGCCGTTGTAGTTGATGATCGCCGGCCAAGCGTCGGCTCCATCGGTCCCGGTCAGATCGAGTTCGACGGCGCAGAGCGTCCCGTAGCTGCGAATCGCCGGCACCCCGTTCTCGCTCCGCAGGCCGCGCAGGCTGATCGACTGTCCTTCGTTCTCGAAGCCGACGTCGGCCTGTCCGATCAGCGTCACGTGCTCGAACGTCTGACTGTTGACCGCTCGACCGGTCACGATCCCGCGGCGGAATCCGACCACTTCGCAGTTGCGGACCAGAAGCGGCCCGTTCATGTCGCGGTGGATCAGATCGAGGCCGATCAGACCGCTCCCCGGCGCGGCGCGAAAGCGACAATCGCGAACGGCCCCCGAGTTGTTCGAGTAGAACTGCAGCCCGATCGCGCCGGCGTTGTCGTCACCGACGTCGAAGGTGATCCCTTGGACATAGTTGTGGAACCAGTCGGCCGAGCCGAAGCCGCCGCACCACATGATCGAACCGGGAAGTTGGGGGTCGGGAAAGGTACCGTCGCGCAGTCGGATGACGGTCCGCTCGGCTCCCGCTCCCTGCAGAAAGTTCTTCCCCCACGCTTCCTTCCCCTGCGAATTGCGTTTCGACCAGGTGAGGGTGCGCGAGACGAGGTAGGTGCCGGCGGGGAAGTAGAGCAGACGATGTTGTCCCATCGCATCGTCGAGGGCGCGCTGCAGGGCATCGGTATCGTCGGTGACGCCGTCTCCGACGGCCGAGTAGGGTGGGCGCGAGACGTCGATGACGAAAGGGGATTCGGGAAAGTCGATCGGAGCAAGCTCGGTCAGGCGGGCTCCTATGACGCCCGGTTCCTGAGCGGCGCTCGACACCGCGAGCAGCATGCCCATCAGACCGCTGATCACCACCCAACCAAGAAGCCGAAGATCTGCCGTCACCATCGCCGAGCCCCTCGGGTCCCCGAACCAAGCCTTGCTTGATGGTAACGAATGGTTCCGAGTCTCGAGGGGACATTGTCGTCGGCCGAGTCATCAACGGGAAACGAAGGTCGGCCGAGATGATCCCTGCCCATAGCGTCGGCAAGGATTCGGAGGTGACTCTCCTCCCGAAGCGTCTTTCGAGAACCAACCGGGCGTTCACCTACCTCGGCGGCGGGTTTCGCGTTCGAACTCGAATCAATCCTCCGCGTCGTCGTCTCGGCGGCCCTCGAGATGGGACTTGAGCCAGGCTCGGGCGTAGACCCAGCGGCGATTGGCCGTCGCGCGCGAGATGCCTTGGAGCGATGCGATCTCGGCCAGGCTGTTGCCGCCGAAGTAGTGCAGCTTCACGATCTCGGCGGCCTGCGCATCGACTGCGGCCAAGGCATCCAACGACTCGTGGACGGCGAGCAGCTCGTCCGGTCGTTCGACCTGGATGTAGTCCAGATCGAGTCGCTCGCGCTTTCGGTCACCGCCGCGCCGACGCGTCAGTTTGCGTCGCGCCGAATCGACGAGAATGTGGCGCATCGCCTCGGCCGCCGCGACGAAGAATCCCCCTCGCGATCGGAAACGCGATTCGGCTCGATCGCCCACCAGCCGGACGTAGGCCTCGTTGACCAACGCGGTCGGTTCGAGCGTGTGCCCCGCCTTCTCGTCCGAAAGCTTCCGTTTCGCCAGACGTCGAAGTTCGTCGTAGACGAGCGGAAACAGCTCGCGCGCCGCCTCGCCGTCGCCCGCTTCCATTCGATCGAGCAATCGGGTCACGTTGCCGATCGGCAGATCCTCGCGGTCAATCATCGCTCTCCTCCGACAACGTCTGATCGACTTCGGCGCGAAGCAGTTTCCATTGGACGATCCGAGTCCACGCGACGTTCCTGCGCGCGGCGGGAGTCCCGAGCCGCTCGGTGACCAGGGCCTCCGCCATGCCGAACCAGCGGCGAGCCGCGTCGCGATTCCCCGCCGAAGCTTCGACCAGCGCAAGCAGGTAACGAGTCTCGATGCCGGTTCCCGGCTCATCGGGCTTTTCGAGTTCGATCAATCGCTCCAGCGTCCCGCGAGCGAGGTCAGTATCGCCGTTCCGATAGTCGAGCAATCCCGACTCGATTCCGTTCTGCGGCTCGCCATCGACCGACCGAAATCGCTCCCGCAGCGCTCCGTAGTCCGCATCGACGGAAGGGACGAGACAGGCGGTCCAGACCAGCAGGCTCGCATCGCTCGGGTCCTCGGTCTCGGAAAAGCGCGCGAGCATCGTGCGGCAGGTCTCCCGGTAGCCGTCCGCATCACCGACCGCCAGTCGACTCAGCGCCGACAGATAGAACAGATCGACGCTGCTTCGGGCGAGAATCTCCCGTTCGATCGATCCGGGCCACTCCTGTGCGTAGGTCGGTCGTCGATCGAAGCGGATCTCTTCCTGCGAGACGGTGCGCACCCAAACGTCCCGAATCGACTGGGCATCGAACGGCGCCACAAGCGGCATGACGCTCGCGGGAACTCGAGTCAGGAACTCCCGATACTCGTCCAGCGTCCGCGTCAGCCGGTCGGAATCCCCGACCTCATCGGGCTCGGCGATCGCTCGAACGTAGCGTTCGACTTCGAGATTCGCGCGGAGCGTCTCGAGGGAGATCCGTCGATACCAGTCGTCGGACCCGAGCGCGAACTCGTTCGCGAAGTCGGCCTCGGATTCGATCGCTGCGTTCAATTCCGCGAGGACCTCGGTCGACTCGGCCGACCGGGCCAAGCGATGGACCCGAGCGAAACGTAGTTGGTTCGCCAGCGAACGACGGGTTCGAGGATCCCCATCGGGCACCGGTCGCTCGAGCAGTTCGAGTCCGGCCTGACCGAGTCGGATCGCGACTCGATCGTCCGTCGACGCGTCGACGAATCGGACGACCGCGGTGACGCGATGCTCGAACGAGTCGCCCGCTTCGTCCGAAGTCACGAACCAAGGGGCAAGCAGCGAAGTGAGGTCGAGCGCCGCGGGATCGGTCACTTGGCGAAACCGATCCAGAAGTTGTTCGAGGGGGACTCGGGAGGGAGCGGGGGGGATCGACCGACGGTAGTGCTCGGCCGCCTCCGACTGGACGAACCGTCGGTAGACGGCACCATGGGTCGGGACGGCCGGAGGGGCCGTCGTCTCGCTCGCCTCCGCCGGACCGAACAGGACGACGGAACGATCGCTGGTCCCCGCCGCCAGAAGACGTCCGTCCGGGCTCCATCGAACGGCGGAGAATCCCGTGGCACCGGGGGCGGTCAGGCGGAGCAGCTCCCGACCGGTGGCGACGTCCCACAGTCGGATGGTCCCGTCAAAGCTGGCCGAGGCGAGGC
>CAZZBI010000214.1:0-9395 GCA_964652385.1 uncultured Pirellulaceae bacterium | reverse complement strand
CGTGCTGTACGACACGCCGAGCGAGTTGAGCGCCTCGATCCGTCGGATCAGCAGCTGTCGCCGACGCTCGGGATCGGTCGTTTCGGAAGTCCGTTGCGCGATCGATTCGAGGTTCCGTTCGAGCTGTTCGATCGAGCCGGTCTGGTCCCCCAGTCGGTCCCGATGGAGCGACGCCATCCGGCCGGCCCACAGACGAAAGTCGAGCGCATCGAAATCGTCCTGTTCGTTCGTCGGAAACCGCTCGATCGCCTGTTCGAGCTCGCCGACGAAACGCCGTTCCCGCTGCGTGTCCCCCGTCCATTCGGCGTCGGCCGCCAAGCCGACCAGATACTTGATCCGGATCTGTTCGGCTCGCGCGAACATCGGATCGGTCGGGGCGAGTTGCGCGACGAATTCGTCGAGCGTCGCGACCGCCGTCTCCAGCCGAGCTCGCTCGTCGGCGCGGCGCTGCGCCGCATCGGTCAGCTCGAGATCGGGGATCGCCTGATTGACGACGTCCAGCAGCCGCTCGGCCCGCGCGTTCGCCGCCCTCAATCGCTGCGCGGCCAGTTGCTGGAAGAGAACGAAGGCCGAGACCGAAAGGATGATCAGACCGATCGTCGTCGAGATCGCCGGATGACGGCGCATCCACCGCCAGGCGCGAACCGTCGCCGGAGTGCGCCGAGCGGTGATCGGCAGATCGTCGAGCCAGCGGCGCAGATCCTCCGCAAGCGCCGCCGCCGAGGCGTAACGGGCTGCGGGCGACTTGGCGAGCGCCTTGAGTATGATCGTCTCGAGATCGCGGGACAGGCGCGGCTGCAGGACGCGTGGAGGGACCGGATCGGTCGTCAGCAGCAGCATCAGCGTCTGAACCGGATCGCTCCCCAGGTACGGCGGACGCCCGGTGACGCATTCGTAGAGGATCGCGCCGATCGCATGGATGTCGGCCGCCGGACCGATCTCCCGCACGACTCCCGATGCCTGTTCGGGAGCCATGTAATTCGGGGTGCCGAGAATCTCACCCGTCTCGGTCCGGCGTTCGTCCGTCGCCATGCGCCTCGCCAGGCCGAAGTCCGCGATCCGCAGCGTCCCCTCCCAGTCCGGCTCCCCTGCCTCGGCGCCCCGTCTGGGCCCGAAACGATCGGAGCTGTCGTTGCTTGTCGAGGCCAGGAGCAGGTTGCTCGGCTTCAGGTCGCGATGCACGATCCCTTGCCGATGCGCATGATCGATCGCCAAGGCGACGACGATCCCCAGTCGCGCGGCGACGCGCGGCGCACTCAGACGCTCCGCCGGCAGCTCGGCGATCGTCCCTCCCGCCAGATACTCCATCACCAGATACGGCACGCCGTCGACGTCGCCGCTGCCGTAGATCTCGGCGATATTCGGATGGTGCAGCCCGGCGATCGCTCGGGCCTCGTCCGCAAACCGCTCCAGACGCCGGGGATCGCCGGTCGGAATCAGCGTCTTGATCGCCACGGTCCGACCGAGCTTGCGGTCGTGCGCCCGAAAGACCTGTCCCATCCCGCCGCGGCCGATCAGTCGCTCGATCTCGTAACCGGGGATCGACGCCGGTTCGCTGCGCCGCTCGATCGGCGCGTCGCGGTCGTCGTCCGAATCGTCGGCGAGCGAATCGAAGCGAGGAAGATCGGAACCGGTCATGAGCGTCGGCGTCGCCGCCCCGTCGATTGGACGAACCGCGCAAGAGGACTCGTCGATCGAATCGCTTCCGACGCATCGGATAGATTAGCCGAGCGCCGAGAAATGGGTGCGATCCCGACCGGCAGATGGTTCGCGGTCCGCGTCCGAATAGAATCGACGGTGTCCGACAAGTCGACGGTCGAGGCGGATTCGAGTTCGGGCCCTGAACACCGCGAGAGACGCATGGCTGATGCCGAAGCTGCGAACGACCCGCCGCGCCGACTGGACATCATCGAGACCCGTTGGAGTCTGGTGCGGCGCTCGGTCGAACGGGACGACGCCGACGCGGCCCTCGCCCGCCAGACGCTCGTGCTTCGCTACTCCGCCGCGATTCGCGGCTATTGCCGAGCGGTCCTCGGGTCGGATCACCTGGCCGACGAGGTGGCTCAGGACGCCGTCGTGCGGCTGCTGAAGGGGGACTTCGGCGGTGCCGATCCGTCGCGCGGTCGGTTTCGGGACCTGCTCCGGACCGCGATCCGCAACATGTCCCGCAATCGGCTCGTCTACGAACAGCGTCGCGCCGGGCGAGGGGAGCTGCGCGACGATGCGATCGCCGACGCTTCGGAGCCGGTCGAGACGGACGACCCGTGGCTCGTCGAGTGGCGAACCGCGCTCCTAGAGAACGCGTGGAGTGCGCTCCGAGGGATCGAGGAACGAACTCCCGGCAGCTCGCTCCACTCGGTCCTGCGAGCCAGGACCGATCATCCGGAAGAGACCTCGGAGCAGCTCGCGGCGCGCCTGTCCGAGCGCCTCGGTCGATCGATCGGCGCCGCCGCAGTCCGACAGAATCTGAAGCGAGCCCGCACGCGCTTCTGCGAGCTGCTGGCCGACGAAGTGGCTGACGGACTCCAGGAACCGACTCGCGAACGGGTCGTCGAAGAGCTGATCGCACTCGATCTGTGGAGTTCGTTGCGCGATCTGCTCCCCGACGATTGGCGGCCCAGTCGCGGAGGACGTGCGGACTGAATCAGCGGTCCGCACGCTTCTCGGCGATCAGCGCCGCGTAAGCGAAGCGATCGAGTCGAAGAGCAAGCGGAAGCGAGAGCGCCGAACCGATCAGATGCTCGCGCCGACCGCGCACCACCTCGCGCCAATGTCCCCGCTCGCGCCACGCGAAGCGAGCGAGCGCCGCCGGGACGTGCAGCAGGCTCGGCACGACACGCCACGTCCAATCCTCGATCCGCACCGAATCGAAGCCGGCATCCTGAGCGGCCGCCGGAGCGAGATCCAGACGCATCAGTTCGTCGATCGCCCACGCTCGGGCCCAGCGACGATGAATGCGCCCCGTCATGCCGCGCGGAGGTCGGCCTCGTAGGCAGCCGTCGGCGATCACCAGGCGACCGTCGGAGCCGAGCAGGCGAAACGCTTCATCGAACAGCACGCGCTTCGAGGCATCGGGAGACTGGCAGGCGCTCTCCAACGCCCACGCTCCGTCGTACGCTTCGGCATCGAGTCCGGTATCGCCGTAGTCGGCGAGCACCATCCGGATCCGATCCCCCAGTCCCGCTCGCTCGTTGAGTTGTCGACCGAGTTCGATCTGCGACGCGACGGTGGTGACGACGTCGATCTCGGCCAGCGGGTAGCGCCGCGCGATCGTTCGCGCACTCGCTCCGACCCCTCCGCCGAGATCGACCAACCGCACCGGTCGATCGTCGGCGATCCCCAATCGGTCGACGATTTCGAGCGACATTCGTCGCAGCATCGGTTCCAGTCGCCAGGGGGCGAGCCCGCGGCGCCAGAATCCGAAATGCATGTTGAAGTCGTCGCTCCAGACGCCGTAGTCGCGATTGGAAGCGTCGAAATAGGCGACGACGCGCCGCCGCGCCGCCTCACGCTCCGGAGTCGTCCGCTTGCGGGCCATCCGGTCGAGCAGCGTCGCGATCATGTCGACCCCCTTTCTGCATGCTTCGGCCGACCGCGGTGCCGCCCTAGACGCAACCGACAATCGGATCTTCGAATCGCATTCTTCGCCGAACGGTCCGAATAGCCGCCGGTCCGCCCCCAGTACAACGATCCGGATCGAACGTGACAGACGCGTCGAAAAGATTCGCGAAAACGGTTCGGCGATGTTCGTCGTCGTGCGACCGACCTCGGTCGCAGTGATCGTCGTAGTGCGACCGCCCCCGGTCGCAGTGGTTCCCGAGGTGAGGCATGAAGCCTTGGGGCCGCTTCAAGTCCCGTCAGGGACGGCCGAAAATAGCCCACCGATTCATCGGTGGGGCCTCGGCGAGGATCCAACACAGTGAAGAGTCCCGATAGGGACGAAAGAACGCCTTGCCCTTTCCGAGGTCCGACCGTGTCGCCACGCCGTTCTGTCGTCCCTGACGGAAGTTCCGACCTCGGTCGCATCGATTTGCGACGTGAGGCCACGGAGGACCCCTGCGCTTGGCGCTTCGGGCTGTGAGGCCACGGAGGGACCCCTGCGCTTGGCGCTTCGGGCTGTGAGGCACGGAGGGGCCCCTGCGCTGGGCGCTTCGGGTTGGGAGACGCGACGTGGCTCGCGGGGAGTTACGACAACCTTCGTAAAAATCTCTTGACCGCTTATGACATCGTTCGTAAAACCGACGGGACGACCGGTGCATGGTCTTCTTCGGAGGCGAGCGCGATGAATCGATCCCTGCCCTCACGGGCATCGGCCGGCGACCTGGAGCTGCTCAGTCTGCTCTGGGAACATGGCCCTTCGACCTTGGCCGAGGTTCACGAACGACTCGATCGGCAGGTCGGCTACACCACGGTCCAGACGCGACTCAATCGCCTGGTCGACAAGGGGTGGGCCGACAAGGGGAAAGATGGCCGCGGACCGACTCGCTATGTCGCGTCGGTCGCCCCCGAACAGGTCAGCGCCTCGCATCTCGACCAGCTCGTCGAGCGCGTGGCGAAAGGCTCGGTCGTGCCGCTCGTCACCCAGCTGCTCGGCGGCGCGTCGCTGACGGCCGATGAAGTGTCGGAGCTGAAGCAGGCACTGCGGGAGGCCGAAAAGCGTCTTGCCCCTCCGAAGCGCAAGGAGGGCGAGCGATGAGCCGACTGATCGACGGTTCCTGGATTCTGCCGATCCTGCCGACCTCGCTCGGCCTGGCGATCGGTGCCTTGCTGGTATCCGAACTGCTGCGACGGTATCGCCCGATCGATCCGCGCTGGCATCGTCTTGCTTGGGGAGCGGTCCTGCTGCTCGGGATCGTCCCGTCGGTCTGGAGCATCTCGATCCCGGCATCGCTACCGATCGACTCTCTTCGATTTCCTGCGGCCGCTTCGGACCTCAGTGACGCTCGCAGCGCGTTCGGCAACGAGCTACGCCCCTCGGGTTCCGCCTACGCGACGCTCTTCCGTCGCGACGCCGCGGAAGAGTCGACGAACCGCGAGTCGACCGCCGAGCGCCGCTCCGTTTCCGCGATCGGAAGCGTCTCGGAGCGGATCGCGGTCGATGTCGCCGAAGTCGAAGGTCAGGCGGGCGAATCGGCGAGCTCGACCTCCGCCGAGCTTTCGGACGACCTCGCGACCTCGGTCGCTGAAGCGAAGTTGCCGACGCCGATCGGCACGACGACTGACCGATCGATCGTCGATCGTCCGCGGAGTGCTGCGACGCTCCCGAAGACTCTTCTCGGATTTGCCGCGACGATCTGGATCGGCGGCGTGCTGATCGGCCTGTTGCGGGCGACGATCGGTTATTCCGCGCTGCTCGTATCGCTCCGCCGTTCGCGTCGCTCGCGCGGCCGATGGCAGCGGGAGCTGGATCGCGTCTGTGAACGGAGCGGGACGCGGCGGTTGACGCTGGCGGTCCACCCGTCGCTCGGGCCATTCGTCTGCTGGACTCCGCGAGGGCTGCGGCTGGTCGTTCCTGCGACCGCCTGGAAGGAACTCGGTCCCGCACGGCGCCGGGCCATCCTGGCTCACGAACTCGGCCACGTCGTGCGAGGCGATCTCTGGTCGTCGACCCTGGCTCGCTCCATCGCGCTCCTGCATTGGTTCAACCCGTGCGCCTGGTTTGCCGCCCGCCGTTTCGACGAGGCGGCGGAGTGGGCGTGCGATGCTCGGTTGGCCCAGCGATCCCCGCGCCTGGCATTGCAGTTGGCCGGCGCGCTGCTCGAAGTCGCTTCGATTCCTCATCGTCGAGCCGGGCTGGTGGCTGCCGCCGGAGGCCCGCTCGGCGACCGTATCCGCCGCTTGCTCGTTCCGCGTCCCACCGGAGAGTCTCTCATGCGCCCCGCTTCGCTCGTCCTCCCGCTGCTCGGACTGTCGGCCGTGGTGCTGCTGCGCCCCGGCATCGTGCTGACCGATCAGGCGGTCGGTCAGGAGTCGTCGACCGTCGAATCGTCGCCGGAGCCGCGGGAGGCGGCACCGAGTCAGGAAGATGCGGAAGTCGCCGCCGATGTCGACGATTCGGACGACGGTGATCAGGCCGCGGAACGGCGCGAACGCGCGGCCGAAATCGCCGAGCGACTGATCCTCGAGGGTCTCGACGAAGGGAACGCACAGTTGGTGCGCGAGTTCGCTGTTGCCCTGAAGACCGTCCCCGGCGAGATCGTCCTGAGCGATCGCGGGGCGACGGTCGCGGCCGAGTCGGATACCGGCTTCGATCTGACCCTCTGGGAGCGCTTCGTCGCCGAACGCTTCGCCGAGCAGGGAGCCGGAATCGTCTGGAGCGATCGGGCCGCCAGAGAGGAGTACCTGGCCGCCGTTCGACAGTCGAGTGACGATGCGGCGCGGATTCGCCGCGCCATCGATGCCCAACTCGAAGGGCTCGAACCTGCCGACGATCTGCAGCGACTCGTGGTCCGGTTTCTCACCACGCCGGGAGTCGAGAGCTACTTGGCATTCGAGGAACGACGGACACTCCATCCGGACCTGCGCCGCATGCTCGAGATGTCCGAGCAGTCGTTGGTGCTCGATCGCGACGGCCGAGTCGTGATCCGACCGATCCGGCGTCGTGAAGCCGAGGCGATGTTGGCGAGATTCGAGCGAGCCGAACCGACGATCGCTCGGTTCACCCGCGAGTTCGCCGATTGGAGCCGCGAGATCGTCGGCGACGACGAGCGGACCGAACGCTTCCGGAAGCACCTGGCCGATCCGGAGCTCCCCTGGTTCCTGTTCGCCGATCTGGTCCGGCAGGAAGCGTTCCCGCTCGAGAATCACACCGACTATCGATTCGAGCAGTTGGAGGACGCGACTCGCGACGTCGCCGACGGCCTTCGGCTGGCGGAAGCGTCCGAGGGGCTGGCCGCTTGGGAGGAGACGTTCGACGAGTTCGAGCAGGATCGGGACGCGCTGCAAGCCTGGGATTCGGTCCTCGCGCGAGTTGCAGGAGATCTGTCGCAAGGGGATGAGCTCTCGGCTCGCATCGGTCGCTTCATCACGTCGCCTGCCGGCCGCTATCACTTCCTCGTGTCGGCCGATCTTTCTCGAGCGACTCCCGAATCGATCGTCGAAGATGGGCTCGGGACCTTCATCGAGACGCTGGAGGACGGTTCGCGTCGCTTCCGAGCCGAATTGTCGGAAGAGGCCGAGGGGTACGAACAGGCTCTTCAGGACGCCTTTCGAGAGCTCCGTTACCTGCGGCGACAAGGCCGCCCGGTCGCCGACACGGCCGAACGCTTCGCGACCACCGATCCCGACCTCGCCGCGGCGCTCCGCAGTGACATCGGCCAATCGCTGATGGTCTCGCTCGTCGAATCGGTTCCGTCGACCGAGCCGAACGACGGCATCGACTCGTGGGTCGAATCGCGATTCGAGGCGACGGACGAGGGCTATCGGTTGCACGACTGGGCAGCCGACGAAATCCGGCAGTTCCTCGAGGATGTCCGTTCTCTCGAGGACGAGGCGGGTGCGGACGACTTCTGAGTCACGCCGCATGCCGATCGTACGGTGCCCGCGTCGCGATTCATGGCGGTCAACGGAGACCGAGAGATGGCAAGTCGGTTTCGAAGTAGGCGACCCCTCGAGCAATACCGTGCGCCTCGTCGCGCGGCCGATTCCGGGCGCCGTCATGGCGTCGCTCCGAAGTCGAGCGATGCTTCGGAACGCGGTGCCGGGAATCGTTCGGGGACGAATCGCGCGTCGTGCGTCGCGATCGCGCTGCTGCTCCTCCTGGCATGCGGTCGCTGGCCGATGTCGATCGCCGCTCAGGAGACCGGACTCGCGGCGTCGCTCGGGCCGATCGATCAGCGGCTCGTGGCGATCTGGAGCGATGCGAATCTCGCCCCGGCTCCGCTCTGCGACGACTCGACGTTCATCCGCCGCGTCTCGCTCGATCTGATCGGCCGAGCGCCATCGCTGAGCGAGACCGAAGCGTTTCTGGTCGACCCGAATCGCGCGGCGCTCGTCGATCGCCTGCTCGCATCGCCCGAGTTCGCGGCGCACTGGGCCGAGCTCTGGTCAGGGAATCTGTTCGGAGACGACCGATCGACCGAACGTCTCGCGATCCAACAGTGGCTGGAAGAGTCGTTCCAGAGTCGCGTGCCGTTCGACCGGATCGTGACCGATCTGATCGCCGCCGAAGGGGAGTCGGCGTTCGAGGCGCCGGTCAACTTCCTGTTGGCACGGGGGGACGAGCCGGCGATCCCGGTCTCGCGTCTGTTCCTCGGCGTCCGGCTGGACTGTGCCCGCTGCCACGATCATCCGTTCGACCGCTGGACTCAGGAGGATTTTCGCGAGTTCTCGCGGTTCTTCGAAGGGTTGGAGCAGTCGGAGGTCTCGCCCGGCAACCGCCGGCTCCGCGACCCGGCTCGCAGCGCCGACGAACAGGCCCCTCGATTTCTGACCGGAGCCAAACCCAAGACCGGTCGGTGGCGAGCCGAGTTGGCGTACTTCCTGACTCGCAGCAAGCCGTTCGCCCGCAACTTCGCCAACCGGATCTGGTACCACCTGTTCGGCATCGGGATCGTCGATCCTCCGGACGACGTTCACGCCGAGAATCCGGCAATCGCTCCCGAGCTGCTTGATTGGCTGGCCGACGAAGCGCGGCATACCGAGTTCGATCCGCGACATCTGATCCGTCTGATCTGCGCCTCGCGCGCCTATCAGGCCCGCACGGCCGATCCGAATGACCCGCGCGCTTCGGAAGGGCTGCGTCGCTTCGCGGTTCGATCGATCAAGCCGCTGACCGCCGAGCAGTGGTACGACTCGATGGCCGTCGCGCTCGACGCCTCATCGAGTCTCGACGAGCGAGCCGACTTCGCAAGGCGCTTTCGCGGCGAGATGAGCGGCAGTCGTCTCGGCGCGACCTGGGAGTACTCCGAGACGCTCGGCGGACTGCTCGAACGTCTCGCTGCCGACACCACGGCGCCGACCGACGATCGTTCCGAGCTCTTCCTGAGATTCCTGTCGCGGCGGCCGACCGAAGCGGAACTGGATCGATTTCGGCGTCGTTCCCCCGAAGACATCGTCTTCGTCCTGCTCCATTCGCACGAGTTCTCGTTCGTTCCGTGAGCGGTGCGCGTCGACGTTCGACGCGTCGCGTTCGACTCGCTTTCCGACCTCGATTCGAAAGGTCCGCAGATGTCGTTCGTCATCGATCGTCGACGTTGGTTGGCGGGGACGGCCGGAGGGGTCTTCGGCTTCGCGATGCGTCACGGCGTCGATCGCCTGTTCGCCGCCGATCCGATCGCCGCAGCGGGCGGCACGGGAACGATCCGCCGCTGCATCGTGCTCTGGATGGACGGTGGCCCGAGTCAGCTCGAGACCTTCGATCCCAAACCGGGGGCGGTCAACGGCGGCCCGACGCG
>CAZZBI010000213.1:6186-9489 GCA_964652385.1 uncultured Pirellulaceae bacterium | reverse complement strand
CGTCTGAACGATGTCGACGGCGACGGCGTGCTCAATCGGACGATCGGCGAGTATGTCGTCGTGTACCGGCGCGTGCTCCTGATCCGCCCCGATCTGAACGATGCGGCGACCGGCCGGATCGCGCCGACGAACGATCTGTTGGCTTGGTATCAGAACAATGACGTTTCGGTGCATGCCAGTGCGAACGGATTGGTGGCGAACTCGCTCGGCGAACTGAGCAAGCGCGAGCATCGGTTCGCGCATTTCATCGGAGCGGCTCCGGGGACGGTTCCGGCCGACATCGATCCGAACGCGTTTCCGTATCCGATCGACCGCTTGTGGCTGAACAGCCTGATCCTGACCGGCAACTTCCGCGGCGAGGATGTGCTGCTCTCGGATGCGATCGCGTTCGACATCAAGGCGTTCGATCCGAGTGCGCCGGTCTACAACGGGTCGCATCTGACCGGCAATCCGTCTCTACCGGTCACTCAAGGTGACCCCTTCTTTGAGGCGCTGGTAGCTGCGGATTTTGCTAACGACGCTACCTACGGATTTCAACCGTCGCCAAGTCCACGAGACTTCGATAGCCGTGGCAGTTACGTAGACCTGGGATATGCCCACTTTCTCGGAGAGTCGATCGGAACCCCTGCCTTCCGCACGTTCGTCGATGGACTCTCGGACTTCTCGGGGGCGCCGACAGTGAAGAGTCAGATGGGCTCTTTATTGCCTAGGACTCGTTTCTCGCCTTTGGTCTACGATACCTGGCCGCTCCACTACGAGAGCGACGGTCTGAATCAGGATGCTGCAACGGACAACGACGGGTCCGGAGCTCCGACGACCGCGCTGGTCGACGAAGGGACGAACGGGATCGACGATCCCAACGACTCGCTGGCCCTCGCGTTGGCGTTTCCGATCCCGCCGGTCAATGCGGCGACCAACGCCATCCCGCGTCTCGGTCCCGACGATGCCTACGAGCGCGAAACGTCGCCGCCGTTCGTCCCGACGCTGCGCGGGATCGAAGTGACGCTGCGGGTGATCGAACCGCAGAGTCAGCAGGCGCGGCAGACGAGCATCGTCGTCGACTTCTGAGATCGACCGGGGCGGAGCGGACGGTGAATGCGGACCGGGGAGGACCGAACGAGTCGCGACCGCGGCTCGATGATGCCGCGCACCGGATCCGGCTGCATGGTCCGTGGTGGTGGATCGGGGGCGAGGTCCAGTCGCTCGACGCCTTCGATCCGGACCAGGCCGGCGCGGTCAGGGTCGCTCTCCCGGTGATCGGCGATTCGCTTCCGCTCGAACTCCTGAACCGAATCGGCTCGGCGAGCGACGTCGCGACCGCGATTCGTCCCTATCGCGTGCCGAGCGGCCTCGGCGACGGTCAGCGTGTCGCGTTCCGGCTCGAACGCCCCTGCGGCGTGTTGGCGATTCTGGCCGCCGGATGCCGCACGCCGCTCGACCGGTCGGCGCTCGAGGCCGAAGTCGATCTGACGTCGTCGCTGGTCCGACGCTCGGAGGTCATGTCGGAGCCACCTTCTGTCGGCGGTTCGAATGCCGGGGCAGGTCGGCGGATCGGTCTGCTGATCGATCTGCGTTCGCTCCGCTTGGGGATTTCCGCCGGAGCGAGTTGGCCGTTCGAGTCGGCGATGCTCCGGATCGAGTAGGGCGACTCGAAGCACTTCGGTTGCCGCCAGCGAGCGGCGATCCGGTCACGCGGCCTCGGCGGAACGGCTCGTTTTCGATTGATCGGCGAGCGCGGGGGGAGGATACTCCTTCCCGCCCGACGACCGGGAATCGCACGGCGGGCAAAGTCCCGCTGCAACTCGAAGCGATTCCCGGCGATAACCAGTGTCGCCCGACTCCGTTCGGGTGACGCGGCCGTTGCCGCCACGAATCCGTCGCCGCTCGCGAGTCTCGCCGATGTCGCAATGCCGCATCCCCGGTCCGACCGGAATCTTCACTCAGCCGATCGACGACGGGACTCAGGTCATTCGCTGGAGTTTCGCTCCGGGACCGGTCGGCTCGACCGGGAACTCGGTCGGCGCGATGCCGCTCGAAGATCGTTTCACCAACGTCCTGCGTCGCACGCTGCCGAAGCTCCCCGCGGACATCCAGGAGGAGTTCGCGACGATGCTCTCGCCGGCGGCGCTGCTGACGATCGTCGGCGTGCTCGCCGTCTGGGCCGGTTCGCACTACGTCGGGATCGGCTTCATCGTCGATGCGCTGATGCTGATCGGCGGCGTGCTCTTCCTGGGCTGGCAAGTCTGGAGTGCCGCTTCGGACTTCTATTCGTTTCTCGAACTGACCTACATCGCGACGACGGATCAGGATCTCGACCGCGCCGCGACGCATCTGTCGAACTTCATCGCGGTGGTCGGAGTCGCGGCGTTCATCGCGATGCTGACCAAGGGGGCGGGGAAGCGGATCAACACGTCGGCGATCCGAGCGAGGATCATCGCGAAGGTCGCGACCGCCGACGACGCCGGCATGGCGGCGACGCACTTCCAGGCGATTCTGCGCGTCGCGATGAATCCGAAGCAGCCGCGAATCGTGCTGTTCCGCAAGACGAATCCGCAGTCGGTGAAGTACATCGAGCGCGGCTTCCCGCCGAAGCCGAAGGAGATCAAGACCAAGACGAACGCCGACTCGGGGATCGTGACGGCCGACGACGTCGCCGAAGCGACGAAGGTTCGCGAGACGGTCGCCGCCGGTACGGGGAAGAAGTACTACACGGTCGACCGCAATCGCCGCACGGCGACCAACGGTGACGGCGAGACGATCGATCTGAGCGGAGCGGACTGGCCGGTCGAGACGGGGCAGGTGATCGATCCGATCGCCAAGAAGCCGCTGGTCGGCGACTATGACCTGTTCGATGTCTTCGACCCGAAGGTGCTCGCCGGTACCAAGCCGCCGAACCAAGGGAACCTGGTGCTGGCGTCGAGTGACGGGAAGTTCGTCGACGACTTCACCAACCCGTGGGTCAATCGAGCGATCGATGACCTGAACGCGGCGATCGGTTCGCGTCGGGTCATGCACGGGACGCACGGCGCCTTCGACAGCATCGACAATCTGAAGGCCGACGAGATGGTGACGGCGTTCTTTCCGGACGGTCGCGCCGTGACCATGAACAAGGAAGCGCTCCGCGAGTTCTACCAGCGGATCGGTCGCTCGACGTTGGATCTCTCTCAGTTCCTGCCGAAGTAGACGGCCGAGGTGCGAACGGCCGTCGGTTGCGGTGCTCGAATCCCTGAGACCCGGCGTGGGCGACTGTTGCCCCGGCTCGTCCTCGAGCCGAGGGTGTGCGCTGTCGACACCGCAGCCGCT
>CAZZBI010000213.1:1976-6086 GCA_964652385.1 uncultured Pirellulaceae bacterium | reverse complement strand
CCGCAGCCGCTGCGCTGCTGTTCGACGGATCGATGTCGCACGGCCGCGCGTCGGGAACGACGCGGGCCAACGGCAGGGCGACGCGTGAGCGGTGTGCGAACGAACCGCAGCGCGGACACCGAGTGCTTCTGTGCGGGGTGCTACGGGCTGGGGAGACTCGGGGTGTTCGGATCGGTCCCGTCGGACTTCTTCGACTCCTCGGTCGTTTCCGTCTCGCCGGTCGCTTCCGTCGTGTCGGTCGTTTCCGACGCGTTGCCGTTCTCGTCGGTCGGAACCTCCGACGTCTCGCTTTCGGTCGACTCGACGGCTGCCGTTTCGACCGGCAGCGCCTCCAAGCCGGCTCGGACTGTCCCCATCAGTTCGTCCAGCGGCTGATGCGCTCCGTACAGCGCGACCAGTTCCTCGAGACGCCGCCGCGCCTCGTCCGTTTCTCCTTGCTCGACCAGCGCGACCGCCGCCGCGTACTCGCTCCGGATCGTCTCGGCCGATTCGGGGCGCGACGCGATCTTCTCGGCGGCGATCGCCGACTGTTCCTTGGCATACAACCAGAAGCCGCGATCGGGGCCGTCGGGATCGATCGTCCGAATCGCTTCGCGGTACCGCTCCCACGCGGCGGGCCAGTCGTCGTCCTCTTCGCGCAGCCAGGCGTTCAGGCAGAGCTGCTGCGCTTCGGAACGAGGGGTGCGATCGAGCTTGTAGTCCAGCCGCATCCGGCGCCCGGCGAGCTTCATCTCGGTTCGATCGAGCAGCTCTCTCGCTTCGGCGGCATGAGGCCCGTCGGGGTAGCGTTCGAGCAGCGGCAGAAGGCAGTCGGTCTTGGCGACGGCCAGCGTCACCGCATCATCCGCCTCGACCAGCTCCCGAGCCCGAGCGATCAGCGTGTCGGGGTTCGGCGGGAGCATCGACCAGACGACGCCGCCGATGATCAGCGCGACGACCAGCAGCAAGCCGCCGATCAGGAGCGGGATCTGCGGATCGACCGACTTGCGTTTCGGTTTCTCGGCGATGCCGAGCGCCCGTCGAGCCTCTTCCGGATCGCGGCCGACCGAGAGCGGACTGAAGCCCTTGGTCAGCCGCTGGGCGACGGTCATCTTCGACGCGTCCATCTTCTGCGCTTCGATCAGACTCAGGACCGCCGCGTGCATCGTCGGCAGCCGCCGCCCCGGCTGGCCGGCGATCAGCTGGGCGACGAGCGAATCGATCCAGACCGGCGTCTCGGCGATCAGCGACGACACGGCGGGAGGGTTCAGGTGCTTCTTGCGCTGGATCAGTCGCCCCATCGTGTCCGGTTCGAACGGCAGCTTGCCGGTGATCATCTCGAACAGGATGACTCCCAAGCTGTACAGATCGCACTTCTCGGTGACGTCCTCGCCGGCCAGGAACTCGGGAGCCAGATAGGCGGCGGTGTCGAGCACGCGACTGCGCGCATCGTCCCAACGCCGCTTCCGAGCGCGGTTGACTCGCATGTCGGTCAGACGAATCCGGCCGTCGGGAGTGACCAGGATCTTGTCGGGAGTCACCTTCAGGTGGAGCAGATCTTCCTGATGCAGATAGTCGAGCGCCTCGGCGATCTGTCTCGCATAGTCGACCGCCAGATCCCAGGCGAGCTTCCCTCGCCGCGAGAGGATCGCCGACAGCGGCTCGGCGTCGACCTTCTCCATGACGAAGTAGAGCGAGTCGTCGACGATGTCGGCATCGAGCACCCGGACCAGATGCGGATGGTTCAGCCGGACGAGCATCCGCGCTTCGAGCTGCAGTCGCTTGACCGCAAAGTCGCGATCGACCTTGCTCGTGATCCGGACGAGTTTGATCGCGACCGTCGCGCCCGACCGCGTATCGGTCGCCTCGAAGACCTGATGGCGCGAATGTCGTCCCAGACGGCGACCGAGACGATAGGGGCCGAGCTGCTGCGGAGTGGACGAGGACATGGCATCACCGTCGAGTCCTCCGGCCGATCGGTTGCGGGCGCGGACCGACCCGACACGAAACGCCCTTCGCTTCGCCGGACGAGGTGGCGGAGCGAAGGAGGATCCGGAGCGGCAGCGGTGGCGTCGGCGATCCGACTCGGGAGCGAGTCGTGATCCGATCGGACGAGGACTCGGGAGCGAGAAGAGGTCGAGGGAGGAGCGGTGCGGTGAGCCGAGGCGCTCGGGGGAAGGCGCAGCGTTCGGCTTACCCGGGCCTCCATTCTACGCAGAGCGGTTGCCGGAGTCCCGTCGCGGCACGTCCGCGGTCGGCGTCGCGACTCGCGGACCGGACCGATCGACGTCGCTCCCCCCCGACTCCCTGCTTCCCCTCCCCCACCCGCTCTTGAACGTCTCTCGGCGGCCGAGCATCCTGAAGGCGCGGCGGCGACCGCGAATCGATCCGTCGACAGGTCGCCGCTCCCGCCTCGCACCGAGCTCTCTCCCACCTGCACGAAAGGCGTCCACGATGAGACGTCTCGCTCCGGCCCGATCGTTCCGTTCCCGCGGTTTCGGTTCTCTGGCTGCGATCGCCGTGTCGCTCCTGGCGGCGACGTTGGGGGTCCGACCGGCGTCCGCCGACGGCGTTATCGATTTCGCGCGGGATGTCCGCCCGATTCTCGAACGGCGCTGCTTCGAGTGCCACGGCGGGGAATCGACCGAGGGGCTCGATCTGAACGACCCGGCGGCGATCCAGGACTATCTGACCGCCGGCGATGCCGCGGAGAGCGATCTGTATCAACGGACCATCGCCTCGGACGACACCCTGATGCCTCCGCTCGATGCGGGCGGGCCCCTCTCGGCCGGCGAGATCGCCGTCCTCAAGCTTTGGATCGACGAAGGGGCGACCTGGCCCGATTCGGTTCGGTTGGGACAGACCGCACCGGTCTCGACCGAGCCGATCAAGCCGACGTTGCCCGAGGGATACGTGCCTCCGACCGAAAGGCCGTTGTGGCAGAAGCTCTGGGGCGTGCACGGTTGGTTTCACCCGGCGATCGTCCACTTTCCGGTGGCGCTGCTGAATCTCGGCGCCCTGTTCGTCGTGCTGAACGTCCTGTTCAAGGGGAACTTCCGCGAGTTCGCCTTCTGGTGCCTGTTGCTGGGGGCGATCAGTTCGATCGTCGCCTGCACGATGGGGTGGGCCTTCGCGGTCGAGAAGAGTCAGGCGGAAGCGGAGATCTTCCGCCATCGCTGGGGCGGAATCGCCGTCGCGGTCTGGACGAGCGTGATGACGCTGTTGGCGCTGCGCGTGAAGTCGACCGACAAAGGGCTGGTTCAAGGGGCTTGGCAGATCGGACTGCTCATCTCGGCCGGCCTGGTCGGCATCGTCGGACACCAAGGGGGCGAGCTAGTCTACGGCGAAGGGATGTACGACCGCGCGATCGAAAAGTACTTCGGTCCGCTGAATCCGACGGCTGATGCGTCGCCGGACGAGGCGGCGTCGGAAGTGAAGCCGGCGGATGAGACCCCCGCCGAGCCGACGCCTGCCGAGGAGGGAACGACCGAGACGGAATCGGGGGAGCCGAGCGAGCCGGTCCCGTCGGCCGATGGCGCAGGCGGTTCGACGCCGCCGACCGAAGTGCCGCCGACCGATCCGCCGGCGACTCCGACCGCCGAGCCGACCCCTGCCGAGCCTGCTCCGTCAGGCGGCGCGGGGGACGGCAACGACTGACGGCGGCCTTGACGCGGGCCTACGCGCTTCGTCGTGCGACCGACCCCGGTCGCAGCATCGGTTGCGACTGAGGGCACCGAGGGCCCCTGCGCTTGGCGCTACGGGCTGGGAGGGCGCGGAGACCCCTCGCTGACGCTGCGGGGCTACGCACTTCGTAGTGCGACCGACCCCGGTCGCAGCATTGTCCGAACCCGAGGCCACGGAGAACCCCTGCGCTTGGCGCTACGGGCTGGGAGGGCGCGGAGACCCCTTGCTGACGCTGCGGGCTGGGAGGGCGCGGAGACCCCTTGCTGACGCTGCGGGCTGGGAGGGCGCCGAGTGCCCCTGCGCTTGACGCGGCGGGCTGGGAGGGCGCGGAGACCCCTCGCTGACGCTGCGGGCTGGGGAGGGCGCGGACGGGCCACTTACCTTGTCGCTCGATCAGGTTCGGATCGACGGATCGAGGTGTGCGACGTCGTTTTCGACGAGCAGCGT
>CAZZBI010000213.1:0-1966 GCA_964652385.1 uncultured Pirellulaceae bacterium | reverse complement strand
ACGCGAATTCGATCGTCGAGATGCTCGCGTTCCGATACGGACTCGGCAGGTGCGGTTCGTGGTCGCGGTCGAACAGATGCGCGGTGACGAGCTTCTTGAAGTCGGCGTGCATCACGCAGGCGATCCGGACCGACGTGCCGAGAAAGGTCCGTTTGAGCCGTTCGACGACTCGCGCCGCTCGTTCGATCGCCTGATCGTCGCTCTCCCGATCGCGACTCTGCCACCAGCCGCGATGATCGATCGGATCCTCGACGATCGCATCCGGAAAGAACTCGCGGATCTCGGCGTCGCTGAACCCGGGACATCCGCGGAAGTTCGACGGTTGCCAACCCGCATAGCATCCGCCACGCTCGTGGAGATCGGTCCAGATGCGAGGGGCCAGCCGAGTGACGCGGCGGATCGGAGCGGCGGTCTGCAGGGTCCGCCGAAACGGACTCACCAGCAGCACGTCGAGTTCGGTTGTCGTTGCCCAGGCACCCAGTCGTTCCGCCTGGCGTTCGCCGACGTCGGTCAGCGGCGGGTCATGGACCCGCTGATACTCGGGGAGCGCGTTGTTCGACGATTGGCCGTGACGGATCAGATGAAGTCGCACTTCGGAGCTCTTTCGGACCGATCGAAATCCGGGCGATGCCGAGTCGCATGAGCGGGACCGCGGTCCGCATCGGCCCCGTCTGCTGCGACTCGTTTGCCAGCTTATCGATCGGACCGGGGAGCTGTCGTCGGGGGATCGCGCCGCGGCTCGATCGAAACGCGGCTCAGGCGGTCCGTTTTCCCGGGACGCGGAAGAAACGTTCGGGCGGAAGTCGAATCGAATCGACTCGCAAACCGAACTTGTCGCCGATCTTTACCGCCTCGCCGAGCGCCACTTCGACTCCCTCGACTTCCAGCGTCAACGGCGCCTCGCAGCTCTTGTCGAACTGGATGATCGCGCCGGGCCCGATCTCGACGACTCGCGCGACCGTCGTCTTGGTCGTCGCGAGCGTCACCGACACCTCCACCTCGACTCGCAGCAGACTGCGGACGTATTCGGGAAGACGGTGGAGTTCGCGTTCCAGTCGCTCGTGCGGATCGGCGTAGGTCGGCTCTGCCGCACCAGCGGGAATCCGTGCGGCGCCCGAGGTGGGCGGGGTCGTCCGCGAAGGGGACGGCGACGCGGACTCTGAGGCGGGAACTCGAGGGGATTCGGTTGCGACGGTCGATGCGGGAGCGGTTGTCGCTTCGGCGGAGGTTACGGGAGCCGAGGCCGGTTTCGCGAAGATCGCCAGCGCATCGCGGACCGGAAAGATCAGCGTCGCGGTGCCGGTCTTGTCCGCAGACGTCAGCTGCCAGTCGACTCGGCCGAGCGAATCGCCTGAGGCACGACCGAGCCCGTCGGCGATCGAATCGACCCACGCGGCTCGGGAATCGACCGGCAGGCAATCGTCGGGCAAGGCGTTCATGCCGAGCTCGAGCGCCAGCGTATCCAGGCGACTCTGGCCGGTCGGATCGGGCTTCCTGACCCAATCGGGGACCAGCCCGGTCGACTGCGGGATCAGCAGGAGCGCGAATCGCTCGTCGACCTGCCAGGCGATCGCCAAGCCGCCGCCGCCGAACGCCTCGGGCCAAGTTCCCAAAGTCGCTTCGACCCCGTCGGCGATCTCGATCCCGATCTCGGCATCGAGCGCGCGGGACAGGACCGCGCCGATTTCGCCACCGTTGGTTCGGCAGGCGGCGGCAACGTTCTCTCGGATCTCGCTGCCGAAGTCGGCCATCGGTGCGGAGCCTCGAAGGATCGGTCGATCAGAACCACTACTTAGCGGGGAGCTGCGCAGCTCTCGGCTTCGTCCCCTTTCGGCTTGGGCGAGTCGCGAACTGAAAGAGGGCCTACCGGTCACGGCGTTTGCTAGCTGACCGATGGGGCCTGGCCGTTCGCGTGAATGGACATCGGCTCGGCGTAGCCCCGGCTCGTCCCGAGCCGCGGGTGTGC
>CAZZBI010000212.1:0-9545 GCA_964652385.1 uncultured Pirellulaceae bacterium | reverse complement strand
CTCGAACGGCTGCCGAGCGAACTCGAACGAGAACTTCTCGGCCATGTTCTTGGCGTGGACGTTCGGATCCCAGCGGAAGAAGTTGCCGATGTAGATGCCTCGCACGCCGACGCGAGCGATCTCGTCGTCGCTGGGGAAGCGGAGCCAGGTCAGGTCGGACGCCGTCAGGCCTTCGTCGCCGCCGATCATGTCCTCCCAGCCGAAGCCGCGGAGGTCATGTTCCATGACGGTCCGCTTGTTGTATTCGACCCAATCGTCGGGCGAGAACATGCCGGCGACCGTCCAGGTGATCTCGCCCCAGACCATCAGCGGAATGTTCATCCGACAGGCGACGCGCAGCGGAACGATCTTGATCCCGGCATGACAGTGCCAGTTCATGTCGCCCATCTTGGTGAAGCCCAGTCGATTGAGCTTCCGGAGCGTCGGCACCGAGGGGCCGAAGACCATGTGGTCGATCCCGAGGACGTCGCGCATCCGATCGAGATTCCCCTGGCCTTCGGGCAGGTAGTTGTTGCCGTGATAGGTGACCAGCAGCGGGTTCATCCCGTACTGCTTCATCAGGTACGCCTGCCAGTAGCTGTCCTTGCCGCCGCTGACCGGCACGATGCAGTCGTAGTCGCTGCCGTCGGGGCGACGATAGCCGTCGATCAGCCGCACGAAGACCTCGCGGCGCCGAGTCCAAAAGGCGTCGTCGGCGACCTTCGACATCTCTTCGCTGGCGCGGCACGCGCTGCAGACCCCCTCGCGGTCGAACATCGTGTTGACCGCTCGCATCGGATAGACGCATCGGCGGCAGTACTTCATGGCTCAATCCTCGTTCGAGATCCGATCCGACAGCGATTCAGGCCGCCTTGGTTCCTTCGGGCACGCCGACTCCCAGACTCGGCCGCCGCATGTCGCAGCCGGCGTCGAACAGGTGCCGCTTAGCCTTGAAGACGCTGTTTTCGCTGTAGTTGAAGATGTTCGCGGCGGCGACCGCTCGGGCTCCGCCGTCGCGAATCGCCTGCTCCATGTGCTCCCAGCTCCCCGCCCCGCCGAGCGCGATGACCGGCACGCGGACCGCGCTCGTGACGCTGCGGATCAGCGGGACGTCATAGCCGTTCCCTGCTCCGTCCCGATCGATCGATTGGATCAGCAGTTCCCCGGCGCCGCGTTCCACCGCTTCGCGAGCCCAATCGGCGGCAGTGCGGCCGGTCGGGCGCGTCCCGCCGTCGGCATAGACCTGCCACGAATCCCCTTCCTGCCGCGCGTCGATACAGACGACGCAGCACTGGGCTCCGTAACGCTGCGCGACGCCGTCGATGAACGACGGATCGTCGAGCGCCGCCGTGTTGAGCGAAACCTTGTCGGCGCCATGTCGGACGCGAAGCGCCACATCGTCGAGCGATCGGATCCGCCCGCCGAAGGTGAGCGGCATGAAGCACTTCGAGGCGACCTGACGGAGGATCGAGATCGGATCGCCGCCGATCCCGTCCCGCAGGTCGTCTCGCCCCAGGTCGTACTCGTCGTCGGGAGAGATATCCAGATAGATCAACTCGTCCGACGCCCAGTCGCTCAGCCGTTCGACGATCGTCGTCGGATTCCCCAGACGCTGGTAGCGGCGAAAGCCCTTGCTCTGGACACAGACGCCGGAGCGCATCAGGACGACCGGAATCAGACGGTTCTTCAGCATCCGTGCCTCCCGGTCCCCGCAGTTCGGGGCGCGGCCGAGCGACCGCGCCATCGCCGCCGAGCGATCCGTGCTCGGCGAATCTTTCGTTCGTCAGGTCGACCGATCGACCGCTCAGATCACCTCGTACAGGAACTCGCGATAGTCCCCCTGGTGACCGTGGAACAGATCGAACTTCCGATAGATGCAACGCAGCCGCGAATGATCCAGCGGATAGCGACTGGCCGGGATCCGCTCGAAGCCGCGATTGACGACGCCGGTCCGATCCATGTTGTTCAGCAGCAGGAACCGCTTCAGGCTGCGCTGCACCTGAGTCAGGTATTCGCTGAGGGTCCCCATTGGCATCTCGCTGAACGAGAAGGTGTTCAGGAAGAGATCGACCGACCGATCGGCGAGCTTCGGCAGCGCGAAGTTCGGCATCAGCACCGCGTCCGCCCCGGTCAACACCTCGTCCAGCGGCCGATGCGATTCGCCGTAGAGCACGATCTCGCGATCGGGGAGCGACGCCATCAGGTAGTACGCCGCCAGCATCAGCGTTTCGGGAAGATCGAAGTCGACGTAGGTCGTGCCGGGATAGTCGCGAAGCAGGAAGTACGCCTGACCGCCGTAGCCGGCACCGATCTCGGCGACCAGCGGACGACCGGTACCGCGGCAGAGCTCGCCGATCTGGCTCGACAGGGCGTGATACCGCGTCGCCTTGGGAACGACCAGGCGTCCGTCGATCATCAGTCCCCACGGGTTGCCGACCTCGGGCACGTCGAGCACTCGGGCGTCGTGTTCGTGGATCGACCGCCAGACGGCGAAGTTGCGACGGACGTTCGTCTCGAACCGCTCCAGGAACGGCGCTTCGCGCGACGTCAGCTGCTCGTACTTCGCGTACTCCTTGACGATCGGTCCGAGCTCGTTGCGCCAGAAGCCGCGGAGCTTGTCCGAGACCAGCTGCGAGTCGCCGGCGAGCATGCCGTCATAGACTCCCTGACGCTCCGCCAGATAGTCGGCCCATTCCCCGCCGGGCTGATACGCCGCCGGAACGCGCGGCTGGTCGGCCTTGCAGGCGCGATAGCACTCCATCACGCGGCGAACGATCTCCTCGTGCCGAGCGGCCGAGATCGAATCGGGACGAGGCTGGAGACCGTGGATCAGTTCGGCGGAAGGATACATGGGCTGATTCGCGAGCGGTTGGGCGGCGGACATGCGAGATCCTTCTCAATGGAGACGACAGAAGTTCGCCAACAGCGCAAGTCCGTCGCGCTGGCTCTTTTCGGGATGGAACTGGACGCCGTAGACCTGATCACGCTGCACGCAGGCGCAGAACGTCTCGCCGTACTCGCAACTCGCCAGGACACTCTCGGGATCGGTCGGTTCGAAACGGAACGAATGGACGAAGTAGAACGACGGGTTCGGATCCAGTCGCTCGAAGAGCGGCGATGACCGATGCAGTCGCAGCTCGTTCCAGCCCATATGCGGCACGGGGAGTCCCAGGTGCTCGACGTCGAAGCGTCGGACCTGTCCCGGGACGAGTCCGAGTCCCGAGCAGGTCCGGAACTCGTGACCGAGTTCCGCCAGGATCTGCATCCCGACGCAGATCCCGAGGAACGGTCGACCGCGCCCCAAGACCTGATCGCGCAGCGAGTCGATCAGTCCGAGCGTCTCCATCCGCTCCATCGCCGCCGGAAACGATCCGACTCCGGGCAGGATCAACCGATCCGCCTGCCCCATCGCCTCGGGCGAGTCGATCTCGAGCGGATCGACGCCGATGTGGCGAAGCGCGTTGCGGACCGAGGTGAAGTTGCCCGAGCCGTAGTTGATCAGGCCGACGGCGTGCATCGCTACCTCCCCCTTTCGGCTTCGGAGCCGACGGTCGCCATCGAACGGTCTCGTACGACGTTCGGTCGACGCAAGGTGGTCTTCAATCGGACCTGTCCGATCGAGCGGGAGGCGTTCGGACGGTGCTGCCGCTCCGCGACGAAGGCGACGATCTCGTCGGCGATCCGCGCCGCGCCGCGACCGTCGATCGCACCGCGGGCGCGGCGGTGCATCTCGAGCAGTTCGTCCCGATGCGACTCCAGATGCGACAGATTGGCCGCGACGACGTTGAGCGCATCCTCGAACGGCCAGCCGGCGTGGATGCAGATCCCCTTCTCGACCAGTTCGCGAATCAGAAAGACATGCGCCCCGTCGTCGAAGACGTTGATCGACGGCAGCCCGGCGTAGGCCGCTTCGTAGGTGATCGTCCCTCCGGCCAGGATCGCCAGCGAGCAGGTCTGCATGACGCGCCACATCGAGTCGCTGGTCTTGGCCAGGATGATCTCGTGCTGGCGATTCTCGCGGACGCACTCGACCAGCTTCTCGTACGAGTGGCCGTATCCTTCGCCGAGCAGCGTCCAGATCAGCAGCGGGGAGCGGACCTGACCGATCGCCCGCAGCGTCGCGAGCGTCTTGTTGTGCGCATCGGCTCCGCCCATCGAAATGACGACCGCGAGCGGTCGCTGTGCGACGTTCCGTTCGAACGCCGCCTCTTCGATCGGCAGGCACTGTTCGCGGATCACCGCGTACTTCAGTCCGTGTCGCACCTCGGGACCGCCGCGGCGCTCGCCGCCGAAGTTCCAGTCGTCGCCGAAGTACTCGGTCCGATGAAAGACCAGATCGACGTCGGCCAGATGGTCGAAGATCGGACTCAGGCTGACCGTCGGTCCGGCGGCGGACATCGGCGCGAAGGCCGCGTCGGGGATCGAGAGGGCATCGAAGACGACGACATGCGGCCGGAACTCGCGATGCAGTTCCAGCAGTTCCCGTTCGTCCGCACAGATCCGATAATCGAGTCCGCGGCCGGCCAGCAGGTTTTCCACGAACGACTCGCCGAGCACCGCGACCCTGACGCTCGAGCGGCGAGCCATCTCGGCGGCGACGCAGCGCGTACGCATCACGTGACCGAGGCCGTCCTTGCGGGAGCCTCGGCAGACGAAGAGGACGCGCTGGAGCGGACCGAGATTCATGAGGCGCGATCCAGGTGAGCGAGGTCGAGCGGTTCGAAGCGGCAGATCGCTCGCGTCGTCCGACTGCCGACGATCGTCCGCAGGTCACGCGGCTTGAGCGGCCCGGCAGGGCGGACGATCAGGACGTCGGCCGAGGTGATCCGCTCCCCCGGAGCGATGTCGCGCGCCGCATACAGGGCGCGCCGAGCCCGGAGCGAGACGTTCGCCTCCTGCGGCCCGACCTTCTCGACCGGCGGACGCATCGCCGCTTCGACCTGCCGGATGTCGGCGACATAGTCGGCCAGCATCTTCGGCTCCATCGCATACGCGTGGTCGAAGCCGGGACTGGTCCGGTCGAGCGTGAAGTGCTTCTCGATCCAGCTGACGCCGAGCGCCGTCGCGGCCGCCGCAGCCAGGCTGTTCTCGGTGTGGTCGCTGAGACCGATCGGATAGCCGAACTCGCGCTTCAGCGTTTCGAGAAAACCGAGATTCATGTTCGACGTCAGACAGGGATAGACGCTGACGCAGTGCATCAGGACCAGATCCTTGTGCCCCGTCGCCTCGATTGCCCGCACGCTCTCTTCGACTTCGGCGAGCGTCGACATGCCGGTCGAGACGATCAGCTTGCGGCCGGTCGCCGCTGCCGCTTCCAGCAGCGGAATGTTGTTCAGATCGCAGCTGGCGATCTTCACGTACGGCGGCGCGAACTCCTCGAGCAGCGCAAGACTCCGATCGTCGAAGACGCTCGCGCTCATCGGCATCCCGATTTCGCGGGCATGACGAGCGACATCGCGCCAGGCGTCATCCGAGAGCATTCCCTTGCGACGAGCGGCGACGACCTCGTTGTCGACCCACTCCCCCTCCTTGCGCACCTTTTCGACGTACAGCCCCTCGGGATAGATGATCTGGAACTTGACCGAGTCGGCTCCCGCCTCCCGCGCCACGTCGACCAGGCGACGGGCGGCGTTCGGGTCGGCGTTATGGTTCGTTCCCGCTTCGGCGATGATGTGGATCGGATTCACTTCGGCCTCGCATCGGATGACCGATCGCCCGGCGGCGATCGGAACTCGGGGTCGTTCGGAAGTTCGACGCGGTCGCGCGACTCAGGCGGCCAGCCGGAGGACCGGCGGACGCTTCGGCTCGACCGCGTCGTGGTACGCGTGCACCTCGCCGGCGAACTGCCGGAAGGTCGAATCGAACTGATCGTAGAACGCCTGCCAGAGCGGCGCGTTGGCTCGCTTCAGCCGGTCGAGATCGTCCATCCGATCCATCCGGTCGCGGATCGCGCCCATCAGGTTCGGCTCTTCGATCATGTTGATGTTCCACTCGCCCAGACCGAGCGTGTCGATCAGCGAGAGGGCCCGCTCGTCGTAGCTGATCTTGATCGTCGGACAGCCGAACGAGACGCAGGGGAGGAACGAGTGCAGGCGATAGGTGACGTTCAGGGCGCAGCGGGACAGCAGCGCCAGATAGGTCATCACGTCGCCGGTGTAGACGTAATCGACGTCCGAGAACGAGGCGGCGAACGCGATGTCCCGATGATCGTGGCAGAGCAGGCGGACGTCGCCGTAACCGCGCTGACGCAGCAGCGCCAGGATGTCGAGGATGTCGTTGCGGACGCGAGCCTGCTTTTCGAGCGGGATGCTCATCAGGTCGGGAGTGCGGACCGAAACGAGGGCGGTCCGATCGAGCGCTCCCGGCACGTCCGGCAGGCGGTGCATCATCCGATCGAGATAGATCGTCGGGCAGCCGCCGATCGTCGTGTTCCGGCAACCGATGCTTGCCATGTGCTCCGAGGTCGCTCGATCGCGCAGCAGCGCGAAGTCGACTCGCTCGTCGAGCGCCTTCAGGATCCGGTCGGGCATCGTGTCGGTCCGCCGGACCAGTTCGAGTCGTCGGTTGTAGACGCGCCCGCGACTGACGCTGAAGACCATCAGCGGCACCTCGAGAGCGCCGAGCGCATCGAGCTGTACGTCGAGCTCGCCGTTCTCGAACAGGTTGCCGCCGCCGATGATGACGCCGTGACCGTACTGGTTGATCTCGTAGATCGTCTTGCTCGTCAGCCCCGCCTTGGCCTGACTCTCGTAGCGACTGGTCGCCGGCAGGTTGATCAGGTTCACCACTTCGCCGAAGGCGTTGTAGATGAAGTGCTGCATCCCCAGATAGATCGCGTCGTTACCGACGTTGAAGCCCTTCGGCCGGATACAGAAGAGATTGATCATGCGGCCCTCCGTGGCGCGGGAACCTGTTCGATGGCGTGCTCCCAAGTGACGCTCGGCCAATGGGTCGGTTCCCCGCCGACGAAGGCGCGGAACCGCTCGAGGTCCTCGGGGGTATCGACGGTCAGGACATGGTGCGAAAGGTCCTCGCCGCTGCGGACCAGCGTCCGATGCTTCAGTCGCGGCAAGGCTCGGTAGATCGCTCGCGTGACGTGTTCCCGATCCTCGCGGTCGTCGGTCTCGGCGAGCAGTTCGGTCAGCGTCCGGGTCCGGATCAGTTCGACCGCGACGCCGTAGGGATAGGTGCGAGGGACCAGGTTCGTGACGAACTCCAGCGCCTCGGCCGTCATCAGTCGGAACGACTGGCGGATGAGTCGACCGTCGACGAACGGGCTGTCGCCGTTGACCCGAGCAAAGGCGTCGAGCTCCAGATACCGCGCGGCGTCGAGCATCCGTCCGGCGACATCATCGAGCGAGCCGCGGCAGCAGACGAGCCCCTCGCGGCGGCAGTAGTCGGCGATCGGATCGTCCGACGGATCGACGCTGGTGGCGATCGCGAGCGGAACGCCGAGCGATTCCAGGCGACGGTGGACGTACCACAGGAGCGGCCGTCCCGCGACCGGCGCAAGCGTCTTCCCCGGCAGACGCCGTGAGGACATCCGACAGGCGATGATCACGCCGTGACGCATGACTCGTCCATGAGTGCGTGTTCCGAACGACGATCCCTCCGTTGGATCGCCGCGCGACCGCCCCCGTCGGGGCCGGCCGCAATGCTCCGAGCGATTTGATAACCGATCGGGGGCCTTTCGGGAAAGAGCGAAAACTCGGGGGGCGTGCGGGCGTTTGCGGCGGGTCGTCTCGGTTCGTGGGCTCGGACTCGGTGTTCTCGACGAACTCGGTGATTCGAAGGGATTTTTCTACCACAGAGAACACCGAGGTCACGGAGAGGAGAACTTCGTTGCTTGTGTCCGGCCGGTCGGGGATGATCAGGTTCCCCTCCGGCTCCGCCCCTTGCGGTACGGCCGTCCCCCCTCCCCCACCGACGTTCGCAGCAAGGACTCGGGTCATGCCCCGGTTCGCGCTCCCCGCTCCACTTCGTTCCCCGTGTCGGCGTTCCGTCGCCTACTGTCTCGGCGTCATCGGCCCCTTGCTGCTGGCGCTGGCCGTCGTCGACCAGGTCTGGGCGGATGAGCCTCTCGTTCCGGTTGCTCCCCGAGGCGATGCCGACGGTCGTGACGAGGCGCTGCGGATCTATCGCGAACGTCTCAGGCCGATGCTGCGCGACAAGTGCTACAGCTGCCATGGCGCTCTGAAGCAGGAGGGGAACCTGCGAGTCGACTCGGTGGAAGGACTGCGTATCGGCGGCGATTCCGGATCGGCACTTGCCGCGGACGGAGCAGGGGAGGGAGCAGGGGAGGCGCTCCTGCTGACTCGGGTCATCGAGACCGATCCGTCCCTTCGCATGCCGATCGACGGCGCGCCGCTCGAGCCCGAACAGCTCGCCGATCTCGAGTTCTGGCTCGCCCAAGGTGCTCCCGCTCCTGACGACGATCGTCCCGAGCCCTCCCCCGAGGAGCATTGGGCCTTTCGGGTCCCAACGGCGATCCCGACGCCGACGCCGGCGGATCGTCCCCGATTCGACGACCGGGATCGGAGTCCGATCGATGCCTTCGTTTCGCAGGGGTTGGCCGAGCACGGCCTGACCGCCGTCGACGAAGCGGATCGCGCGACGCTCCTGCGACGGCTGTCGTTCGACCTGACCGGCTTGCCACCGAGCGCCGACGAGATCATGGCGTTCGTCGCCGATCCCGCTCCCGACGCCTACGAGCGACAGGTCGATCGACTCCTCGCGTCGCCGGCGCATGGCGAGCGTTGGGCTCGGCATTGGATGGACATCTGGCGTTACGCGGACTGGCACGGTCGGCGGATGGTCCCCGACGTCTGGAACAGTGCGCCGCAGATCTGGCGCTGGCGCGACTGGATCGTCTCGTCGCTCAACCAGGATCGCGGCTACGACACGATGGTTCGCGAGATGCTCGCAGCCGACGAGATCGCACCGGGGGATCCGAACGCGGCGGTCGCGACCGGCTACCTGATCCGCAACTGGTACGCCCTGAACCCGAACGACTGGATGCGTTCGAACGTCGAGCACGTGTCGCGAGCGTTCCTCGGCCTGTCGATGCAATGCGCCCATTGCCACGATCACAAGTACGACCCGATCACCCAGCACGACTATTTTGCTTTTCGGGCGCTCTTCGAGACGATCGGAATCCGGCAGGATCCATGGCCCGGCGAAGAGGATCCCGGTCCGTTCCAGGAGTACGAGTATTCGACGCTGCGACGCGTCGAACGTCGCGGGCTGGTCGCCGTCTGGGATCGAGTCCCGGACGCGCCGACCTGGTGGTACTCGGGAGGGGACGAGCGGAATCGCGATGCGTCGCGCGGCTCGATCGCTCCCGCGCTGCCGAAGTTTCTGGTTCCGGATGGGGGCTCGCCGAAGCGGATCGATCTGCCGGCGTGGGGAGTCGTTCCGACGCTTCATCCGGCCTATCGCGACGCGACGCTGCGATCGTTCGACGAGCGGATCGCGGCGCTGCGTCGCCGACTCGAATCGCTCGATCCGCGGCGCATCATCGACGTCGAACGGGAACTGGCGGAAGCACGCGAGCGTCATGTCGCAGC
>CAZZBI010000211.1:7761-9546 GCA_964652385.1 uncultured Pirellulaceae bacterium | reverse complement strand
GGCAAGTGCGACGCCGACGGTGGCGGCGGTCCGATCGCGCTGCGGATCGCCGGTCAGCCGCGCCAGGAATCCCTTGCGCGAATGGCCGATCAGCACCGGCCGACCGAGCGACAGGTAGCGGTCGACGCGACGGAGCATCTCGAAGGTCTGCTCGTGCGTCTTGCCGAATCCGATGCCGGGATCGAGACAGACTCGATCCGGATCGATACCCGCTCGTTCGAGCGCGTCGCGGCGGAGCTGCAGGTAGGCGAGCGTCTGGCCGACGACGTCATCGTAGCGGGTATCGAGCTGCATCGTGCGGGGGTTCCCGCGCATGTGCATCGCACAGATCCCGGCCTGCGAATCGATCGCCGTGCCGAGCATCTCGGGATCCCCTTCGAGCCCCGTGACGTCATTGATGATCTCGACTCCCGCCGACGTCGCTTCGCGCGCCACGCGCGCCTTGGAGGTGTCGATCGACATCGGAATCGTCAGACGACCGGCCAAGCGTTCGATGACCGGCATCACGCGCCGCAGCTCGTCGTCGACCGAAACGATCGGAGCACCGGGGCGAGTGCTCTCGCCCCCGATATCCAGAATCGCGGCCCCCTCGCGCTCGAGACGCAGCGCCTGTTCGACCGCCGCTTCGACCTGGTCGAACCTGCCGCCATCCGAGAAGCTGTCCGGAGTGACGTTCAGGATCCCCATCACTGCCGGACCATCGGCAAAGTGCAGCGAGCGAGTCGCCAGGCGCCAGCGATCGGCGCGCGGCATCGCCGAGAAAGGCGGGACGACGTTCGGATCATCGGCCCCGGCCACTCGGAATCGCCTCATGCGAACGACGGAATCGGGGAGCAGTTCGTCGAGTCATCGCTCGGCGATCCGCCATCGCTCAGCTCTTGGGACGCTTCTTGTCGAGCCCCGGCTTCTTCTCCAGGCCGGCTCGCTGCAGCAGCGACTGGCCGAAGACATGATCCGCCTGTTCGTCCTGAGGCGGAGCGCCGACAGCACCGAGCTTGTGCGGATCGTAACGCAGCTCGTAGGCATGCTTGGCGATCTGCAACGTGTCGTGCGGATCGACTCGCTTCCGCAATCCCGGCATGATCCGCTTGTTGTTGACCTTCACGCCGTTGGAGCTGTTCAGATCCTTGACGAACCAATACCCCTCTTCGATCTCGAGCAGGCAGTGATGCGACGAGATGTTGGGGAAGCGAAGAATGATGTCGCACCCTTCGCGCCGGCCGACGCGCAGTCGATCCTTGAGCAGCGGAATCGGATCGCCGCCGCCGACCGGAATCAGTTCGCCGTACATCTCGACGTTCCGTGTTCTGGAGTGTCGGGAAAACCACCAGGGGTGCCGGGAATCGGCTGCCGGGCTAAGATGCGAATCCGCACGCCGAACGGGCTGCGGATTCGGCAAGCGACTCCCCAGGGTCAAGGGTATTCGGTGGTCGGCGAGGCGTCAATTCGGACCGCTCCCTCGATGCAGCGAGTCACCTACGACTGGCGCGCGGCCGGCTTGCGCTATTACGCCTACAACTTTCACCAACGAAACCGCTGGGGAGAACGGGTTCAGAAGGTCAGCGTCGACGGCGGCTTCACCTGCCCGAACGTCGACGGAACGGTCGCCATCGGCGGCTGTGTCTTCTGCGACAACCGGAGCTTCAGTCCGTCGCGGCGCCCGCGAGGGAAACGGCGCGAGATCCTGGATCAGATCGCCGACGGCATCCGCCGACTCCAGACCCGGTACGACTGTCGGAAGTTCACCGCCTACTTCCAGCCGGCGACGAATACCTATGCGTCGGT
>CAZZBI010000211.1:3677-7751 GCA_964652385.1 uncultured Pirellulaceae bacterium | reverse complement strand
CGGTCGATCGACTGCGCGAGGCGTACTCGGCGGCGATCGAGGATCCGCGCATCGTCGCGTTGGCGATCGGAACGCGCCCCGACTGCGTCCCCGACGAGGTGCTCGACCTGATCGACGAGTTCGCGGAACGATTGCCGGTCAGCGTCGAGTACGGGATGCAGACGATGCACGATCGGTCGCTGACCTGGATGAACCGGGGACACGGCCATGATGCGCTCGTCGAAGCGATGCAGCGGAGTCGCGGGCGGAAGTTCGAGATCTGCGCGCACGTGATGCTCGGTCTGCCGGGCGAGACGTTCGAGGACATGCTGGCGACCGCCGACGAAGCGGCTCGACTGGGCTTCGATTCGCTGAAGATCCACAACCTCTACTGCGTCCGCAACACGCCGCTCGAAGCGCAGGTCGCATCGGGCGAGGTGCGACTGATGGAGTTCGACGAGTATCTGACGACGCTGGTCGCGTTCCTCGAACGGACGCCGCCGCAGGTCGTGGTGGAGCGGATCAGCGGCGAGGCGCCGGACGATTGGTTCGTCGGGCCGGAATGGAGTCGCGACAAGCCGCGGATCCGACGCGAATTGCTGGCGCGGCTGGAAGCGGCCGACACGTGGCAAGGACGTCGCGCAGCGGCGAACGAAACGGAACAGGGAGGATCGAAGAGCGAGTCGACCGGACGGTCGCCGGCATCGGCAACGATGCGGGAGGAAAGTCCGGGCTCCGCAGGACAGGATGGTCGGTAACGCCGACCGGTCGCGAGACCCGGGACAGTGCCACAGAGAACAGACCGCCGAACGGCTTCGCTTGCGAGGCGCGTGGTAAGGGTGAAACGGTGAGGTAAGAGCTCACCAGCGGTCGAGGTGACTCGATCGGCTAGGCAAACCCCATCCGGAGCAAGGTCAAGCAGAGGGGAGTCGCGCGGTTCGCCGCGCGGCACGTCGCGGTCCGCGGCGTCCGACTCTCGGGTAGGCTGCTCGAGAACGCGGGCAATCGCGTTCCTAGAGAAATGACCGTCACCGCGCCGGCAGCTCGCTTGCGAGACGTCGATCCGCGGCACAGAACCCGGCTTACAGGTCGACTCGCTCTTCGATCCTCCTCGGTTGCGTCGAGTTCCGCGGGGGGGCACTGAGGACCCCTGCGCTTGGCGCTTCGGGCTGGGAGGGGACGGAGCGTGGGCCCGGCCTCTCCGAGGCCGAGGCAAGGTTTCGCTGCGCTGCGGCCATCGCAGCGCAGCGTGAACCGTTTTCGAGCGAAACCTACCTTCGGGCACGGAGTGCCCGGGGTCACGTTCGACAAAGGGCTGGTGAGGTCACGGAGACCCCTGCGCTTGGCGCTGCGGGCTGGGAGAGGACGGAGCGTAGGCCCGGCCTCTCCGAGGCCGAGGCAAGGTTTCGCTGCGCTGCGGCCATCGCAGCGCAGCGTGAACCGTTTTCGAGCGAAACCTACCTTCGGGCACGGAGTGCCCGGGGTCACGTTCGACAAAGGGCTGGTGAGGTCACGGAGACCCCTTGCTGACGCGGCGGGCTGGGGAACGCCGAGCGGTCAGCCGAGCGTCTTGTCGACTGCCGCAGCGACTCGGCGGCAGCGGGCCATCATCTTTTCGAACTGGCCGAAGTCGAGCGACTGATAGCCGTCGCTCATCGCCTTCTCCGGCTCCGGATGGACCTCCACGATCAGCCCGTCGGCTCCGGCGGCGATCGCGGCAAGCGCCATATCGGCGACCAGCGGCGTATGCCCCGTCCCGTGACTCGGGTCGATCACGATCGGCAGATGGGTCTTCTGATGCAGATAGGGGACGGTCGCCAGCGGCAACGTGAAGCGCGTGTGCGATTCGAAGGTCCGAATGCCGCGTTCGCAGAGCATGACGTTCGGGTTCCCTTCGTTCAGGATGTACTCCGCCGCCAGCAGCAGCTCTTCCATCGTCGCGCTCGCGCCGCGCTTCAGCAGGACCGGGTTCGGCACCTTGCCGACCGCTTCCAGCAAGCGGTAGTTCTGCATGTTCCGCGCGCCGACCTGCAGCACGTCGGCATACTTGGCGACCAGTTCGACGTCGTCGGTCGACATCACTTCGGTGACCACCGCCAACCCCGTCTCGGCTCGCGCTGCCGCGAGGAGTTCGAGTCCCTTTTCCTTCATGCCCTGGAAGCTGTACGGGCTGGTCCGCGGCTTGAACGCGCCGCCACGAAGGGCGGTCGCGCCGGCCGCCTTGACCGCCCGCGCGGTCCGCATGATCTGCTCTTCGCTCTCGACGCTGCACGGTCCGGCGATGACGCCGATCATGCCCGCGCCGACCGACAGGCTGCCGGCGACGACCCGAGTCGGATCGGGCTTCACCTCGCGGCTGGCGACCTTGTACGGCGCGGCGATCGGGACCACCTCGGCGACTCCCGGGCCGCTGGCGAGCGACTCCTTCATCGACTCGCGCTTGATTCCCACCGCCGCGATCACCGTCCGCTCGGCGCCGCGGATCACGTGCGCCTTGAGCCCCAGCTCCTCGACGCGACCGATCATGTGCGTGATCTGCTCGTCGGTCGCATTCCGTTCCATCACCACGATCATCGTGCGTTCTCCGATCGCGAATCGCAGTGGATTCGCCGTTGAGGGCCCGTCGACCGAGAGGACGGGGAACGAAAAAACCCCGTCGCCTGCGAAGGGCCACGGGGTTCGACTGCATCGGTCCGACGATTCAGCGAACGCCCGCCCTTGCCCCGGTAAAGGCAAAGTCGAAGCGGATCGCAAAATCGAAGTGGAAGTTCATGAGCGGCATTATCCCTCGCCGCACGCCGGATTCAAGATCCGGCCGGTCCGAAGCCCGCCTGCTCCACCGTTCCGCCGCCGCTGCGCAGCGTCCGGCTTCCAAGGCTGACCGGCATCGCGACCCGGCGGTCATGTTCCGCCAGCAGCAGATCGATCGTCTCGTCCAAGCCCGCCTCGAACGGCACGGACGGTTCCCAATCGAGGGCGCGGCGCGAATCGGCCGAGTCGAGGGCGTAGCGACGGTCGTGCCCCGGGCGATCCGGAACCGAGGTCAGCGACACCGGCGCAAGGGGATTGTCCGGGCGATCGATCGAGCGAGCGCGAGCGACTCGTGCGGCGATCCGCTGCGCCACTGACCGATTCTCGTGGCGTTCCTCGGAGCCGAGATGATAGGTCGTGCCGATCGCTCCTCGCTCCAATACCGCGACCAGTCCTTCGCAATGATCGGCGACATGAATCCACTCGCGCACCTGACGGCCGTCGCCGTAGATCGGCAACGGTTCTCCGCACGCCGCCGCCGCGACCATCCGGGGAATGAACTTCTCGGGATGCTGCCCCGGACCGTAGTTGTTGCACGTCCGCGCAATGATCAACGGAAAGCCCCAGGTCGTCGCGGCGGCGCCGAGCAGCAGGTCGGCCGCTGCCTTGCTTGCCGAATACGGCGAGCTCGGACGGAGAGCATGGTCGACCGTCGCGCGCTGGGGCGACTCCAGACTTCCGTACACCTCGTCGGTCGAGACCTGAATCCAGCGCGGCCGCGAGCCATAGCGCTCCCGGTCGCGGCCCAGCCAGGCCCGCCGAGCCGCCTCGGCCAATCGATGCGTGCCGACGACGTTCGAACCGACGAACGGATCGGGATCGGCGATCGACCGATCGACATGACTCTCGGCCGCCAGATGGATCACCGCCGAGATCGGAAAGTCGCGAAAGAGCCGCTCGCCGAGCGCCGCGTCACGCACGTCCCCTTGGAGGAACGCGATCCGTGGTCGCGACAGCAGCGGAGCGATCCGATCGAAGCGCGAGGCGTACGACAACCGATCGACGACCACCAACGATCGATGACGCTCGCGCAGCAGTCGCGGAACCAGATGCGATCCGATGAACCCCGCGCCGCCGGTTACCAGCACGCATTCCTGTTCCACGCTCGCACCCGTCGTCACGCCGAAGATCGCTGCAACAAAACGCGAACGCCTCGGAGCATGGCAGGCATGTCCCGAGGCGTTCGGAGGAGGACCGCGGCAGGTCGGATCGTCGGGTTCGTGGCAGCACCCGAGGTCGACGATGCCGAGCGGAGGACTACTGAGCGAACATCGCTTCGTCGAC
>CAZZBI010000211.1:0-3577 GCA_964652385.1 uncultured Pirellulaceae bacterium | reverse complement strand
GACATCAGCTTGCAGTAGATGTCGTAGCTGATCGAATCGCGGATCTGCGACGTCCGACCGTCGGCGAAGACGACGTTGAATGCCTGTGCGTGATAGCTCGACGGACGAGCGTAGGCCCACGGGTCGACAATAGTCGGATTAGAGAGCACGTCGCGCTTTCCGTCGACGAACGGATTGGCCGACGGCGGCGTCGTACGCCAGATCATGCCGAATGCAAACTCCGGATGCCCACTTCGACGTTCTCCTGTCTGATAAACACATGATCCCGATGGATTTTCTGGCCTCGCCGTAACCGGGTTCGAGAAGTTCCAACGAACTCCTGAAATGGCGAGATTGGCGTTCTCCGAGAACATTAATGTTTGGCCAAGACCGTCGCGACAGGCAACCGAATCGATAGACGCAACGCCAACCGTGTTGTCGCGGCTACCTCGAACGGATCGATCGTAGAACAAGCCAGTGCCTCGGTAGTCCAACGGCGCGAGTGGCTGAGGGTTGGTCAAGTCATCCTGCAAACCCATGTTGGCGACGTACGTGATCTCGGCCCCCTTGCGAGTCGCGAACGCATCACCGGGGCAGTTGAGCACGGCGACATAGCCGTAGCTGTCGCTGGTCGGCAGACCGGTAGGGTTCGGAACGGTTCCCGGAATGCCCGTCACGATCTCGTCGTAGAGGGTTTGCTGATCGAGATTCGGCAGCAACTGCACGGGCCACGGATGGATCTGCACGACTCCGCCGGGCGACGTCCAGTTCGTGAACGACGACGGGTACTTCCGATTCTCGGTCATGAAGCTGATCGACGCGGCACCGAGTTGGCGAAGGTTGTTCGCGCAGGCGGTTTTCTGAGCCGACCGCTGGGCCATCATCACGGCCGGAACGGCGATCGCCGTCAGGATGCCGATGATCGCGATGACCACCAGCAGTTCGACGAGCGTGAATCCGTTCCTTGCCGACGGCGAATACCTCGAATGGCGCATGACCGAATACCTCCGAGCGGAGACGAGCCAGAGAAGAGAGCTGGACGAGGTGTCTCAAGTGTCGCAAGATCCGCGCCAAGTGTCCAATCCTTTTTCAACGCTTCGGCCGAGATTCCCCCCGTCGCGTCAGTCGAGCGGTGGCGCGATCCGCCATCGAGCCGGCTGCCGGTTGCCTCCTTCTCGAGGTGGGATTCCCTCCGCCCTGCCGCCCCCGGATGATTCCCTCCTTCCGCTCTGGTTCGCAACGTCGGAGAACCCCTCCCGTGACCTCGTCCGATCCCCGTTTCGACTCCGCTCCGCTCGACCGCCGGACGCTCGACCTGCACTACGACGATCTCACGACACGTCTGCAGCGGCACGGCTCCCGAGCGATCATCTTCGACTGCGACGGGACGCTCGCCGATTCGATGCCGGTCCATTACGTCGCCTGGACCCGCACCCTCGAGCCGCTGGGCGTTCGTTTCGACGAGGCGACGTTCTACGGCTGGGCCGGGATTCCGACCGATCGGATCCTGCGCATGCTGGCGGAGGAACAGCAGATTGCGCTCGACGCCGCCCACCTGGCGCACGTCAAGGAGGCGAAGTTTCTCGAGGAACTCGGGCAGCTGAAGCCGATCGAGCCGGTGGTGCGGCTGGCTCGCGAAAGTCACGGTCGTCATCCGATCGCGGTGGCGAGCGGCGGATTCCGCGACATCGTCCGCCTGCAGCTCGCTCACCTCGGGATCGACGAGCTCTTTCAGGTCGTCGTGGCCGCCGAGGATACCGAACGCCACAAGCCGGAACCGGATGTCTTTCTGGAAGCGGCTCGCCGGCTGCAGGTCGCTCCGGAGCTCTGCTGCGTCCTCGAGGACTCCGACCTCGGCATCGAAGCGGCTCGGCGAGCCGGCATGAGTTGGATCGACGTCCGCCCGTATCATCCCTCTCGCGACTGAAACCGCTCACGACACTCGGACGTCGAGCGATGCGCCAGTGATGCGGCCGACCGGGACGCGTTCGAGTCGGCTCGTTCGGTGGGACCTGTCGGACGGCGCAAGGCGATCGAATCGGCAGGATCGCTCCGATCGGTCGCGCGTTTCGTTGGCGGCCCCTCCGCAGCGTTCCTCTATACTGTAAGGGTCCGCCGGGAACCGTCGCACGCGTTCCCGCACCGGTTCCTTTCTGCGAGAGCACTCGGTCCATGAACGCGCCTCGCTTCGTTCCGTCGTCGCATCGACCGGCGTTCCTCCGACACCTGGTCTCGGCCGGACTGTTCGGCGGTCTGCTTGTCGGGCCGGCCGCGCCCTTCGTGTCGGCCGATCGCTTCGAACTGAGGACCGGAGGCGTACTCGAAGGGAAGATCATCGCCGAAGAACCGGACGGCAACGACCGGATGCTGACGATCGAGCTCAACAACGGCGGGACGATCCGTCTCAAGCGGACTCAGATCCAGCGCATCGTCGAGCCGACTCCGGCCGAACTCGACTATCGCGAACGAGTCGTCGGCATCGAAGAGACGGTCGAGGCGCACTGGAACATGGCGCTCTGGTGCGAGGAGAACGGCCTGCGGTCGCAGCAGGATCATCATCTGATGAAGGTGATCGATCTCGATCCCGAACATGCCGAAGCACGGCGCAAGCTGAAGTACTTCAAGCAAGGCGGAGACTGGCTGACTCGCGAGCAGCTGATGCGGCGCCGCGGCGTTCGGCCCGACGGCATGCTGGTCGAGGAGTACGAGTTCAAACGCGTGCGCGACGAGTTCGATCGCCGGACCACCGAGTTCAAACGCGAACTGCCGCGTTGGCGCAATCAGATCGGCAAGGCGCGACATGCCGAGTCGATCGCGGCGATCGAAGGGATTCGCGATCCCGCCGCCGTCGGTCCGGTCGTCGACATGTTGAAGCGCGAAGAGACGCGGGACGGCAAGCTGCTGTGGATCAACGTCCTCGCGCGGATCGAAGGCGAAGCGCCGATCCGTCCGCTCGTCGACGTCGCTCTTTCGGAAGAGGACGACTATCTGCGCGAGATCGCGCTCAAGAGTCTGAGGGATCGCAACGACCCGAACATCCAGCGGTTGTTCATGGGGCAGCTGGACCCGAGCAAGAATCCCCCGGTGATCATCAATCGAGCCGGGGCGGCTCTCGGATTCCTGAAGAGCTCCGAAGCGATCCGCTCGATGATCGAGGCGCTGGTGACCAAGCACAAGGTCGCCAACCCGGCCGCCGGTCAGAACGGCCGGACCGGAGCCGGTTTCGACAACGCCGGCGGCTTCAGCGGCAACTTCGGCAGCGGCAATCAACCGGCGATGATCGAGATGCCGAGTCAGAACGGCGGCGTGCTGACCGGCCTGCGCGACATCACCGGCGTCGACTGGGGCTACGACAAGGATCGCTGGCTCCAGTGGTTCGCGTCCCAACGCACCCCAGCCGGCTACTTCGACCTCCGCCGCGATCAGTAGAGCGCTCCCTACCAGCCCGCACCCCTCCCAGCCCGCAGCGTCAGCAAGGGGTGCTCCGCGCCCTCACCAGCCCGCCGCGTCAGCAAGGGTTGCTCCGCGCCCTCACCAGCCCGCAGCGCCAAGCGCAGGGGTGCTCCGTGTCTCCCAGCCCGTAGCGCCAAGCGCAGGG
>CAZZBI010000210.1:0-9569 GCA_964652385.1 uncultured Pirellulaceae bacterium | reverse complement strand
CTTTTCGTTACGGCCTGCGGGCCGTCTGGTGCGACTGCTCTCGGCAGTCGGTCTGAGCGGCGTGATGTTCGCGTCGCTCCCGTTCGCGGCGGCGGCTCAAGGGCCGGTCGCCCCTCCCGGTTCGGGCCAAGGGGAAGACGAGATCGGACTTCCCGAGGTGCCGATGGTCCCGGTGTTGATCGCCTTTCGTCAGCCGCCGGGGCTCGATGAAGTGGCGGCGGTCGCCTTCAGCGGCGGCGTGATCGATCGCGGCTATTCGATCGTTCCGGCGGTCGCCGCTCGCGTGCCGATCGAGGCGCTGCCGGGGTTGATGAACCATCCGGCGGTGGCGGCGGTCGAACCGGATGGGGAATTCACGCTGCATGACTACGCGACCGTCTGGGGCGTGCGACGAATCGGCAGTCAGGCGGTCCACGACGGGACGTTCGTGGCGGGCGGTTCGCCGATCCTCGGTGCGGGAGTGAAGGTGGCGGTCGTCGATACGGGGATCGACTACACGCATCCGGAGTTGGCGGGAGCGTATCGTGGCGGCTACGACTTCGTGAACAACGATGCCGATCCGCGTGACGATCACTATCACGGCACGCATGTCGCAGGCACGATTGCCGCAGCCAGGAACGGGACCGGAGTCGTCGGGGTGGCGCCGAATGTCGACCTGTACGGTCTGAAGGTCCTTAGCAGCACCGGGAGCGGCAGCTTCAGCGCAATCATCGCGTCGCTCGATTGGTGCGTCGCCAACGGGATTCAGGTCGCGAACTTCAGCCTCGGCAGCTCGGGCGATCCGGGATCGACGGTGCGAGCGGCGTTCGATAACGCCTCGGCCGCCGGGCTGACGATCGTCTGCAGCGCCGGCAACAGCGGCACCTCGAACACTGCGGTCGACAACGTCGGCTATCCGGCCAAGTACGACTCGGTGATCGCCGTCGCGTCGACGACCAGCACCGATGCGCGGTCGTCGTTCTCGAGCACCGGTCCGGCGGTCGACGTCGCGGCGCCCGGCTCGAGCGTCTACTCGACCTATCCCGGAGGGGGCTACGCGACGCTGAGCGGCACGTCGATGGCCGCTCCGCATGCGGCCGGAGCGGCGGCGCTGGTGATCGCCGGAGGGATCGCCGATGCGAACGCCAACGGCCGCATCAACGATGACGTCCAGGCAGTCCTGATGGGAACGGCGATCGATCTGGGCGCCGCCGGATCCGACTGGTCGTTCGGAGCCGGACTGATTCAGGCCGATCTGGCGGTCGAGGCGTCGTACGGCGGAGGTGGCGGTGGAGGCGGGGGCGGAGACGACGAGATCTTCGATGCGCCGTCCAACCTGACCGGCTCGGCGAACACGCGCCGAGTCGTCACGCTCCGCTGGACCGACAACTCGAACGTCGAGGAAGGGTTCCAGATCCGTTGGGGAACGCGAAACAGTCGCGGAGTCACGACGTGGCGAGGTTCGGGAACGGTCGGCGCCGACGCGACCGGAGCGACTCGCACGATGTCGCGCGGAACCTGGCAGTTCCAGGTGCGAGCCTTCCGCGGTTCGGAGGTGACCGACTGGTCCAACCAGATCCAGGTGATCGTCAGGTAACCACCGGTCGTCGTCGCGTGACCTTCGTGGAACGCGGGCGACGAGAGGTCCAGCGCGGGAGTGCCGATCGCCGAGGTCGGCACTCCCTGGTGGTCGGTCGTCTCCGAAACGAAGAGTCGGAGGGGATGCGGAGACCCCTGCGCTTGGCGCTACGGGCTGGGGAGGACGCGGAGGGAGGACGCTGAGGGAGGACGCGGAGGGAGGGCGCGGAGACCCCTTGCTGACGCGGCGGGCTGGGAGTGGTGGCTAGGAGCGCGGGCTGGGAGTGCGGGCTGGTGATGCGGTCGACGACGCGTTATCGGTGAAGGGGCATGCCCGTGCCTCCGTCGGCTCAGCGTCTCCGTGAGAAAAAACTCCGTCCTGTGCCTCGGAGTTTCATCTCAGCGTCTCGTCTCAGCGTCTCCGTGACTCACCTCAGCGTCTTCGTGTCTCGTCTCAGCGCTTCACCTCCGCGGCGCGATTCATCGCATAGAGCATCTCGCGAGCGATCTGCCGCGAGCGTTCGTCGTAGACCGCCGCTTCGTCGGGCGAGTCGTCGGCGGCCTTCGGGTCGTCGTAGCGGATCGGCAAGCGGAGCGAACAGCCCGGGACGATCGGGCACGCCTGATCGGCGCTCGAACAGGTCATGATCGCGGCGTAGCCTGAGGTGGGATTCGGCGGCGAGTCGTAGACCTTCGAGAAGCAGACCAGCGGCGGCGCCGTGTCGGAGTAGGTGACGGCGTAACGAGGATTCGTCGCGGCAGCGTCGGGCGCCTCGATCCGCAGTCCGGTGCGGCGCAGTGACGCCACGACGCGCGGGTTCATGGCCGTCGCTTCGGTCCCGCCGGAAAACGTTTCGACGCCGGTCAGTCCGAGCGAGTCGGCGGCGATCTTGGCCCAGATCTGCGACAGATGGCTGCGGCGGGAGTTGTGCGTGCAGATGAAGGTCAGTCGCGCTCCGGCGCTCGAGCCTGAGCGAACGAACTCGGCGAGACGTTCGAGTTCGGCGCGTCGCTCGGCCGGAATCCGATCGAACTCGGCGCGACGTGCCGCCAGGAACTCGGCGATCGCGGGGAAAGGTCGGACTGCATCGACGTGGGTCATGGCGAGGTCGTCTCGTTGAGAGGAGTGCGATCGGGCGATCCGGTCCGGAACCAACCGCGAGTCGCCAAGCAGAACCTGACGAGGCCGAGCATCAGCGGCACTTCGATCAGCACGCCGACGACCGTCGCGAGCGCCGCTCCGGAACCGAGACCGTAGAGCATGGTGGCGGTCGCGATCGCCACCTCGAAGTGATTCGACGCGCCGATCATCGCCGTCGGAGCCGCCGATTCGTAGGAGAAGCCGAAGAGCTTCGCCAGTACGTAACCGAGGGCGAAGATGACGATCGTCTGGAGGGTCAACGGAATCGCGATCCAGAGAATCGTCAACGGGTTCGCGACGATCGTCTCGCCCTTGAACGAGAAGAGGAGCACGAGCGTCGCGAGCAGCGCGGTAATCGTGATCGGCGTCAGCCGATGCAGGAACGTCTCGCGAAACCACGCTTCCCCCTTGAGCGCGATCAGCCCGCGACGCGAGGCGTAGCCGGCGACGAGCGGGAGCGCGACGTAGACGGCGATCGACAGCAGCAGCGCCTGCCACGGAACCGGCAACTGTCCGACGCCGAGCAGGTAGCCGCCGAGCACGCCGTAGAGAACGAGCATGGTGAGCGAATTGACGGCGACCATCACCAGGGTGTGGCCGGCGTTTCCGCGGGCGAGATCGCCCCAGACGAGGACCATCGCGGTGCAGGGGGCGATGCCGAGCAGGATGCAGCCCGCCAGATAACTCCGCCAGAGCGGCACTTCGAGCTGCTTCACGCCGTCGACCAGCACCACCCGCCCCGCGCCGTAGGTCGCGCCGACGTCGAGATCGACGCCGAGCGGCGCCTTGACCAGATCGGTCGCATCGGGGCCGATCAGTCCGAGTAGCAGCGAGCCGAGAAAGAAGCCGGCGATCGCGACCATGGTGAACGGCTTGATCGCCCAGTTGATGAACAGGGTCAGACCGACCGGACCGATCGCGCGCCCCGATCGGACCACCTCGGCGAAGTCGATCTTCACCATGATCGGGTACATCATGAAGAACAGGCAGACCGCGATCGGGATCGAGACGACCGGAGCGTCCCCCGCATGAATCGCCATCCGATCGAAGGTCGCCGCCAGGCCGGGGGCGATCTTGCCGAGCGCGATGCCGGCGACGATGCAGAGCCCGACCCAGACGGTCAGATAGCGTTCGAAGAATCCGATTCCGCCTCGCGGCACGCAGGACGGAGAATCGGTCGGACCACACGGCAGCTCGGACATGCGAAGCGTCTCGTCGAGGGAAGTGATCGTAAATCGTCGATCGACGATGATTCGGGGCAAAAAAAAGGGGGAACGGCGGAGCAAGGGGATCAGAGCGAGGCGACGAGGGCCTTGAGGCGGGCGAGGCGTTCGGGAGCGATGGCGTAGCAGACCTTCGGCCCGTCGGTTTCTCCCTGGATCAGCCCCGCTTCCTTCAGGATCTTCAGGTGCTGCGATACGGTCGACTGAGCGAGCGGCAGGCGATCGACGATCTCGCCGCACATGCACGCCTGGCGACCGAGCAGGAACCGGACGATCTGCACGCGAGCCGGATGAGCGAGCGCCCAAGCGAGCGCCGCCAGTTCGTCGGCGGCCGCTTCCGGCTCGAGCTTCAGCGGCGTCGCATCGCAGGCCGAGGTAACACGTTTCGCCAGGGGAGTGCCTCCGCACCGGATTTCGATTCATCGTCGATCGACGATCAATGGTAGCGGCGGTTACGATCCGCCGCCAGCCCGGCCGCCGACAACGCGTCGGCAACCGCACTCCAACCCGCACTCCAACCCGCACTCCAACCCGCACTCCAACCCGCACTCCCAGCCCGCACTCCCAGCCCGCCGCGTCAGCAAGGGGTCTCCGCGCCCTCGCTCCGCGCCCTCGCTCCGCGCTCTCCCTCAGCGCCTCCCCAGCCCGCCGCGCAGCGCCGGGGTCAGCCCCATCGGCGTCTGCGCATCGGCGGGTCGTTCGTCAGCGAGTCGTTCCCGACACTTCGACCCAGGGGGAATAGGCGGCCGGAGTGACGGTCCGCAGTCGGAACTGATACGAGGTCCCTCGCGTCAGTCGCGTGACGTTGTAGCGTCCCCGTTTCGCCTGGACCGAAGCCAGATCCGTCCAGAAGCCGGTGTTCCAGTCGAAGACCTGGATCTGCACTCGCCACCGATCCGACGGCCGGCGAGCGTAGCTCCAGCCGATCTCGAGCGACGTTCGAGTCCGGTTGCGGATGACGACCGATCGAGGCGCCGCGACTCCGGCCCCCGTCTCGATCGAGACCACGTCGACTCGCCCGCCGTCGACGTCGAACCGCCACGGCACGACGCGGTACAGGTACGTCGTGCCGGCTCGCGGCGTCGGATCCTCGTACGAAACGCTGTCGGGGTCGAGCACGGCGATCGTCTCGAAAGCGGTTCCGCCGAGTTCGACTCGTTCCACCTCGTAACGCGTTTCGTTGTCGGCGTTGTCGGTCCAGGTCAGCAGGACCGTTCCGTCGATCAGCACGCCGGTCAGATCGGTGACCTGATCGGGACGAGCGTAGCTGGTCTGCGCCGCGTCGACATTGCTGAAGTCGCCGACAGCAGCCCCCGCGACCGCTCGGATGCGATATTCGTAGGCGGTGTTCTCGGCGAGGCCGACGTCGTTGTACGAGCCGACGTTAGCGAAGGGGACGAGATCGATCGTCGCGAAATCGGCTCCCGAATCGACGATACGGCGCTGGATCTCGAACCCGTCTTCGTCCAGCGCGTCGTCGGTCCAGAAGAGCGAGATCGCGAGATCGCCCGGCGCACTCGCCTGAGCGGTGAGGTCAGAGGGTGCGGTCAGGTCCTGAGCGGCGAGCGGAGCGATCGGCAAGGCGGCCAGCAGGCCTCCAGCGGTCCACGTCAGGAGGCGGCGAAGCGGACGGGCAGACATCGGAGGACTCCACGTTGTGAAGCAGACCCCCCGCACGAACCGGCGGGGAACGAGGAGAGTAGCCGGACGAGGTCGACCGCTCCGCCAAGAAATCCGGAGTCGTCGGTCGGAAATTCAGAAAGCTCCCCGGCCTGATCGATCCCCCTCGGCGCCGCTGCCAGCGGACGGTTCAGGTTTGCCCCGCCATCGACCGCCCGTCATCGACTGTCGTCCCGGCCTGCCGCACCGTGCCGGAGCCAGCCGGCGTCGAGGGGCAACGCCGGTCGGCGCCGCGCGGCACCGCTCGGCGGTCGATCTCCGGCGCCGGCGGCTCGTCGTCCGTCAGACCCCTTCGACGATCACCCCTCGGTAGACCGCACCGCGCTGGCGATAACGTGCCGCTTCCTGATAGGCGGGGCTGTCGTACCAGTCGCGCGCCGCTTGCACGGTCGGAAACTCGGCGATCACGACCCCTTCGACCTCCGGGCCTTCGAGCGTCTGGTGGTTGCCGTAGGCGGCGAGCACCTTGATCGGAACGCCGTCGATCGTCCCCTGGACTCGCGTCCAGTACGCTTCCAGTTCGGTTCGATCGAGCGTGCATTCGCGGGTAAAGACGACATAGGCCGGCATGAGTGACTCCTGATGCATCGAGAATAGAGATCCGAGATTATCGCAGGCCGCCGGACGCGAGGATCGTTTCCCCCGTCAGCCAGCCGGCATCGTCCGAGGCGAGAAAGGCGACGACCCGCGCGATGTCGGCCGGCGTTCCCATGCGGCCGAGCGGCGTGAGCGCCACGAGCTGTCGTTCGAGGTCGTTGTCCGCTCCGTAGAGCCCCGCGCTGCGGGTCCCTTCGCTGAGCGTCGCTCCGGGGTTGACCGAGTTGACACGGAGCTTGCGCGGGGCGAGTTCCTTGGCCAGGACGCCGGTCACGGCATCGAGTCCCGCCTTGCTCGCCGCGTAGATCGCATAGCCGGCGGGATGCGAGCGGGAGGCGCCGGAGCCGATGTTGATGATGCTCCCGCCGTCGGGACCGAAGCAGCGGAGCGACTCGCGGATGACGAGCAGCGGTCCGAGCAGGTTGACGTCGATCTCGCGACGGAACTCCTCGGCAGTCAGCGTCTCGACCGGCATCGTCCGATAGACGCCGGCGTTGTTGACGAGGATGTCGAGCTGACCGAAGGTGCTCCGCGTCCGCTCCAGAAGCCGCTCGACGTCGGCGGGATTCGCCACGTCGGCGCCGATCGCGATCGCCTGTCCGCCGTCGCCGACGATCGAGGCGACGACCCCCTCGGCGCCGCGCCGATCGCCGGCGTAGTTGACGACGACCGCCGCGCCGCGTGTCGCCAGTTCGCGGGCGATCCCCGCACCGATTCCCTTGGAGGCTCCCGTGACGAGAGCCGTCTTGCCTTGCAGTGTTGACATGGCCGTTCCTCCTGGACCTGAGACACGTCGGCGAGCGGTCCGTGACAGGCCGGCAGGCGAGCCGAAGGAAACGATTCAGTCGAGGTGCAAGGGACGGGTGAAGGCGACATCGTCGAGCAGGCGTCGGAGCAGCTCGAGCGGCCGGCGCGGTTCGAGAAACGGATGCTCGCGGAAGAGCGACACGGCCTGGCGATCCGCGACCGCATCGAGGGTCCGGACCACTTCGGGAGCGGCGTCGGCGACGCGCCGCGCGTGCGGCTGGGCGAACTGCAGTCGCTCCGGATCGACGTGCCCCGCCCGAATGAACCCTTGCGTCTTCTTCGGGCAGCGGCACGGATTCGCGGGATCGACCAGGCCGCACTGTCCGTGGAGGAACCGGGAGAGGTCGCGACGGGAGCGGGCGAGCAGCTGGCGGAAGTGGTCGGCGGAGATCTCGAGGAGTTCGCTCCCGACCGAATCGCCGGCCCCGAGGACCTCGCCGAGGATGAAGACGAGGCGCTGTCGGCGATCGAGGCAAAGCAGCATGCCGAGGGAGCAGGAGAGCTTCGCCTCGTCGACCAGCAGCGAGACGTCGACCGGCACGGAGCGGGGATCGGGGAGATCGAGATCGGGGGTCCCGTTGATGGCGTCGGCGTAGCCCGAGAAGGTGAGCGTCGTCGTCTCGGCGCCGCGGCGGCGCATGTTCAGCACGTGATTGGCGGTGATCCGGTAGAGCCAGGTGCGGAAACGGGACTCGCGGCGGAAGGTACTCAGCCGCGTCATCGCCTTGATCAGCACCTCCTGAGTCACCTCTTCCGCATCCTGGGTGTGGAAGACCATGCGGACGGCGATGTTGTAGATCCAGGCCTGATGGCGCAGGACGAGGCGTTCGAGCGCCTCGCGGTTGCCGCCGTTGGCGAGTTCGATCAGTTCGAGGTCGGTCGATTCGTCGACCGCTTCGAGAAAGGGATTTTGCATGGTCGCCGGTCCGGTTCGAGGTGGGGCAACGGGGCGGTCATGGAGCGACCATGGCTTCGACCCGCGAGACGGTCGAGTGTGACGAACCCATCTCCAAAAAGAAGAGAGGGCCCCCTCGGCATCAAGCCGTCGAGGGCCGCGAACGCCCCGTCACCGACCACGCACCGTCAAACCCACTCCTCAGCCCGAACTCCCAGCCCGCACTCCCAGCCCGCCGCGTCAGCGAGGGTTCTCCGCGCCCTCCCTCGGTGCCCTCTCTCCGTGCCCCCCAGCCCGCCGCGTCAGCAAGGGGTCCCCGTGCCCTCCCTTGGTGCCCTCTCTCGGTGTCCCCCAGCCCGCCGCGTCAGCAAGGGTTCCCCGCGCTCTCCCTCGGTGCACTCTCTCCGTGCCTCCGCAGCCCGAAGCGCCAATCGCAGGGGTCCTCGGTGCACTCCCAGCCCGCCGCGTCAGCAAGGGTTCCCCGCGCTCTCCCTCGGTGCACTCTCTCCGTGTCTCCGCAGCCCGAAGCGCCAAGCGCAGGGGTCCTCGGTGCCCCCCAGCCCGCCGCGTCAGCAAGGGTTCCCCGCTCTCTCCTCCGCGCTCTCGCCTGACCGAACCCTCTTTTCTGCACGGCGACCGCCGATCGGCGAACGGGCCGCTCCGCGATGCGATAGCGAAAGGGATTCGTTCGACGTGAGCGTGGTTCCCCGGCAACGGTCGAGCCCGACGCTCGGCAGCGTCGTGCATCGGTCATGGCGGACGACGAGGCGACGGTCCGGAGGCTCGGATCGCAATTCGTCGAGCGACGACCGGCCGGTTCGTTTCCCGCCGACGACGGTCGATCGAGTGACCGCCGGTCGCTTGCTGCGTGATCGCGACTCGACAATGCCCCGCACCGCGATCGGAACAGGCGGATCTGTTTGCGCGGCGTCGTCCGTCGCCGTTGACGAAGGGAAGTCCCCAGGGGTGGACGAGCGGCATTCTGCGGGCGATCGGTTGGGTGAACGGACCGACCGAGCGGGACGCCACGCCGCACCTGGCGCCGGGAGAGATCGACCGGGAGTGCGGCGCGAATTCGGGGAGCGGCAATCGACGGGGGAAGGAGCTCCGCCGCCTGATGCGACTTCGCCTGGCCGATCCCCGCTGGGTCCGCCCGAGCCTGCTCGAGGACGATACCGGCGCAGCCGACGAAAGTCCGTACATCGACGTCATGTGAGCCGAAATGCGAGCGAAGCACCGACGCGACGGATTCCGCCTCTGACGCGTTCGCTCGGCCGGCAAGAAACGAGCGAAGCCCTTCGGCAACTGGGTGCCGAAGGGCTTCGTGTGCTCGCAAGTCGGGGCGACAAGAGATCGTCAGTACGTTTTCTGGCTGGGCGGGCCGGTCGGGACGGTCCGACAAGACGGTTGATCGGCACCGGAACGACGCTGAAAGAGTGGCATCGGGTCAGATCAATTCGGCGAATCTCCGAAGACTCGACGCCGTTTGAGCCAGGCCCTGAGCTTCAAGGGTGGATAGATACTCATCAACGTCCTTGGGCGGGTTCTTGAGGCTTGCCCTGTGCCGCTTGGCGGCGGCACAAACGATATTCGGCGCCAGGTCGAGCTGGAACGTCAGGTAACCGTTCACGGCCCGGTGCGAGAAAACTGATCTGGACATGAACGCGGG
>CAZZBI010000209.1:0-9675 GCA_964652385.1 uncultured Pirellulaceae bacterium | reverse complement strand
GTCGTGATGCGTCTGCTCGAACGGGCACCGCAATCGCGCTACGGTTCGGCCGAGGCGGTCGCGCGGCGACTGAACGAGATCATCGAAGGGGACTCGGACTTCCATCCGAAGAACCCTGGCGCTGCCGAGCCGCTCGACGATACCGAAGAGCCGGATCCGGTCGACGACGAGTTTCGGTTGGCCGACGACGAGATTCATCTGCAGCGGACCGAAGTCGGGCCCCCTCCCGCCGCTCGTCGCCCCCCCGAAGACCGCCAGCCGACCGATCTATCACCGCCGATCCCCGTCACGCCGGCACCGGTCGGTGAACACCGCGAAGCGCGAACCGGCAAGGCAACGCTCGCCGATCCGCGTGCCGCCACCTCGACCGGTCAGCGTACGCGCGGAGACTATTTCGCGACGGTGACCGACGAGGAACGTCACGCCGATTCGTGGCGGACCGAGACCGAGTCGACCGGACCGATCTGGCCGTATATCGTCGCGCTGATCGCCGTGCTGCTGCTGATGTTCGTCGGTCTCTGGGCCGTCCTCTATCGCCGTCCCAGCGCCGACCGGATGCACGAACAGATCGCGTCGGCGATCGCGGAAGGGAGAAGCCCGGCGGAACTCGAGGAGGTGCTGGGGCGCTTCGTCGAAATGTATCCCGACGATCCGCGCACCGCGCCGCTGCGTCACGCGCTCGACGAACTCGATGCCGAACGATTGCCGCGGCGACTGGAACGGGACCTCCGCTGGCGCGGCCCCGAAGCGCTGACCGAGACCGAACGCCTGCTGCTCGACGCGCTTCGACTGAGCGAGACGCGCCCGGACGAGGCGGACCGTCGACTCGCCGCACTCGACGAACTGATCTCGATCCGCCCCGATGCGCAGACCGAAGGCATTCGCGATGCGATTCGCGTCCGCCGACGCGGTCTTGCCGAAGTGCTCGCGGCGCAGCTCGAACAGCGTCGAGCCGAGATCGCGACCGTGATCGACGAGGCGCAGGAGACCGAACCTGACGAGGCCGATCAGGTCCGACGAAGGATCGACGCGCTGCTGGTCTTCTATCGGGACGACCCGCGACTGGTCGTCGAACTGCAGCAGCTGCGACAGCGGCGTGATGCCTTGCCGAGCGACTCGCCGGAAATGCCCTGAGCATTCCCGATCGATACCGCTCGCCCTTTGCGGGAACGGCCCTCCCGTTCGATGCGGGGCGAGACGATCGGCGACTTCGCTCGCCCCGCGCGATCGACTATCCTGACGCCGGCGGGCGTTAAGCGATCGGCGACCGTGCGGTCCAGACCGGTTGGGGTCGCTCCCCCTTTGCCCCGACTCTCCGTCCTGCTCGACACGAGGTTGCTCCGATGAGGCGTCGTCTGGTTCCGGCTCGGTTCGCGTCCCTCTCGGTCGCCGCCTTGACGCTGTCGCTCGCGCCGTCATCGCTCGTACCGTCGTCGCCGGCTCAGGATCGCCCGTCGTGGCCGAAGGTCGAGCCGCAGCAGCCCGAGATCGCGGCCGCCTCGGAGGAAGGAGCCGAGGCGCTGCGCACCTTTCGGATCCCTTCGGGGCTGCGAGGTTCGGTCTTCGCCGCCGAGCCGGATGTCGCGAACGTCGTCGCGCTCCACGTCGACCACCAGGGACGCGTCTGGGCGTGCGAGACGTTTCGGCAGAGTCGCGGGATCGAAGACAATCGCGGCAACGAACGCTGGCTCGATGACGACCTGTCGGCGCAGACCGTTCAGGATCGTTACGACTACATCCTGAAGCATGTCCCCGAGGCACCGCAGACCTACACGGCGCACGACGATCGGATCCGTCTGCTGGTCGACCAGGACGGCGATCATGTCGTCGATCGCGCGACGGTCTTTGCCGATCGCTTCAACGATGTCGTCGCCGGTACCGGCGCCGGAGTCCTGTCGTATCGCGGCGACGTCTTCTACACCTGCATTCCGGACCTGTGGCGGCTGCGCGATGCCGACGGTGACGGAGTCGCCGACGAGCGGACGAGTCTGCATTACGGGTTCGGAGTCCGCTTCGCCTTTCGCGGTCATGACATGCACGGGCTGACGATCGGCCCCGACGGTCGGCTGTACTTCAGCATCGGCGACCGCGGATACAACGTCGTCACCGAGGATGGTCGCGGGGTCAATCCCGAGTCGGGAGCAGTCTTTCGCTGCGAACTCGACGGGTCGCGCCTCGAGGTCGTCGCGATGGGCCTGCGCAATCCTCAGGAACTGGCGTTCGACGATTTCGGCAATCTCTTCACCGGGGACAACAACTCCGACAGCGGCGATCAGGCGCGGTGGGTTCTGGTGCTTCCCGGCGGGGATACCGGTTGGCGGATGTCGTATCAGTACCTGCCCGATCGCGGCCCGTTCAATCGCGAAAAGCTCTGGCAGCCGCCGCATCCGGGGCAACCCGCCTACATCGTGCCGTGCATCCGCAACTTCGCGGACGGCCCGTCGGAGCTGACCTACTACCCGGGGACCGGATTGTCGGACGACTTCAAGGGGCGGTTCCTGCTGTGCGACTTTCGCGGCCAGGCGTCGAACAGCGGCATCCGCTCGTTCCGCATGGTGCCGAAGAGAGCCGGTTTCGAGATGGCGGACGAGGATCAGCCGTTCTGGAACATCCTGGCGACCGACGCCGACTTCGGACCTGACGGCGCGCTTTACGTCGCCGACTGGGTGCACGGTTGGGAAGGGCTCGGCAAGGGGCGGATCTATCGTTTCTCGAATCCGGAGCTCGACGGTTCGGCCGAGATCGCCGAAATGCGGCGTCTGTTGAGCGAGGGGCTCGAATCGCTGGACGAGGAGCGACTGACGGCGCTGCTCGGCCATGCCGATCGCCGCCTGCGCCAGGAAGCGCAGTTCGAACTGGTCCGCCGCGGCAACTTCGAGGCGCTCGAAGGGGTGGCTCGCAGTCGAGGCTCGACCCTCTCGCGCGTGCACGCGATCTGGGGACTCGGGCAGCTAGCGCGAGGAAACGTGCGACGCGATGACGTCTCGGAGACGATCGCCGAGACGATCCGCGATCGGGATCCGGAGGTGCGAGCTCAGTCCTGCGCGGTGATGGGGGAGCTGGACGATCTGACCTACGGCGATTCGCTGATCCGAGCGCTCGCCGATCCTGCACCCCGCGTTCGAGCCTATGCGGCGTACGCCGTCGGTCAATTGCGTTACCTGCGAGCGCTCGACGGCGTGCTCGAGCTGCTCGCCGCGAATGCCGACTCGGATCCCTATCTGCGTCACGCCGGCATCATGGCATTGACCGGAATCGGCAGCAACGATCGGAACGCGGTGGTCGGACTGGAATCGCATCCGTCCGCGGCCGTGCGCCTGGCGGCGGTCGTCGCGCTGCGGAAGAACAACGATGCGGCGGCAGCCGTCTTTCTGGACGATGCCGATCCGCTGGTCGGCACCGAAGCGGCTCGGGCGGTCTACGACCTGCCGTTGACCGCCGCGCTGCCGGAACTCGCCGCGTCGCTCGAACGAGCCGGCGATTCGGCTCCTTACCGACATCGCGTGCTTGCCGCCGCGTATCGTCTGGGAGGAGCGGAGCGAGCCGAACTGCTGGCCGCTTTCGCGGCCCGACCCGAGGCCGACGAAGCGGCGTCGCTCGAGGCGCTCGACATGCTCGGCGCCTGGTCCGAACCGAACCCGCGTGATCGGGTACTCGGCATGTATCGTCCGATCGAAGCGCGGCCGAACGACGATGCCCGCACGGCGCTCGATCGCCACCTGGCGGCGATCCTAGGGCGCGGCGGGGTGATCGCCGAGCGCGCAACGGATATCGCGAGTCGACTGGGGATCGAGGCGATCGTTCCGCGATTGGCCGAACGGCTGACCGACTCGACCGTTGCCGGGCCGGTCCGCGCTGCGGCGCTTCGCGCTCTGGCTCAGCTGCAAGCCGACGACCTGCGCGGCCGGATCGACACGGCGCTCGCCTCCGATGCTCCCGAACTTCGCGCCGCCGCTGCCGACCTGCTCGTCGACCTGGATGAAGTCGCCGCCGTCACCGCTCTGATGGCAGGCGTCCGTTCCGAGTCGTTGGCCGAGCGACGGGCAGCGATCGTGTCGCTCGGCCGTTGCCGAAGCGGCGGAGCGAGCGAGCTCCTGATGACGCAAGGAGAAGAACTGGCCCGCGGCCGACTGCCGGCCGAACTGACGCTGGAAGTGATCGAAGCACTCGAGGCTCACGACGGCGATCAGGCGAAGTTCTATCTGAGGGAGTATCGAGCCGGCTTCTCGGCCGATGATCCGCTTGCCGAGTGGCGGCCGTCGATGCTCGGCGGCGATCCGAGCCGCGGACGTCAGCTCTTCTTCGAACGAGCCAGTCTGTCGTGCGTTCGTTGCCATACGATCGACGGCGTCGGCGGCCTGGTCGGTCCCGACCTCAGTCGCATCGGTCTCGACAAGAATCCCGAGTACCTGCTCGAGGCGATCGTGGTGCCGAACAAGGCGATCGCTCAGGGTTTCGAAGGGATTCTCGTGCAGACGATCGACGGGACCGTCGTTTCGGGCATCGTGCGTCAACAGGACGACGAGAAGTTGGTGCTGCTGACCGCCGAAGGGAATCTGGTGACGATCCTGCAGGAGGATGTCGAAGAGATCGTCCCCGGCAAGTCGAGCATGCCCGACGATCTGACAAAGTACCTGACCCGGTCCGAGCTGCGCGACCTGGTCGCTTATCTGGCCGAGCGCAAGAGCGATCCCGCCGATGCCTCGGCTCACGGCGAGGGGCGCTGATCGCGCGACCGCTCGACCGCGGCGACGGCAAACAGCCCCTGTCTCCGAATCGACCGATCGTCGCTATTGCGGGGCACAGGCGCTGCAGCGAACCGGTTCGGGAACGATCCGGGTCCGATGGAACGACTCGATGCGCGCGATTCGCTCCGAGCGACAGGTGTCGCATCCGACCAATCGCTCGACATCCCACAGGTCGAGCTGCAGACGGCGATCGATTCCCGTCGGCACGACATCGAGCACCTGTTCCAGTTGAGCGAGGGTCGGCGGCGACCATCGTCCCGCCGCAGCCTCGCGGTCGAGCCAGCCGTTGCCGCCTCGGACCGGAATGACGGCACAACAGTCGACTCCGCGTCGCCACGCCCATTCGACCGTGCGGGCGCTCCACTCGACCGAGGCGCCGTCGGTATGTCCCGGCGGCTGGAGCAGGACGAACGCGCGGACCGTCGCCGTCGCTTCGAGCAATCGATCGATCGCGGCGGCAACCTGATCGAGCGAAGCGCGCTTGTCGAGCCACGCAAGCGCCAGGGGATCGATCGTCTCGAGCCCGATCGCCACCTCGAGTCTTCCTGCGCAGCGCCGCGCAAACGACAGGCAGCGCTCGCCGCAGAAGGTCGGATGGTTCTCGACGATCACGGTCCGATAGTCGACCGTCCGTTCGAAGATCGGGTCGAGATCGGTGACCGGAATCGCACGCGGATCGAAGAAGTTTCCGGCGTTGTAGAGCTTGATGTGCGGCGCCGGCGGGAGTTCCCGGTGCGCCGCATCGATCTGCGCGGGAATGGCGCCGACGGCGGTCGGTCCGTCGAGCGTGTACCGCCACAGATCGCACATCGTGCAGGTCAGCGGGCACTCGGCTCCGGTCAGAAAGAGCGTCCGTACCGATTCCCAGTGGCGATCGCGATCGAGTTCGCTCTCGACCATCATCGCCGACGGCCGCAGGGGATCGAGCGACGCCTTGGGGCCGCGCGCCGCTCGCACCTCGGCGGCACGATCGGTCGGTCGACGGCGACTCACGCTCCGCAAACCTGCTGGAAGATCCGGCGATAGGCGCGCTGATCGGCGGGGAATAGCGACTCGAAGCCGCTGGGGTCGCTCAACGCTCCGCGCTGGAAGCGTCGCTTCTCGTAGACCGGCATCGTGATGCCGGTCACCTGCTCGACCCCTCGCCGGACCACCTCTCCCTTGAGTGCATACAGTCGCTCGTGACTCCATTCGGTCAGGGCATGGAACGGTATCCCCTCGGCGACGTCGATCACGTTGGGCGTCGCGAACGGACTGAAGCCGCGGAAGCCGCAGGCCGCGGCCGGAGCGTAGGTCCGCACGTGCCCGCGACTCTGACCGCCGGTGTATGTCAGCGAGTGCTTGACCGCATCGACGCCCCACCCTTCGTGATAGAAGAACGGGTTGTTGAGCACGCTGCGGATCGTCAGCTCGGTATTCTCTTCGATCGGATAGTCGCGCAGGTTCTCGTCGCCGCCGTCGCCGTCGAGCAGCCAGCGCCAATCGGGATAGCGAGCCCGAATTCCCTTGCAGAGCGCCAGTCCCATCGCCGCCGCCTGCACGTCGAGCGGCTTGTAGTCCTCGATGATGCGGATCGTCTCGGCCAGATCGATCGACTCGCGAGGCACCTCGATCGACTCGAGGAAGAACTCGAGATCGACCGCGTGCAGGAACTCGCGCGCCTGTTCCAGATCGCGTCCTTCGGCGTCGATCGACAGCGTGAACGCCTTCAGCCGCGCCGGCGATTGGCCTCGCTTCAGCAGTCGGTCGTAGGCGGTCAGGAAGAGAGCACCGCTGTCGACCCCTCCCGAGAACATCACGCCGATCGGCTCCTTCGCGTCGATCGAATCGAGCCAGCGATCGATCTCGTTCGCCAGCGCCCCGATATAGGCGCGACCGATCTCGTCCAGGTCTGTGCTCAGCACGTCGCGACGCGACTCCAAAAAGCGAGTGTGCTTCGGATTCGGATCGGGGCAGCCGACCAGACGCAGTTCGCTGACGTGATGCGCCGGCACCATCCGCGTGTAGCTCGGATGAAACTGATCATCGAGCCCTTCCTGCTCGAGCAGGCGCCGGATCTGATCGATCCGCTCGGAGATCACCAGCAGCGGTCCATCCGCCTTCTTCGCCAGAAAGAACCGCATCGGCCGGCCGATCGACCGCGCCATTCGGATCACCGTTCCCTGCTTGTGCACCAGCGCAAACTGCCCGTCGATCTCGCGGACCCGCCGAGGGTCTCCCGAGCCGACGCGCTCGATCGCCTCGTCGACCGACATGTTCAGGATCTGATTCGCCTGAGGATCGAGCAGATCGACCATCCGTTCGACGAGCGCGGGGCGATTCATTCGAGGAACTCCCTTTCCGGCACCGGCCGCTGGCGGACCGGTTCGAGCCGAGGTGAAGAGGACCGATACGTGGACATGGGGTGGAGGACGAGTCGAGCGACGGGGGGACGCGATCTGCAGCGCGAACGACCTTCGGCGGCGGCGGCCTGAGTCTCGGTTGCCGAACTCGCACCGCCAGCAGGAACGATCGCACCGGTCGTGTCGGTCGTCCTACGTGTCGCTCGCCGACTCGGTTCGCGGCCTCTGACCAGCGAAGGGGAGCCGCGGGACTCGTTCGAGTCGACGAAGGGGCGCGTGCACGAGGGAATTTCGGGAACGGAACCGCCGCATGTTATCATGAGGGGCGTCGATCGTCAGACGGGGGAGGACGTACTCTCGGCCCCGATCGGACGCCGCTCGCTTCGAGGTTGCCGCATGATCCGCCGCTCGATACCCGCCTTGGTCGCCGTGGTCGCATTCGGATTGTCGCTGTTCGCCCTGCCGGGGCTCGATCTCGCGGCGCGCGACTTTCACGTCGACAACATCGCCGGCGACGATCGGAACGACGGCAGCGTGCCGGAGCAGGGCTCGGATCGCGTCGGCCCGATGCGAACGATCGTCCGCGCCCTCAAGGCGGCCGGTCCCGGCGATCGGATCATCATCGCGGCGACCGGAGAACCGTACCGCGAGTCGCTGGCGCTGATCGGCGGGCGTCACGGGACCGACGATGTCCGCCCCTTTCGCATCATCGGCAACAACGCCGTGCTCGACGGAACGGTCGCCGTGCATCCCGATGCTTGGCGTCACGAGACGGGAGAGGTCTTCAGCTTCCGTCCGCACTTGGTCGGTCATCAGCTGCTGTATCGGGACGGTCGCCCGCTGAAGCGAGCTCGCATCGCCGGCGCCGATCAGCTTTCCGAACTCCAGCCGCTCGAATGGGCCTGGGTTGACGGACGGATCCACTTCCGAGTCGAAACCGATCGCCTCCCCGACTCGTATTCGCTCGCCTACTGCGGTCTGGAAACCGGCATCCTTATCGACGGGGTCGACGGCGTCGAGATTTCCGATCTGATCGTTCAGGGGTTCGCGGCGGACGGGATCGACGCTCGCGACGATGTCCGCAATGCGACGATCGTCGGAGCCACGCTCCGCGGCAACGGGCGCAGCGGCCTGCATGTCGGAGGTGCCAGTCGCGTGAAGGTCGAGGCGTGTCTGATCGGCGACAACGGCAAGGCTCAGGCATGGCTGACCGATTACTGCAAGGTCGTGATGGAACGCTGCGACCTGCTCGATGTCGATCCGGCCGTGCCGCCGATCGATGCGGCCGACACCGCTCGGGTCGACCGCCGCTTCTGATCGCCTGATCGCGGAACTTCCTCGCTCCGTTCGCCGCCGGTCGTCTCGCCGAGCCGCCGCAACTGCGGGTAGGATGTGCGTCAGGTCATGACGCCTTCTCCCGTTCTCGGCAGCGAGCTTTCGCATGGACGCCCTCGCCCCTCCGCGCGACCAGATTCTCGAAGCGATGGATCGGATCTATCGCTACCGGATGACGACCACCAGCGGCGGCAACCTGTCGGTCCGCGACGGCAGCGATCTCTGGATCACGCCGGCTCGCGTCGACAAGGGGAGCCTGCGTCGCGAGGACATCGTCCAGGTCCTCTCGGACGGATCGACTCGGGGACTGCATCGTCCGTCGAGCGAGTTGCCGTTCCACCAGGCGATCTACCGGATCCGACCCGACGTCCAGGCGATCGTTCACGCGCATCCGGTGGCGCTGGTCGCGTTCAGCATGTGCAGCGTCGTTCCTCCGACTCGTCTGTTCCACCAGGCGCACCAGGTCTGCGGCGACGTCCGGATCGCGCCGTACGCGTTGCCCGGGAGCACGATGCTCGGAGACAGCATCGCCGCGACCGCCAAGAGCGGCGTCGACTGTATCCTGCTCGAGAATCATGGCGTCGTCGTCGCCGGGCGCGACCTGCTGGAGGCGTTTCAGCGATTCGAGGCGCTGGAGTTCGCGGCGATGACCGCCATTCAGGCGCGTCATCTGGGCGAGGTGCGACTGCTGGACGATGCGCAGCTCGAGATCGCCCGATCGCGCCGAGTCGATCTGACGCCGTTGCCGCCGCGCCCCGCCGGAACCGCCGAACGGGAACTGCGACGGACGTTATGCGAGTTCGTCCGCCGCGGCGTCCGGCAGCGCTTGCTGATCAGCACCGAAGGGAGCTTCTCGGCGCGACTGGACGACGACGCCTTTCTGATCACCCCGTCGCAGCGCGATCGGCACTCGCTTTCGCCGACCGACATCGTCGCGGTCCGAGGCGAAACGTGCGAAGCGGGGAAGATGCCCAGCCGTGCCGCTCCGGCGCATCGGGCGATCTACCGTCGCCACCCTGACGTTCAGGCGATCCTGTTCGCGCATCCGGTCCACGCCACCGCGTTCAGCGTCACCGATCAACCGCTCGACGCGCGGACGATTCCCGAGAGCTACATCGTGCTGCGCGAGGTCGAGAAGCTCGAATACGGGATTCCGTATCGCGATGTCGCTCAGCTCGCCGAGCGGGTCTCGATGAAACGTCCCGCCTCGTTGCTGGCAAACGACGGCTGCCTGGTCCTCGGCTCGAGCC
>CAZZBI010000208.1:9475-9681 GCA_964652385.1 uncultured Pirellulaceae bacterium | reverse complement strand
CTGCTCGATCGACTGCAGCACTGGAATTCGTTCGGACTGCCGCTGGTGGTCGCGACCAGTCAGTTCGCCGCCGACGACGATGAGGACGCGACTCATCCGGAGATCGCCGTCGACGACGCCGGCGCTTTTGATCCGGCGCATTGGAGTCAGCCGGCATTCGGCGATTGGATCGAACTGCTCGACGCCAGTCGGCTGGTGCATGCCGT
>CAZZBI010000208.1:8428-9465 GCA_964652385.1 uncultured Pirellulaceae bacterium | reverse complement strand
GGCGCGGCTTGGTCGATCGCGAAGGGAATCCGACCGCCAACGGTCGGATCTTCCGTCGCGCGTTCCGACTTCCCGCCCCCGACGACACGCTGCCGGGATAAGCGGCGAACGACGGCGGAGCGCCGAGTTGAGTTCGCCCCCCGCGACTCCTTATCATGAAGGGGATGCGGGAGTCGGTCGTGCCGTGGCTCATCCCTCGGATCGTCGCTTCCGCGCCCGCCTTGTTCTCCGTCCGCTTCCCACCCGGAGACCCACGCATGCCGCTTCTCAGATCGCTTTTCGCATCGCTCGTCGTTCCCAGCGTTCAGGAAGGGGAGCGCGAGGCGGCGATCGCCGCGCTCGAAGCGCTCGGCGGCTCGATCCGCGTCATCGCGGCGAACACCGACGAGATGGAGGCCGCGTTTCACCTGTCGGGGACCGAGTTGACCGACGAGGGGCTCGTGCACCTGGCCGACATCCCGCGACTGCGCTGGCTCAATCTGCGCGGCACGAAGATCACCGATGCGGGGATCGAGTCGATCGCGCGGTGCACCGAGCTGACTCGCCTGCATCTGGAAAAGACGGCGATCACCGACGCGGGGCTCGAGAAGCTGGTCCCGCTCGCGCAGCTCGAATACCTGAATCTCTACGGGACCGCGGTCACCGACGCCGGGCTCGAATCGCTCGCCCGCATCCCCTCGCTCCGCAAGCTCTACCTGTGGCAGACGCAGGTGACCGCGGCCGGCGTCGCGCAGCTGCGCGAGCGTCTGCCGGAGTGCGAGGTGGTGGTCGGCGACGAACTCGAACCGCCGAAGCCGGCCGAGGCTGAAGGTGAAGCCCCGGCCGAAGGCGAAACGCCTCCCCCCGGCGACGGCGGCGGCGACGGCAACTGAGCGCTCGTGAAGTCGGTCACTCGTCCCGGCACGTCCGGCGCACTCGAAACGAACCGGGGGGAGCAGAACCGCATGTTCTGCTCCCCCGGTTCGTTTTCCAAGCGAGAACTCTCTCTGCCGCGCCTCTGGGGGCGCGGCGACTTCGGCTCCCGCGTCTCAGTCGAG
>CAZZBI010000208.1:6420-8418 GCA_964652385.1 uncultured Pirellulaceae bacterium | reverse complement strand
TCAGTCGAGCTTCTTCAGCGTGATCTCCTTGAACTGGACGATCATCGCCGGGCCGACGTGCAGCTGGAATGCGAGCACGCCGTCGCTCTTCGCCTGTTCCCCTTCGTCGGTGACGTCGACGGTGACGTGACCGTTGATCGTCTGAGTCAGGTGATTGCCGTTCGCGACGATGACATAGTCGTTCCAGTCCTCGTCTTTCAGCGACGCGAGCAGTTCCTCCTCGTCGCACGTCTTGCCGAGCACTTCACGGCTGCCGTCCCCCTTGATCAGGACCTTCTCGCCTCGGTTGGCCAGGATGCCGCGCCCCCGCTCCTCGTACAGGATCCCCATGAATCGGTTGGTCGCATCGATGTCGGCCTGATAGCCGCCGACGACGAAGTCGCCGTGATCGGTGCTCCGATACTGGATGCCGCTGTTCCCCGCGACGACGCGGAACTTCAGCCGCAACTCGAAGTTCTCGAGCTTCCCGGCCCGCCAGATCAGGAAGGTGTTCTGAGTGATCGGCGCTTCGGCGGTCGTTCGGCCGGTGATCGCTCCCTCCTCGACCGACCAGAGCTTCGGATCCCCTTCCCATCCGGTCAGATCGGTGCCGTTGAAGATCGATTCCTGCGCGGTCGCGATGGACGAGGTCAGGAGCGCCGAGCCGAGCAGCAGACCGCTCAGGACAAGGTTCGTTCGGATGCGGATCATCGGTACGGTTGCCTCGAATGGAAGAGTGACGAAGAGACGGATCGTAGTCGACGCAGCGGAGCGGGTCGGCGTTCGTCGGATCAGCCGCTGATCGGCAGGGCGAAATCGCCGCGCGGATCGCGCCAGACGCTGTGGATGTGCGAAGCGGGATTGCCGTCGGCATCCGCCTGGGTGTTGTTGAACTCGATCAGGAAGGTCGGGCCCTGCACGCGATAGGCGTGACCGATGCCGGGACGGAGCGCTCCCATCCAGCAGAAGCGGACGTCATTCCAGCCCGCCTGGACGATCTCGCTGCGGCGTTCGGCAGCGACGTCTCGGGGCATGTTCGCCAGATAGGCCTCGACCAGACCTTCCAGACGCGACTGCTGCACGACGGTCAGCTCGGCATACGAGATGCCGGCGGCCGGTTCGCTCGGCGGCTGCGTCTCGCCCGCCGCGCGGATGTCGGCCGGAGCCGTCTCGGCGAGGCGCGTCTTGGCCAGTTGCGTTTCGTCGAGCGTCTGAACCAGCTCGAAGGCGAGCAGTTCTTCCTGAGCCAGAATGCGGGCGCCGCGGCGGATGCTCCCGAAGCTCCGGTTGGTGACCGACGGGTTGATGCCCAGGAACATCGGCGACATCGCGACGACTCGGTCCCCTTCGACCACGAAGTTCAGCGACAGGTGATGTCCTTCGATGCTCAGTCCCCAACGTCCTTCCGAGCCGACGTCACCGAAGAGGGTGAAGTAGTAGCGGATCGAGTCGCGGATATTGACCCCTCGCCCTTGCTCGAGCTCGGCGAGCAGATCCTCGATCGCCATGATCCGCTGCGCCTTGCCGTAGCCGGCCTGACTGAGGCAACTGCGCAGCAGCGCCCGAGCCGCTTCGCGCTGCGGATCGGTCATGTCGCGCAGCTGGAGCCCCTTGCGCTCCGCCTTGGGAATGAAGTGCCAACCGACTCGCTCCGCCGCCTCGAACTCGTAGCGGACCTTCTCGCGCTGAGCGTCGTCGAGCGAAGCGAGCCACGCATCGGCCGCCCGAGTCATCGAACGAGCGGTCACCGCACGATTGCCGCCGGCTCCTCCTCGCGACTGCTGCTGGCCGACGAGCGAACCGACGGCGACCAGCGAGACGAGCGAGCCGAGCACGAGCAGCAGCGGAGCAAAACGTCGCATGAGGAACTCCTGGGTGCAGGACCGACTCGATCACCGACTCGCCAGGACCGGACCGAGGGTCGTCGTGAGAACGACCGTCACGATCCGTCGCGCGAGCGATCGACGATCGCCGGCCGTTTCGAGGATGGAGTGGGGGAGGGGAGCGAGGCCGGAGGGG
>CAZZBI010000208.1:3203-6320 GCA_964652385.1 uncultured Pirellulaceae bacterium | reverse complement strand
GCCGGAGGGGACGCGGAAGACGCCGCCGAACTTGTCGTCGCACGGATCGGCATCAGCCGACGCACGGAGCCGTCACGGGGAGGCTCGGCGCGACTCGGTCAATATAACCGGGGCGTTCCCACCGCTCCACAATCGACTGGCGTCGTTCGCGCAACGGAGTCGATCTACGGCCGGACGGCGATCGGTCTCGCGATTCGGATCCCCCAGACCTTCGACCGGTTCCCGCGATGCCCGTCGCCGATCCATCGAGCCGGAGAGTTCGCCGATGACGACCGTCCAGATGCCTCGTGGCCGAGCGGTCCGTGACGCGGCCGAAGCGAGGTTCTTCTTGAGAATCGCACGCTTCTCCGGCTTCGCGCTCGTCCTTCTCGTCGCGGTCTCGGTGTCACGAGGGGGGGCCGGCGAGCGACTGCCGGCAGGGAATTCGCCGGCGACGCCGTATCGGGTCCTGCGAGAACCGAGCGAACTGCGAGCGACGGCCGAGCGATCGCACGGCGACGGTGTCGACAGGGTCCCGGCCGAGCCGAAGCAGCGACGGACGTACGCCTACGGCTGGTTCGGGGTCGAGCCGCGAACGCACCATCAGCTGCGGTCCGATTGGTACGGCCGATCGACCCGCTGGAGCTGGGAATAGAGGCCCGGTCCGTTGGGCGTCAGGCGGCCGCCGTCGTAATGCGACCGACCTCGGTCGCATCGTTCTACGTAGTGCGACCGACCTCGGTCGCATCGTTCTACGTAGTGCGACCGACCCCGGTCGCATCGTTACTCGTAGTGCGACCGACCCCGGTCGCATTCGGTATTCGAAACCGAGGTCACGGAGAACCCCTGCGCTTAGCGCTTCGGGCTGGGGAGACCACGGTCGGCATGCTGCGTGCCCTCGACTCGTCCCGAGTCGCGGGTGTGCGAGGCAGATGCGGCTCTCGCTGCGCTGCGGTGCGACGAACCGAAGTCGCACGGCCGCGCGTCGGGGACGATGCGGGCCAACGGTAGTGCGACCGACCCCGGTCGCATCGTTCTACGTAGTGCGACCGACCCCGGTCGCATTCGGTATTCGAATCCGAGGTCACGGAGAACCCCTGCGCTTGGCGCTTCGGGCTGGGGAGACCACGGAGGCTTGCGCGGGCGATTTAGCGGATTTCTCGGCCGCCGTCGGCGGTGCGGGTTCCTTCGCTGGGGACGTCGGACGGCTCGCCGCCGACCGAGTCGTGGATCGTCTTGAGCGAGACGTAGTCCTCGAAGTCGAAGAAGACCGGCGCGGCTCCGATCGACATCACCAGACCCGAGACGCGCCAGGCTCCCTCACGCGAGCGCTTGAGCATCACCTCGGACGTCGATTCGGACTTTCCTTCCGAGTCGATCGTCGTCCAGATCGTCTCGACCCAAGCGACATCCTTGCGCTGCGTCGTGTAGCGAGTCTTGCCGATCCGCATTTCGGAACCGGCCGGCGCCGGAATCGTCGGCTGCAGGCCGATCGAATCGAACGACGAGCGAGCCGAGTCGGAGAGGAGCCGCTCGGCGGTGTACGAGTCGTCCGAGACGACGGCGTCGAAGTAGCGACGCGTCACCTGATCCGGTTCGGCATCGAGCGGCAAGGCCGGCGTCTCGGCGGCGACCGGCGACGTCTCGTGACTTCCCGCCGCCGCGACGACGTTGGGCGAGTCGGGACGCGCCTTGTAGGCCGACTTGGCCTCTCCCTCGGCAGCCGAATCCCCTCCGCCGCAACCGGCCAGCAGACCGGAGCCGACGACGGCCACCCAGGCGACGAAACCGAACCGCTCGCATCCGAACTTCATGACTCGTTCCCTTCCATGGGCGTCGCGAGCGACTCCGTGGTCGCTCTTTTCCTGCCGTCCGTCAGGCGTTGTCGCGAAACGGCCGATTTCGGTCAAGACGAATCGTCGAACGGTCGGCGGTCGGGAACGTTCCGTCGTCGCTCGCGAGCCTCGTGCGGGCGAACTTCCCGCGACGGAATCGGAAGCGAGGTTTGAAATCTCGGGGGAACGAGCCGGGCGGTCCGATCGCGGAGCGGAGCGGTTAGACTGCCCCTCGGTCGACGGCCGGACGTCGACTCGGTTCGGCCGTTCGAGGAAGCGTCGATGATCCCGCTGTACGACAACATCCCGGCTCGCGGTACGCCGTGGGTCAACTACACGCTGATCGGGATCTGCGGCGCGGTCTTCGCGATCCAGCTGATCGCCGGTTCGATCGACGCGCGCAGCGTTCCCGAAGGGCCTCGCCTCGAGGAGCGATTCGGCATGATTCCGGCGCGAGTTGCGCGCCCCGATCGACCGTTGACCAAGGAGGTTCCCGGAGTCCTTCGCGGGCGACCGGTCCTCGTCGAGGTCCCGATCGCGCCGACACCGATTCCGGCTTGGCTGACGCTCGTCACCTGCGTCTTTCTGCACGGCGGCTGGCTCCATTTCCTCGGCAACATGTGGAGCCTGTGGATCTTCGGCGACAACGTCGAAGATCGCCTCGGGCATGTCGGCTACCTGATGTTCTGGCTCGCCGCCGGCATCGTCGCGAGCCTGTCGCATCTGCTGAGCGACCCGAACTCGGCCATTCCGACGATCGGAGCCAGCGGGGCGATCGCCGGCGTGATGGGGGCGTACCTGCTGCTCTATCCGCGGGCCCTGGTCGTGACGCTCATCCCGCTCGGCCCGATCCTCCAGTCGATGGCGATTCCGGCTCCCGCCTTTCTCGGCATCTGGTTCGTCCTGCAGTTGGTGCAGGGGTTCGCGACGGCCGGCGGGGCCGTCACCGGAGTCGCGTGGTGGGCCCATATCGGCGGCTTCGTGCTCGGTTTTCTGGCGGCGGCTCTGCTGCGAGCGGTCGGCGAAACCTCGCCCCCGGTCGAAGAGCGGCGCGGGACCGATCGGGCCGGACGATTCGAGCGGCGCGACTCCGATTTTCGGCGGCGCCTCGATCGTCGCTCGCGCTGGGACGAGGACTGAAGCGCCGCGATCGATGCGCGTCCGAACGTCGCGGCGCCCCGATGCGAACGCCGGCCGATCCGGGTCGGCGATCGACGATTTTCCGGAAAGCGCCCCGCCCCGGTGCAAGATCCGCGGCTGCCGCGCGTATTCCGTGGCGAGGAGACGCGTCCGATGAGCCGAC
>CAZZBI010000208.1:0-3193 GCA_964652385.1 uncultured Pirellulaceae bacterium | reverse complement strand
AGCCTGCTCGTCCGCCTGCGAGACCATGACGACGTCGCCGCGTGGCATGAGTTCGTGACGCTCTACGAGCCGTGGATTCTCGGCTGGGCACGCCGCCGCGGACTCCAGGAAGCCGATGCCCGCGAACTGGCTCAGGAGCTGCTCGTCCGCCTGTCGCAGGCGGTCGCGCGGTGGCGTCCGGGAAGTCCGACCGGCAGCTTCCGATCGTGGCTCGCCGTCACCGCGCGGCGACTGGCGATCGACCGACTCACCCGACCGGGCCGGCGGCCGCAGAGTCCCGGCGGCTCGGACCTCCATCGCCGCTTGGGGGCACTCGAGGCGCCGACCGACGACGCGGTCGATCTCGACTTTCGCCGCCGGCTGTTCGAATGGGGCGCGGAACGCGTCAAGGCGCGATGCGGCGAGGCGACTTGGTCGGCCTTTCGCATGACCTGTCTGGAAGGGCAATCGCCCGAGGATGCGGCCGCGCGACTGAAGGTCTCGATCGGCCAGGTCTACGTGGCCCGCAGTCGCGTGATGGCACGGTTGCGAGACGAGATCGCTCGCTGGCATGAGCACGACGGCTCCTGAACCCGATCGCCCCTTCGCGTCCGAGAGAAGGCTCCGCCCGTTTCGATTCCCTATGTCCGACGAGATCCGATCATGGTCGCCCGCGCCGACGAATGCCGCCCCGAATGGCTCGACGCCGACACGATCGACGCGCTGCGCGACGACCAGCGCGAGACGCTCGCGGCGCATCTGGACCATTGCCCGCGCTGCCGCCAGCAGCTCGATCGGAACACCGAGCGATCGGATTGGTGGAGCGAGACGCGGTCGCTGCTGATCGAGTCGTCGGCGGCAGCGCTCGCCGCGACGTCGGCCTCGCTCGAACTCTCGTCGGCCGGCGTCGCGAACCGAGCCTTCGAAAGCGATGCGCATGAGGGAGGGCGCGTCGCGCGGTACGAACTCGGTTTTCTCGACGCGAGCGAACGTCCTGAGGCGATCGGACGGATCGATCACTACGAAGTGCTCGGCGTGCTCGGCCGCGGAGGGATGGGAATCGTTCTCAAGGCGCACGATCCGGCCCTCGATCGGATGGTGGCGATCAAGGTGCTCGCGCCGGCGATCGCGTCCCAGGGGGTCGCGCGGCAACGGTTCATCCGCGAGGCGCAGGCGGCGGCCGCGATCGCTCACCCGCACGTCATCGCGATCCACGCCGTCGCCCCTCGGCACGAACCTCCGTACTTCGTCATGCCGCTGGTCGCGGGGGAATCGCTGCAGCGACGGATCGACCTCAACGGTGCTCTGCCGATCGATGAGGCGATTCGGATCGCGCATCAGGTCGCCGAAGGGCTTGCGGCCGCTCACGAACGAGGGCTGATCCATCGTGACGTCAAGCCGGCGAACATTCTTCTCGAAGGGGGAACCGACCGGGTCGTGCTGACCGACTTCGGTCTGGCTCGCGCGATCGACGACGCGTCGCTCACCTGCACCGGGCTGATCGCCGGGACGCCGCCGTTCATGGCTCCGGAACAGGCGCGCGGCGAATCGCTCGACGCCCGCTCCGACCTGTTCAGTCTGGGGAGCGTCCTCTACGCGATGCTCGCCGGACGACCGCCGTTCCGCGCCGAGTCGACCTTCGGCATGTTGCGGAAGATCGCGGAGCAGACCGCCGAGCCGTTGCATTTGGCAAACCCCGCCGTTCCCGCGTGGCTCGAACGTCTGGTCGCGCGGCTGATGACCAAGGATCGTCGCCATCGCTATGCGACCGCTCGCGCCTTGGCGGCCGATCTCTGTGCCGCCTCGGCTCACCTGCGCCAACCGCGCCTGACGCCGCTGCCGACGCACCTGCGTTCGGCAACGTGGCTCGCTCGAATCGATCGTCGCGCGCTCCGGCCGATCGCCATCGTCGCGCTGCTCGCCCTGCTCTCGCCGCTGCTCTGGTCGGTACTCGGGCCGACCCGCGGCGATCGCGCGAAGGAGCTCGAGAGTCGCCGGACATCGACACCATCGACACCATCGACACCATCGACGCCGACCGATCCGATCGGAGCAACCGACGCGGAACCGCTCGGCCCGGTCGACGACCTCTCGGCCGACGCGCCGGCATCCGCATGGAACGATGGCCTGGACGCGATGCTGCCTGAACTCGATCTGCGACTCAGGCAACTGGAACGACGCGAGCAGATCCGGACCGGATTGCCGCGTTGAGACATCCGCGTGGCGAGTCGTACGCCACGCGGTGCATGACGACCCTTATCGACCCCGGCCGAAGAGTCGCCGATGACCGGCGGCCGAACTCCCTTCGCAAGGACTCCCGATCATGAAGTGGCTTTGGATCTCGGGACTGATCTCGATGCTCGGCATCGGAACACCTCTGGCGTGGCGTCTGCAGCAGCAGGAAGGGAAGTCGCCGAGCGAGTCGGGTTCGAGCGTCGCGGGGGCGTCCTCGCTGTCGCCGGCGGAGGGCGCGGCGAACGATCCGTTCTTCGGAACGACCGCGCCGGCTCAGCAGCCCTCGTCGGGGATCGACACCACGGCCAGCTCGCCGAACTCGCGCCCTGCACTTTCGCGCACCGTCCGTGCGGCGTCGGACCTCCGCGCCGCCGGTTCGCCCTCGAGCGGGCAAAACAGTATCGCGGCGTTTCCTGCCGCTCCGGGAACGACGGTCGTTCGCGATCGCTACTTCGACGATAACGACCCGTCGCTCCACCGCGAGTATCGGTCGGCGTCCGACCAGGCGTCGTTCATGGCGGCGTTGGCGTCCGATCCGGCTTCTGCTGAAGAGATGCGACTGAAGACCGAAACGGCTCGGCTCCTGGCGTTGCTCCGCGGAGCCGACGAATCGACTCGTCCCCAGCTGATCGAGCAGCTGACCGCCGTGACGACCGAGTACTTCGCGCTGCTGCAGCAGCGGCGCATGGCGGAACTGACCGACCTCGAAACGCGACTGTCGGAAGTGCGACAGCGGATCGAGGCGCGCGAAGCGGCTCGCGACGAGATCGTCGCTCGACGGGTTCGCGAACTGACCGGCGACGTCAGTCTGGACTGGGACGAGTCGCGGGAGGTTGCGGGAGCGGCGATCATGGTGCCGCGGCGAGTCAGGACGGTCGATGCGGTGACCGGAGCGACGACCGATCGGATCATCTACCAGCAAGGGAGGGCGTCGATCGAAAGCGATTGGCTCCCGGCCGCTCCGCCGGCTCCTTCCGCG
>CAZZBI010000207.1:0-9683 GCA_964652385.1 uncultured Pirellulaceae bacterium | reverse complement strand
CCCCAAGGCGGGAGCGGGGAGCGCCCCGCCCTGGAATCTCGAACTCCCGCAAGCCGCGTTCGGCTTTTCGGGGAGCATCGGCTTTCGGATCGACGAACGGGTGGTCGAGAAGGGCTCGCGGCTGGTGAATCCCGGCTCGGCCCTCGACAACCCGCCGGACGACGACCGAGCCCCTCGCCCCTGAGCGGTCTCCTCGAGCGGGGCCGCGGAGCCGATGCCGTCGAGCGCCAGACGGCGGTGATCGTTTCGGTCAAGAACGGAAACCGGGGTCGAATCCGTTGCGGTTTCGACCCCGGTCATCGAACGTCAGCGATCCGGTTCGGCTCCAGGCGAGCCGAAGTCGGCATCAGCCGCCGCAGCCGCAGCTCGCCTCGACGGCGCAGCCGCACTCGACCTCGCAGCAGGCCGGCTTGCAGCGGTTCATCAGACCGCGGAGACGCGAGCCGAAGGCCGGACGAGCGCAGGGATCGCAGCACGACGGAGCGGCATCGCAACCGCACGACGGAGCGGCGTCGCAGCAGACCTCGACCTCGCAGCAGGCCGGCTTGCAGCGGCTGACCAGACCGCGGAGACGCGATCCGAACGGCTTGCGGCAGCAGGCATCGGCGCAGGGGTCGCAGCCGCACGAAGGAGCGGCGTCGCAGCAGGTCTCCACGGCGCAGCAGCCGTGGTTGTGGAACAGGTGGCGAATCCGGCCGCCGAGCGCCGGACGGCAGCGGACCGGCTCGCAGCACGAGACTTCGCAGCAAACCGGCTCGCAAGCCGGCTCGCAGCCGCAGCTGCCGCCGAACAGACCGGCATTCGCATTGCCGGCACCGACGAGACAACAGACACCGGCCATCAGCGAAAGAGCGAACTTCTTCATGACAGAACTCCTCGAGTCGATTGAAACAGGAACCAACCACTGGAGGGCGGCTGGCAAGCCCCGCGACTCAGGCAATCTCTGCCGGAGCTGCAGCCCGACCCAGATCCGATTCAGCCTTGACGGTGAGCTGAACTTCACCGGCCTTATCGTCGACCCATTTCGCCGCCATTGACCACATCGCCAAGTCGCCGTCCGATTTCGGACAACGTCGGGTCGTTTGCGTCAAGGAAGCGGGTCACGTGATCGGAACGGATCGTAGGGGCAAGGCAATCTGAACCCGACTCGAACGTTTCCGTCCCTCGCGCGGCAGGTTCCTCACTCCGCGCGATGCGGCGTGAGCTAAGCAGCCGTTCGCGCGGGCCGCGAACGGCAACCGCTCATCGATGCGGGCCGGCCGCATCAGGCCTCACGGCGCCGCGAGCGAAGTCGTTTCCCCTGCGAATCACAACCGATTGCGTCGCGAGACGCTGTCGATCGCGTTGCGACGTCCGGTCCGTTCGCCGCCGGTCTCATCGCGTTCGCTGCTTCCCCCGTCGTCGCTAAGCGCGCGATTTCGCCCTCGATCGAATGCGACGCGACTTGAATCGGAATCGCCGAGTGCCGGCAATTCTCCGCGGATCGGGAACTCCGACTCGATTCCTTACGTCTCTACCCCCATGATGAACGTTGCCGCGTCGTCGGCAGTTTTCTGCTCGATCCTAGGGAGGCCGCACGCCATGTCCCTTCGCGTCCTAACTCGTTGGCTCGTTGCCTTGCTCGTGGCCGGATTCGTCGGCATCGATGGTCGCGACACGGTTCAGGCGCAAGGCGTGCTGATCGTCGAGGAGGACGGCCGGATCGCGCCGATCCCTCGACCGATCGGTCGCCCCTTTCCGCGCGAGACGGCGAGCTACCGGATCAAGGAACTCGAGGTCGACGCGTCGATCCGCGACCAGGCGGCCCGCGTCCAGATCACTCAGGTCTTTCAGAACACGGGAAGTCGCGTCGTCGATGCGTCGTTCGTCTTTCCGTTGCCGCCCGAGGCGGTGATCGATCAGCTGACGCTGTTGGTCGACGGCAAGGAGTTCGAGGGAAAGCTCCTTCCCAAGGACGAAGCGCGATCGATCTACGAAGACTATGTGCGACGCGCCCAGGATCCGGCCCTCCTCGAGTGGATGGGGCACGGGCTCTATCGGACCAGCGTCTTTCCGATTCCCCCCGGCGCCGAGCGGAAGGTGACGATCGCCTATCAGCAGCTCGTCCGGCAGGTCGACCGGACTCAGGATCTGCTGTTGCCGCTCGCGACCGCCAAGTACTCGTCGCAGCCGCTCGACTCGCTGAAGTTGCGGATCGCCGTCGAGACGACGTCGCCGCTGAAGAACATCTATTCGCCGACCTATCCGTTCGTCGTCACGCGCAGCGACGATCATCGCGCAGTGCTGACCTACGAGGCCAAGGGGACGTTGCCGGGGTCCGACCTGCGGCTCTTCTACGACAGCGGCGAACAGCACGTCGGCGCCAGTCTGCTCTCGATCTGGAACGCGGACGACGAGGCGGGGCATTTCCTGCTGCTGGTCAGTCCCGAGTTTCGCGACGCATCGGCCGCTCCGCTCGCCAAGGATGTCGTGCTGGTCGTCGATCGGAGCGGCAGCATGAGCGGCAAGAAGATCGAACAGGTGCGCGAGTCGCTGAAGTTCGTCGTCGAGCGATTGAACGAAGGGGACCGGTTCAACATCGTGACGTACTCGGGAGACGTCGAGACGTTCCGTCCCGAACTCGAGATCATGAACGCCGACTCGCGCGCCGCGGCGCTCGGCTTCGCTGAGGGGCTGTTCGCCGGAGGGAGCACGAACATCTCCGAAGCGCTGGCGACGGCGCTGCCGATGCTCTCCGATTCGGCCCGCCCCTCGTACCTCGTCTTTCTGACCGACGGACTTCCGACGGCCGGCGAGACCGACGAATCGCGAATCGTGCAAGTGATGCGCGACAAGGGAGGGGCGCATGTCCGCGCGATCAGCATGGGAGTCGGCTACGACGTCAACAGTCGGCTGCTCGACCGAATCGCCGATGCGGGGCGAGGCCGTTCGGAATACGTTCGCCCCGAAGAGAACATCGAGGCGTACGTCGCGCGGCTGTACGAGAGCATCGCTTCTCCCGTCCTGACCGACGTCCAACTGGTGATCGAGGGTGCGGGGCGGAGTCCGGCCGACGGGCCGCTGGTCAACCGACTGCAGCCCGCCGCGATCCGCGACCTCTTCCGCGGCGAACAGCTGACGGTCGCCGGTCGTTATCGAGCCGGCGGGGATGTCCGCGTCTCGGTGGTCGGTCGCGTCGGCGATACGATCCGCACCTACGAATTTCCGCTGCGGCTGGCGGCCAAGGGGGAAGCTTCGACGCACCGTTTCGTCCCCCGGATCTGGGCCTCGCGGCGGATCGCCGAGATCATCACCGAGCTCGATCTGAAGGGGAAGAACGACGAACTGGTCGCCGAACTCGTCAGCCTCTCGACCACCTACGGCATTCTGACTCCCTACACCTCGTTCCTTGCCGACGATCAGCCCGGAGCGGTGGCGATGGGAGGACGCGAGAACCTCGAAGCCGCTTCAAGAAGCCTCGACCTGCTATCGACCAGCGAAGGACGAGGCGGGTTCGATCAGCGCCGTTTCCGCAACGATCTGAATGCCGTCGGTGCGGCTCCGCCCGGAGGTGGAGCGGCGGGGGGCAATCAGCCGATTTCGGCCGGGGACGCCGTTTCGGCTCCGGCCGACGCGTTCGGTCTGCCGACGATTCGCGAAATCGGCAGCGATCAGCAGCGAGTCGTCGAGACGGTCCGGCGCATCGGGTCGCGGACGATGTATCGCCGCGGCATGCTCTGGATCGGGTCGGATCTCGCCGACGTCGATCCCGAAAAGCTCCCCGCCGACCTCGTCCGGATCCGCCGCTTCGATGACGCCTATTTCGAACTGGCGGCCGGCAACACCGACGACGACAACGCGTTGCTTGCCGCGTTTGGTGAAGGGGATCGAGTCCTGGTCCGTCTGCGCGGCAAGCTCTATCTGATCGAGTGAGCCTGCCCGACCGTCGTCGACGGCAGTCCGGTCCGATCGCTTCGAGGCCGCATGGCGAAAGCTGTGCGGCCTCGCTCGTTTTCCGCATCGCTTCGAGCGGATTCGCCGCGGTTCGCGAGAGAATCCGGTCCCCTGTCACGAGCCCACCTTCGCTGCCGGCGATAGAATGCCGTCGGTTCGCGGAGCGGTCGTCATGCCGACGGTCGGAAGGCACCATCCGCGACCTGCCGCGGCCTCAGCCGGAGCGCCCTCGTCATGTCCTCCTCTTCGTTCCGTCGATCGGCTCCCGCCGCCGGCGTCATCGCGATCGCCCGCCGGATCGTCGCCCTGTCGATCATCGCGTTCGTCGGAGGGCTCGCATCGCCGCTCCTTTCCGCGGCGATCGCTCAGCCCGAATCTCCCGAGCTTCTCGCCGCGATCGACGACCTCGCTTCGAGCGACGTCGACGTTCGAGCGGCAGCGGCGCGAGTCCTGAAGGCTCAGGGACCGCTGGCGGTCGCCGCCGCCCCGAAGCTGATGGCGATGTTGCGCGACGAGGCGATCACCTCGGACGGTGACCGAGTCTCGCAGCTGTACGGCGAAGCGCTCGGTGCGATGGGCAAGGAGATCGTCCCCGCGCTGATCGAGCGACTGGGAGCGGTCCATATTCTGGAAGCGGCGGGCGTGCATGAGGCCCTGCACTCGATCGGCCCCGATGCGGCCGCGGCTGTCGAACCGATTCTGGAACGGATGCCGAATCAGCAGGGGGACGCGCTCTGGGCCTCGTGCTACGTGCTGGAAGGGATCGGTCCCGCCGCCGCCCCGGCCGTCGAACGGCTGACGTCGCTGCTCGACGATCCGAACTTTCAGATCCAGGTCATCGCGGCTCGCGCGCTGGCGGCGATCGGGCCCGAAGCGGTGTCGGCCGTTCCGAAGCTGCTCGAACGACTGACCGATGCCAACTACAGCGTCCAAGGGCACGCCCTGTTGGCGCTCGGTTCGATCGGCCCCGTCCCCGATCACGATCTGCCGGCGATCATCGGCGAGCGGATGATCAAGGGGCAGTTCGTCGTCAAGGAGCGAGCGATCGAAGCGCTCGGGCGACTCGGTCCCGCCGCCGCCGGACAGGTCGAGCTGATCGATCGCCTGTTGGCTCAGGAGGACTACAACGCCAAGACACCGCTCTGGGTCACGCGTTGGCGAATCACGGGCCAGGCGGGGCCCACCGTCGAAGGTCTGGCCGTGCTGGCCGGTCCGATCGAGACGGAGCTCGACGCGGTCCATGCCGTCGCGCAGCTCGGCCCGGCCGCCGAAGGAGCGATCGAGTGGCTGCTGCCGAAGCTCGAGTCGATCGACGGCGATGTCGTCTACGAAACGGCGAACGCACTCGCCGCGATCGGCAACAAGTCCCCCGAAGTGATCGACGCGCTTCGCAAGGCCGCGAAGAACGACGACGAGTTCGCTGCCGACGGCGTCCGCGCCGCGCTTCGCCGCCTGGGAGTGCCGGCCGACGGCAACTGACGTTCCACCGTGGAACCGTCGTCGTGCGACCTCCGTAGTGCGACCGCCCTCGGTCGCATCTCCGTGAGCTCCGTCTTCCCGTGGCCTCCGATTTCCCGTGGGCCCGGCCACTCCGTGGCCGAGGCAAGGCTTCGTACCGCGGCTCCCAGAAGCTGCGAAGCGTCGACCGTGCCGAAGCCAACCCGACCTCGGGCTCGGAGAGCCCGGGGCCACCGGATGCGACCGGGGGCGGTCGCACGACGACGACCCGGGCCTTACCCTTCGCGCGATTCCGGTTCGGTCACCGGCGCCGGCAGGACCTCCTCGATCCGGATCGCCTTGCGCCCCTTCACGGCACCGGGGCGAGCCCGATACTTCAGTCGCCCTTCGACGATCACGTCCAGCGGCTGTCGGATGTCGTGGTCGGTGGTGATGACGTCACCGACTCGCAGTCCGATCAGCTCCGAGGTCGTGATTCGACTCTCCGCCAGCGTCACGCTCACCTCGAGCGGCGAGCGACGGATCTGCTGAGTGATCCGTCCGCGAGTCGTTTCGGTAGCGGTCCGTTTGCCGTACGACTGCCAGGTGTTGGCCGTCAGTCGGCTGCTGATCCGCTCGATGGCGTTGTACGGAATGCACAGGTTCATCATGCCGCGCAGCTGTCCGATCGTCAGCTCGAAGCTGATCAGCACGATCACTTCATTGGGCGGCACGATCGAGACGAGTTGCGGATTGCTCTCGACCCGCTCGATGGCGATGTCGAGCGACATCACGTTTTCCCAAGCGCGGCGCATTTCGGCGATGAACAGATTCGTGACGCGACTGACCAGGCGCAGTTCGATCTCGGTCAGCGGCCGACGCAGCGGCGTGCTCCCGTCTCGGCCGCCGAGCAGTCGATCGAGGATCGGATAGACGACCGCCGGATTGATGTCGAGGATGATGTTGCCTTCGAGCGGCGAGGCTCGCAGGACGTTGAAGCAGGTCGGATTTTCGAGGCTGAAGACGAACTCGCTGTAGGTCAGCTGGTCGACGCTCGTCAGCTTCACCTCGACCATCGCCCGAATCAGTCCCGAGAGCGACGCGGCGAAGTTGCGGCTGAAGCCCTCGTGCAGCGTCTGGAGCGCCCGCATCTGCTCCTTGCCGACCCGCTCCGGTCGCTTGAAGTCGTACGGAGTGATCTTCTCGCGCGTGCGCAGTCGAGCCGGCACGTCCGACGTCTCTCCCCCGTCGCTGCCGCGACGAGACGGTTTCGGAGCGGCGGTCTCCATCGCCTGGAGCAGGCTCTCGACCTCGTCCTGGCTCAGGACTTCCTCTTCCATCGGTCACTCCTTCGACCCTCGGCGGCGATTCCTCTCGCCGACCTCTCACCCTCGCGAACCCCGATCGGGGACCGGTTCGCGTTCCCGTTCAGCCGCGGATCAGTCCGTCTCCGACACAGACGAACTTGTACGACGTCAGCTCGCGCAGACCGCACGGCCCCCGAGCGTGAAACTTGTCCGTACTGATGCCGATCTCCGCTCCCATGCCCAATTCGCCGCCGTCGTTGAACCGAGTCGAGGCGTTGACCATCACCGCGGCGCTGTCGACTCGCGCGGTGAAGCGCCGGATCGCGTCGATGTCGTTGGCGACGATCGCATCGGTATGCTTCGATCCGTAGTGCGCGATGTGCTCGATCGCCTCGTCGATCGAGTCGACGATCCGGATCGACAGGATCAGCGCCAGATACTCGGCTCGCCAATCCGCTTCGGTCGCTTCGATCGCCGTCGGCAGGATCTCGCGAGTCCGTTGGCAGCCGCGCAACTCGACTCCGTGCACCCACAGTCGCTCGGCCAGCCTCGGCAGGAAGCGATCGGCGATCGCGTCGTGCACCAACAGCGACTCGAGCGCGTTGCAGACTCCCGGCCGCTGACATTTCGCGTTGTCGATGATCGCCAGCGCCCGATCGAAGTCCGCCGACGAGTCGACATAGACATGACAGTTGCCGTCGTGATGGCGGATCACCGGCATCCGCGCTTCGGCCACGACTCGTTCGATCAGCCCCGTCCCGCCGCGCGGGATCGCGACGTCGATGAACTCGGGCAGTCGCAGGAAGCCGCCGACCAGTTCCCGCTCGGTAGGTCCGACCAGCTGCACGGCGAAGGGAGGGATCTCGTGCCGCTCCGCCTCGACCGCCATCAGGTCGACGAGCACCCGACTGGAATGCATCGCCTCCTTGCCGCCGCGCAGGATGACCGCGTTGCCGCTCTTCACGCAGATCGCAGCGGCGTCGACCGTCACGTTCGGACGGGATTCGTAGACGAAGAAGACGACTCCCAGCGGGACGCGCAAGCGAGTCACTTCCAGACCGTTCGGCCGGCGACTCCCCTCGATCACCTCGCCGACCGGATCGGGCAAGGCGGCAATCGCCTCGAGCCCCTTGGCCATCCCCTCGACCCGCGGCTCGTCCAATTTCAGTCGGTCGATCATCGCCGGCGCTTCACCGGCGTCGCGCGCTCGGCGGACATCGTCGGCGTTGGCGGCCAGAATGCGACTCAGGTGGGCCCGCAGACTTCGAGCCGAATCGCGAAGCCAGGCGTTCTTCCGCTCGGTCGACAACTCCGCCAGCGCCCGGCTCGCTTCGCGCGCACGACGACCGGTCTCCCGGCAATATCTCTCGATGTCGAGCGGGCCCGATTCGGTCACGAACGCCTCGCCGTCGGCTGCGCACCGCCCCGTAGCGGCTCGAGCGGACGAGACCGGCGGAACGGCGTCACGGAACTTCGGTTCGTTACGGAGTATCGGGAAAGGGGCGATTCGGGTCAACGCGAACCTCCCCCTATCTCGGGCCGGAAAGCGATCCGCTTCAGGCCGTTTCCGCTTCCGCCTCTTCCATCCGCCGGCCGGTCAGGATCACGAAGACATCTTCCAGACTCGCTTGGCGAGTCGACAGACTGTCGAAGGGAATGGCGCGATCCTGGAGAATCCGGAGCATCTCGGGAATTGCCAGATGAGGGGACCGGACGCTCAGCCGCGCCTGCCCTCCGCCGATCTGGACGTTCGAGATCGACGGGACCGAACCGAGATCGAGCTGCTGCAGCGCCGCGACATGCGAGTCGGGGACGCCGAACGTCACGACATGATCGCCGCCGACCTTCGCGATCAGCTCGGCCGGTGTCCCCGAGGCGATCACCTTGCCGTGATCGACGATCGCGATCCGATCGCACAGTCGCTCCGCCTCGTCCAGATAATGCGTCGTCAGGAGGACCGTCCGGCCCCGTCCGCGCAGCCCGAGAATCACCTCCCACAACTGCCGGCGCGATTGGGGATCGAGGCCGGTCGTCGGCTCGTCGAGAAACAGCAGCTCGGGATCGCCGACGAGCGCGGCAGCCACCGCCAGACGCTGCTTCTGCCCTCCCGAGAGCTTGCGGACCCAGACGTTCCGCTTCTCGTCGAGCGATACCAGCCCGATCGCCTCGTCGACCGTGATGCCGCTCCGATAGAAGCTGCGGAAGAGCTGCAGCGTTTCGACGACCGTCAGCTTCTCGGACAGACGAGTCTCCTGGAGCGAGATCCCGATCCGTTCGCGGATCTCGTCGGGAGATTCCTGCCAGTCGCGTCCCAACACGCGGACCGTTCCGGAAGTCGGTTCGAGCAGTCCTTCCAGGATCTCGATCGTCGTCGTCTTCCCCGCTCCGTTGGGACCGAGCACGCCGAAGCACTCGCCGGTGCGCACCTCCAGATCGAGTCCGCGCACCGCCTCGACCGGCGGCTTCCCCGGATAGGTCTTCACCAGATCGCGGCACTCGATCGCCCAATTCATCGTTCGCTCCGCCAATCGTTGGTGTCAGCTTTCGGGCCAGACGAATCCGAGACCGATTCCCGCCAGCTCCGCCGTGACGACTCGTCCCCGGCGGATCGCGAACATCCCCGGATACGAGTGCGTCCAGGGGGCGTTCCCCTTGGGACAGTATTGCCGGCCGTTCCCTTCGATCGCCGCAATCCCGGGAACGTGAGCCGCGAGACTGGCCGAATGCAGGAATGATGCGCCGACGCAGGTCAGATCCTGCACGCACAGGAACATGCCGTAGTGCTTGGCTGCCGCGGCCATCAGCAACGAACCGCTCTGCCCCTTGCACGCCTTGAGTGCGATGCCGGAATAGCCGAGTTCGCGCGCCTGCCGCAGACTCTCGAGATCGAGCAGCGATTCGTCGATCACCACCGGCTTGAGCGCCGCTGCGCGATGCATCGGAATCCGCCCCGGCCCCGCCAGATCGCGATGCGTCGGCTGTTCGAGGTACTGGATCCGGTCGTAG
>CAZZBI010000206.1:7750-9741 GCA_964652385.1 uncultured Pirellulaceae bacterium | reverse complement strand
GTAGTACCGATCGTTGTGGTCGACGGTGAAGTGTTTCACCTGACCAGCGCCAGCCACCTCGCCCCGGCCGAGCGTCGTCGGCACCGTGTAGACATAGTCGCCGTCGGTGTACGACGCATGGCCGGCAAGGAGTTCTCCGGTGCTCCGACTGCGACGCTCCGACGATTCGCCTCGCGCCCGTTCGATCTCCCGCTGCGTCTCGCTGACCGTTTCTGAGGTTTCGATGATCGCGCGACGATCTCGGGCATTCAGCTCGGCCGTCCGATTGGTGTTTCGACGAAACGTCGCCGGATCGCCTCCCCCCGATCGGACCCAGTAGACCGCATAGTCGGCCAACGACGCGGTCCCTCCTGCCGCGCGGTAGTCCCGATAGCGAGCCCGCACCTGAGGATCAGCCATCGCGCGAGCGTAGATCTCCTGTTCGGCCTGCAGACTCCGGTAGTAGGCGTCCATGAACGCCGCCTGATCGGCCTGCCCCTGCTGAATGATCCCGCCGGCCATCTCCAGGTAGGACTGGGCGTGGGCGGTGGAGGTGACCGAGGCGAGGCCGGCGACGACGAGCGATCCGAAAAGCTTGGCGGTGGGGGACATGAGCGAGGCTCCAGGCACCTCGAGCCGGCGTTCGCGAACGAGGGACCACCGACCGTTCGGCCGACTCCCCAGTCCCTCGTTCTTCGCGTTTCGCCGCTCGGGCGTCATCAGCCCATACCGACGAGCTGACGGAGCGTGACAGGCCGAAGCAAAAAGATCTCCGAGATCGGCATGCGTCCGTCAGTGCGAGTGTCCCGAATGTTCGCCGTCGTCGTGGTGATGATCCAGCACGCCGCGGTACGGTTTGCCGTCGATCGTCACGACCAGCTGGATCTCGGCCCCTTCGTGTTCCATCTCGGCGGCGAGTTCCGCCGTATCGGACACGAAACGGGAGGCCTTTCCGACCGGATCGTTCGGTTCCGGGAACGCCTTCAACCGAAACTGCTCGGCGCTGCCGTCGTGCTTCAGATTGATGGTCAGTTCGGTCGCCTCCGTCGCCACCGACTGTTTACCGGTCGAGTCGAGCAGGTGGACCGTGATCTTTCCGTCCGCTCCTCCATGGAGCAGTTCGGCGTGGTAATCCTCGGCGCCGAGTTCGATCAGCTCGCCGCCGCGCGGTCCTGCCGTCGGATGAGCGTCTCCTTCCGACTCTCCGGCATGAGCCGCGTCCGCACCGTTCCCCTTCGCACCACCGTCCGCCCCGCCATCGCATCCGATGCCGAACGTCGACAACAGGATCGCCGACACGGCGAGCGAGTTCCTTCCGAATGACATGCTCGTTCCCTTCCGTAGTTTCGACCGCTCCCCGAGTCGTCCGACGCGACCTTCGCGTCGCTCGCAGGAGTCATGAAGTTCTTCCCAAGGTTCCGCTCGAACGCCTCATGCTTTTCCGACACCCTCGATCGTCTCGTTCGCTTGCGCGTTCTGCGATCGATCGCCCAGCGCATGCTCCTCGTCGTGAGAAGCGATCGCTCGCGCTGCCGCAGCGAAACCGATCGTTCGGAAGAGCGCCGGACGGACCAGAAACTCGAGCGCCGTGCTCGACAGCAGTCCGCCGATGATCACCGTCGCGACCGGATAGAGGATCTCCTTGCCGGGTTCGCCTGCCGCCATCGCGAGCGGAACGAGACCGATTCCCGACGTCAGCGCGGTCATCAGGACCGGAGCGAGTCGGTCCTTGCCGGCGCGCAGGATCATCGCGTCGGTCCAGCCTTCTCCCTCATGCTGCACCAGGTGCAGATAGTGGTTGATCAGCAGGATCCCGTTCCGACTGGCGATCCCGCACAGCGAGATGAACCCGACCATGCTGGCGATCGTCAGCGTCTGGCCGGTCAGCCAGAGCGCCGCGACCGATCCGATGAACGCCATCGGGAGCGCGATCATCACCTGCAGTGCCAGGTTCGCGGAGCGGAACATCGTGAACAGGATCAGGAACATCCCGATCAGGCTGACGACGAACA
>CAZZBI010000206.1:0-7740 GCA_964652385.1 uncultured Pirellulaceae bacterium | reverse complement strand
CACTTGGCCTACCCACCCTCATCATCATGGAAGGCGGCTATGCCGTCGATGCGCTAGGCGCGAACGTGGCGGCCTTCCTCGAGGGCTTCTAAGCTAGCGCGTCACGCTCGCCTGCTCGCGAAAGGCCAACCAGCCCATCAGGGCAGCCACAACCAAGAACAGCAGCGCGGACGCATCAAGACCGTTGCTGCCGCCGGCTTGGATAGCGGCGCTGACGACGAACAGGACGGCGATCATTCGCGACGCCGACTGCTGACTTTCGAACTGGCCGCCGTACTCGACGAACCATCCGGTCGGCAGGTCGCGTTCGAGAGGACCGAGGCGTTCGCGAATCTCGGCGACCACGTCGACCAGCCCGCGCCCCGAAACGTTGCACTGCAGCACGATGCGGCGGCGCACCTGTTCGCGACTGATCACGTTCGGTCCGGAGCTGTCGTAGATCCGCGCGACATCCTCGAGCTTGGTCGATCCGCCGTCGGGGAGTTCGATCGCCAGTCGCCGCAGCGAGTCGCGATTCTCGCGATAACGGTCATCCAGCTTGACCAGCAGGTCGAAGGTCCGCTGGCCGTCGAGCACCTCGGAGACCACCTCGCCCTGCATCGCCGTTCGGACGAACTCGTTGACGTCCCACCGGCGCAGACCGAACTGCTCCAGCCGATAACCATCCGCCTCGATCCGCAGCTGCGGGATATTCGTCTGCTGTTCGACCTGCAGGTCGCGGATCCCCGGCACGTCGGCGATCGCCGACTTCATCGCTTCGGCGCGACGCCTGAGCTGATCCAGATCGTCGCCGTAGAGCTTGATCGCCACCTGCGCCTTGACGCCCGAAAGCATGTGCGAGATCAGATGGGCCAGCGGTTGTTCGACCGCCGTCACGATCCCCGGCACGTCCGCCAACGCCTCGCCGATCTCCTCGATCACTTCCTCGCGCGATCGATCCGTCCGCGGGTCGATCGTCGCCACGAACTCGGTGACGTTGACCCCTTCGGCATGCTCATCCAGTTCGGCACGCCCTGTCTTGCGAACAAAGGCGACGATGTCGTCGATCTCCCTCAGTCGCGCCTCGACTCGCGCCGTCACTTCGTTCGAGGTCGACAGCGACGATCCGGGAGGGAGCAGGACGTTGATCTGGACCGCCCCTTCGTTGAACGGCGGGAGAAAGTCCTTTTCGAGTCGCATGACGACGGCCCCTGCGGCCAGGACCGCGACGAACGCCGACAGCAGGATCGGCTTGGCCAGTCGCAGACTCGTCCGCATCACTCTGTCCGCAAGCTGCTTGAGCAGACGCAACAGCAAGCCGTCTCGCTCTACTTCCGCCAATCGGGAGTTCCCGAGCAGCCAGTAGGCGAGCACCGGAGTCACGGTCAGCGAGACCAAAAGCGAGGCGACGAGCGAGACGATGTAGGCGATCCCCATCGGCGCGAACAACCGCCCCTCCATCCCCGACAGCGCAAACAGCGGGACGAAGACGAGCACGACGATCATCGTGCCGAAGACGATCGAATTGCGGATCTCGCAGCTCGCTCGATAGACGATCGTCAGCGCCGGAAGCGGCCGAGGGCTGGCGCGGTTCTCGCGCAACCGTCGGAAGATGTTCTCGACATCGACGATCGCGTCGTCCACCAGTTCGCCGATCGCGACCGCCAGTCCGCCGAGCGTCATCGTGTTGATCGACAGGCCCGCTGCCTGAAAGACGAGTGCCGTGACGACGATCGACAGCGGGATCGCCGTCAGCGTGATGAAGGTCGTCCGCAGATTCATCAGGAACAGGAACAGGATGATGACGACCAGGATGCCGCCGTCTCGCAACGCTTCCAAGACGTTGTCCACCGCAAGATCGATGAACGTCTTCTGCTCGTACAGCCCCGGCAGGATCCGGACATCAGCGGGCAATGACGGTTCCAGTTCGCGCAGCGCCGCATGCACCGCATCGGTCACCGCACGGGTATCGGCGTCCGGCTGTTTGTTGATCGTCAGGACGACCGCCGGGCCTCCGACCGCGACCGGAAGCCCGGTCCCTTCGGTCGCGACCGTTCCGTCGTCGGCGACGACGAGCTCGTAGGCCGAACTGTCGCCTCGTTTCGCTTGAGCCCCTTCGACGATGCGGGCGACTTGCGACAGGCGGATCGATTGGCCGTTCCGATGCGAGACGACGATCCCCGAGATCTCGTCGACCGTCCTCACGCGTCCCAGCGAACGGACGAGCAGCTCGTTCGGTCCCTGGCGGTCGAGATAGCCGCCGGCGGTGTTCTGATTGCTCTGCCGCACCGCCTCCTTCACCTGCTGCAGCGTCACGCCGAAGCGGATCAGGTCATGCGGATCGACGAGCACCTGAAACTGCTTCCGCTCCCCTCCCATCACGATCACCTGCGAGACGCCGGAGATCGTCAACAACCGCTGACGGACGACCCAATCGGCCAACGTCCGCAGTTCCATCGGCGAGGTCTTCTCCCCTTCGCTGACCATGCCGACGATTTGGATCTGCCCCATGATCGACGAGATCGGTGCGAGCTGCGGAGTCACCCCGGGAGGAAGACGATCGGCGACGAGCGCCACCCGTTCGTTGACCACTTGGCGGTCGTTATAGATGTCGGTTCCCCAGTCGAACTCGACATAGATCACCGACAATCCGACTCCCGACGAACTGCGGACCGCCTGGACTCCCGTTGCGCCGTTGAGTGTCGTTTCGAGCGGGAACGTGATCAGCGTCTCGACCTCTTCCGGAGCCATTCCCGGTGCTTCGGTCATGATCACGACGCGCGGTCGGTTCAGATCGGGAAAGACGTCGATCGGCAGACGAGTCGCCTGCCAGCCGCCGTAGACGATCAGGAAGATCGCCGCGGCAAGAATCAGCAGCCGGTTGCCCAGCGCAAAGCGAATGATCGAATCCAACATGGTCTGGGCTCCTCGATGTCGGCCGTTCAGTGGTTGTGACCGGCATGAGGATCGACTCCGCCGCCCGACTTGTTCTTCAAGGCCAGATGCATCTGATACGCGCCGCGACCGGCGACGACATCGCCCGGAAAGAGCGTCCCGTCATTGGCGATCACGCACGAGCGCTGGTCGCGATACTCGACCTGCACCGAGATGCGATCGAAATGGTCGCCGTTGCGCCGATAGACGTACGCTTCGACCCCCTCTTCGATCACCGCGTCGACCGGCAACACCAGTCGGGATTCCCACCGCTCGACCGGGACATGCAGTTCCAGACGCTGCCCCGGCTTGAATCGCCAATCCAGAAAGCGGTAGCCGAGCGCGTCGTTCCGATCGAGCATCACCTGATTCAGCAAGCGAAGGTAGAAGCGGAAGATGCGCGAGTCGGTGTCGACCTGATCGTCCAGATAGAGCAGTTCGAGCCCCTCGATCACGTCGGTCGTCCCGTCTCCGACCACGACCGCAGCACTCGCTCGCCAGCCGTTCCGCGATGCTTCGCGCAAACGCTGCGCATCGTCTTCGAACGCCCGCCCTTCGATGAACAGCTCGCAATGATCGGCGAGCACGCACAGCGTCTGTCCGATCTCGACATGCTCGCCCAGCCGCACCGGCAGATCCTGCACGTGATACAGATGCGGATCCTCGCACGCTTCGTCGTCGTGATCGACGATCGGAGCGGTGACGGCAATGGTCGAGATGAGCTGCCGGTCGTTGACGATCCCGTCGACCTGCTCGACCGTCAGACCATGCAGCAGCAGCGCCTGACTCTCGGCCCGCAGACTCGCCTCCAGTCGCTGCCGTTCGTATTCCTGCTCGATGATGCGGCGCCCCGCGACCACCCCTTCGCCGACCGAGGTCAAGCGGTCGATCTCGCGCCGAATCACGTCCAGACTTTCGACCGTTCTCAGCAGCGCGGACTGAGCCGTCACGAGCTCCTCGTGCGTCAGTCGGATCTCGAACAGCGCCGCCCCCGGCTCGATCGCCGCACCGTGAATCGGTTCGATCTTCGTCACGACGCCCGACAACGGAGCGGTGATCCGCAGTTGCGATCGACCAGGACGCTCGACCACCATTGCCGGAACGGTGATCGATCGATCGAACGATCCGAGTCCCACCTCGAACGGCTCGAACCCGATGTTGCGGAGCGCCGTCGCACTCAGCTCGATCGACTCCTCGTCCGCATGTCCGGCATCGTCGTGGTCATGATCGTGGTCATGATCGTGGTCATGATCGTGGTCGTCGCCGGCATGGTCGTCGTCCGGCGATGCGCCTTGCGCCCCCGACCCGATCATTCGCCGCACCGAGTCGTTCCAGAGCGGAGAGGTCGCCGCTGCCGCCACCGCCAGTCCGACCATCAGCCATCGGTAAATCTTGCGTCCGACCATCGCCGGTCTGACAAGTCGAGTCTCCACGACAGGATCTCCGGAAAGCACGCGTCGGGATGCGATCTCGACCGCAGGCCGCCCGAAAACCGGGCGACCGGCGCGATTCGATCACGATCCGAAACGGAGCGAGAGGTTCGATCGCGCGGCAGCCGCTTCATCGGCGGACGAGCGTCGAATCGGGATCGGAAACGGACTCGAACGAGCCCGACGTCGCGTCCCGGTCGCTCAACAGGTCAGCTTGCCGAACGACAGATGTCGGCGCAGACCGCGCGGCACGGAAAGATCTCCGAGATTCTCGGAGGTGGACGAGACGATGCGGACCGGCTCGGGGCGAACGACCGTCTCGAACGGGAGCCGGCCGGTCGAGACCGACGAATCGAGAAGCGATACGAAACTCGCCCCCGTCTCGATCAGACCGACCGCCAACACGCACTCGCCGTCCGCGCAGTCGTCGTGGTGCTGTTCGGAGGGATCGGTGCCGGGACATGCGAGCGCGACGAAGTCGCAGGTGGTCTCGAACGTCCGAGCCGAACGGGAGCCATGAGCTCGGTCATGTGCGGCGTGATCGAGAGCCGTTGAATCGTGCGAAGGACCTTCAACGTCGTCGTGCTCGCATCGCGACGCATCGACGACCGATCCGCAACACGAACCAGCAGGATGAGCGACCGAATCGACGTGATGATGGTGGGCACAGCAACCGACGACCGCGTGCCAAAGCACCGTCGCCGCCACCAGCATCGCCATCACGCCTCGGAACATCGTTCGTTCGACCGCCGTCTGACGTCCGGACGAATTCGATCGCGCTGACCGGGCGGATCGCTCGTCTCGACTCGTTAGGGGAATCGTATCGGCGAGTCGCGGCGGAGTCCATGGCGGTTTTTCGAGAGTGCTGGGGTCGGCCGAGAGGCGAAACCCTCGGTCGAGCCGCCGAACACGACACCGAACCGCCCCCCGCGCAGCGCGATCGTCATCGCCCCCGGCGAACTGCCGCGAGGCGGGGGCAGGACGGTGGAGGGGTCTTCCGCAAAATCGACCCTTCCTGCTATTCGGACCTTGACATCCCGATTAGGAATCCGGAAGATCGCCCCCGTGCGGCGTCGCACCACACGCCGCTTGCCGATCGTGCCGAACCGGTCTTTTCCCGACTGATTTCGCTCACGGAACGCCTCGACCGTCGCGGTCCGGGCGAGTGACTTCGCACGCTCCGTCCGGGTCCGCTCCGCTCGTCACGTTCCCGCAAGGCGCCGCGCGGCCAGGCTCTGACCGCGGCGAAGCGACTCGTTTCGACCCGTTCGCTGCCGTTCCTCGTCTCGGCAGCTCCCACGCGCTCCTGCTCCCACGTTCCGCGTCGCTCGCTGCCGAAGGGGCGGCGTCGACCGGCGGTGATCCGCACCACGGAGGTTCTCTCTCATGCGTCGACTCTGGCTCGCGTTCGCGCTCGTCCTGATCGCGTCGTTCGCGGTTCTCGGCTGGATCGGAGTCCGCATCCACCAGGAGATGCCTCCGATCGTCGAGCGAGTCGTCACCGCCGACGGCGAGGTGGTCATCGATTCGGGCGAGATCACCGCCGGGCAGAACGTCTGGCAGACCCTCGGCGGCATGGAGGTCGGTTCGATCTGGGGGCACGGCAGCTACGTCGCTCCCGACTGGACCGCCGACTATCTTCATCGCGAAGCGACGTTCGTGCTGGACGCGTGGAGTCGCGGGGAGTTCGATGCCTCCTTCGACGAGCTTTCGCCCGAGCGTCAGGGACAGTTGACCGCTCGCCTGACATCGGAGTTTCGCGACAACACCTACGATCCGTCGAACGGAACGCTGACGATCGGGGCCGAGCGCGCAGCGGCGTTCCGTTCGCTTGCCGATCACTACCGATCGATCTTCATCGACGGCCAGGACGACTACTCGATTCCTGCCGGCACCGTCTCGTCCGAGGCGCGAACGCGCAAGCTGACCGCCTTCTTCTTCTGGACCTCCTGGTCGGCCGCCGCGGCTCGCCCCGGCGACTCGGCGAGCTACACCGGCAATTGGCCGCACGAACCGCTCGTCGGCAATCGACCGACCGGCGACAACGTCGTCTGGACCGGCGTGAGCATCATCATGCTGCTGGCCGGCATTTCGGCGATGACCTGGTGGTATGCGTCTCGCCCCGAGGAGGACGAGACGGCGGGACTCGACACCTCGCGCGATCCGTTGGCACGTTGGCAAGCGACTCCGTCCCAGCGGGCGACGGTCAAGTTCTTCTGGGTCGTGGCGGCGCTGATCCTCGCGCAGATGGGACTCGGCGTCGTCGTTGCGCACTACGGCGTCGAGGGGAACGGATTCTACGGACTGCCGCTCGCCGACTGGCTCCCCTACTCCGTCGCGCGAACCTGGCATGTGCAGATCGGACTGTTCTGGATCGCCACCGCCTGGCTCGCCGCCGGCCTGTTCATCGGACCGCTCGTCAGCGAGGCGGAACCGAAGCTGCAGCGGTTCGGCGTCAACGTGCTCTTCGCCGCTTTGCTGCTGGTCGTCGTCGGCTCGCTCGCCGGCGAGTGGATGAGCGTCAAGAACTTCTTCTCGGACCAAGTCGCGTTCTACTTCGGACACCAAGGCTACGAGTACGTCGATCTCGGCCGGTTCTGGCAGATCCTGTTGATGGTCGGACTCCTTCTCTGGCTGGTCCTGATGATTCGGGCGCTGCTTCCGGCGCTGCGTCGACCGGGACATCAGCGACAGCTGGTGCTGCTGCTGACGGTGGCGACCGCCGCAATCGCTCTCTTCTACGGAGCGGGGCTGACCTGGGGCCGGCATACGCATCTGTCGATGGTCGAGTACTGGCGCTGGTGGGTCGTCCATCTGTGGGTCGAGGGATTCTTCGAGGTCTTCGCGACGACGGTGATCGCGTTCGTCTTCATGCGGCTGGGGCTGATTCGCCCGTCGCTCGCCGCAGCCTCGGCACTCCTTTCGGCGACGATCTTCCTGGCGGGAGGGATCATCGGTACGTGTCATCACCTGTACTTCACCGGCACGCCGACCGTCGCGCTCGCGTGGGGTTCGGTCTTCAGTGCGCTCGAAGTGGTGCCGCTGACGCTCGTCGCGTTCGACGCGACGGCCGATCTGCGCCGCGCGAACACGTCCCCCTGGGTCCGCCGCTACCGCTGGCCGATCAACTTCTTCGTCGCGGTCGCCTTCTGGAACATGGTCGGCGCAGGGCTCTTCGGCTTCATGATCAACCCGCCGATCGCTCTCTACTACATGCAGGGGCTCAACACGACGCCGCTGCACGGGCATGCTGCGTTGTTCGGCGTCTACGGGATGTTGGGGATCGGTTTGATGCTGCTCTGTTTACGAGTCTTGATTCCCGGCGTCGAATGGAAGAACGGCTTGCTCCGATTCTCCTTCTGGTCGCTGAACGGCGGTCTGATGGCGATGTGTGTCC
>CAZZBI010000205.1:9437-9787 GCA_964652385.1 uncultured Pirellulaceae bacterium | reverse complement strand
ACGCTGCTGACTCGGGCGGGGAACTTCTTCGTCGATGAGCTCGGCACGCTCCGAACTCAGGAGGACCGCGCGGTCCTGGCGATCGGCAACACGCCCGTTCGAGTCGACCCGCGATTCCCGGTCGTCGTCACGAACGACGGCATCGTGTCGCAGGTCGAAAACGGACTGCGAATCCCGCTCGCCCTGCTTCAGCCTCGCGAGCTGAAGGATCTCGAGAAGGCGGGGGAGAACACGTTTCGGGATCGAGGGTCGTCGCGTGGCGCGCCGCTGACCGATCGTCAGATCCGTCAGGGCTTCGTCGAACACTCGAGTTCCCAACCGGTCCAGGAAATGGTCGAGCTGATCAAGGC
>CAZZBI010000205.1:0-9427 GCA_964652385.1 uncultured Pirellulaceae bacterium | reverse complement strand
GCGAGTCGCGCGTACGAGGCGAACGTCAAGATGATCCAGCATCACGACGAGACGGCGAGTTCCCTGATCTCGCGACTGCTGACTCAGGGCTGATCTCGATCGAACCCGTCGATTCACGCAAGGAAGCGAAGCGATGTCCGTCCAGGCTCTCTACACCGCATCGACCGGCATGGAAGCGCTCGAGTCGAAGCTCGACGTGATCGCGAACAACTTGGCGAACGTCGGCACCGTCGCGTTCAAGAAGGATCGCGCCAACTTCGAGGACCTTTTCTATCGGCACTACGTCGTTCCGGGAGCCGAGCAACAGGCTCCGCAGACCGGCGTCGGAACCGCCGTCGGACTCGGTACCCGAGTCTCGAGCGTGCAGACCAACTTCATGCAGGGAGCGTTCGAACAGACGAATCGCGAGACCGACGTCGCGATCGTCGGCAACGGCTTCTTCCAGGTCTCGGACACCGCCGGCAACATCTACTACACCCGCGCCGGAAACTTCAGCATCAACGCCGACGGCGAACTGGTGCTCGGCAGCGGCAATCTCGGTCGACGGGTCGAACCGACGATCAACATTCCCGAGGACAAGGAATCGATCTCGATCCGCCCCGACGGTGCGGTGCTCGTCAAGCAGGTCGGGCAACAGGACTTCCAGCAGGTCGGTGAACTGCAGCTGGCGATCTTCCGGAACCCGGAAGGACTGATGAAGAGCGGCGACAACCTGTATGTCGCGAGCCAAGCGTCGGGGCAGCCGAATCTGGTCACTGCCGGGACGCAAGGAGCCGGCGTGGTCCAGCATCAGTTTCTCGAGGCGTCGAACGTCGAACCGGTCCGCGAGCTGATCGACCTGATCCAGACGCAGCGGAACTTCGAACTGAACAGCCAGGCGGTCCAGACGGGCGATCAGATGATGCAGCTCATCTCGAACCTGCGTCGCTGAGACCTGACGACCTGATCTCGGACTGACCTCCACTGCTCCGGAAGCGAACGATGAACTTCCCGTCCTTTGGCCTGTGCTTCGTCGCGAACCGAGTTCGTCGTTCGACGAGCGTCGGTCGCACGACGTCGCGCTCGGGCGGGCTTCGGGTGCGGAGGTCGTCGCGAGCCTTCGCCGGCGCGGTGCTGCTGCTCTTCGGTGCATCGTGCGGAAGCATGTCGGCGCAGGAGGCGACGATCCGACTGCGTCAGCGAGCCGAGGTCGAGACGTCGATCGTCCGGCTGGGCGCTCTCGCTTCGATTTCCGGAAGTGACGAGTCGTTCGTGACGCGGCTCGAAGCCGTCGAGCTTTTCCCGACTCCGGTTGCCGAGCGGAGCGTCGACGATCAGGCGATTCTCGAGCGGCTGGAGCTCCTCGGGATCGATCCGTTCCGCATCGAGATCGCCGGCGCCTCGCGCGTCGTGATCGCTCCGATCGTTCGTGCCGAGCGGGCGGCCGCTTCCTCGAGTCGAGACGAGATCGCCGGGGCGGAACGGGGATCGAACCCGATTCTCGACGACTCGTTCGCCGAACGCCAGGTCGGCTGGACCGACCTGATAACGGACGACAGCGACGGCCGCGGGACCTATCGGCTCGATCCGGCGCAGGTCGAGCGGTTCTGCCGCCTCCGTCTGGAGCGACAGGCGGAAGAGGCGGGGTTCGAGTGGCGTGCCGCGTCGCTGCCGAGCGAGACGCACCGGATCCTGTCGCGCGGCAGCCGCTGGCTGGAGGCGAAGCTGACGGTCGCGGAGGACCGCGAGTCGGTGTCGGTGACGATGCTGATCGAGCAGCAGGGAGAGCGGACCTGGGTGCCGATCGACGTCGAGGTCGCGCCGCTCCCGCAGGTCGTCTTTCTCAACGGAGCGGTCGAGCGCGGACGACCGTTGACGCTCGAAGATCTGGAAGTGCGACCGTTTCGACGACGCGACGGCATGCGGACGATCTCGAATACCGCGGACGCGGTCGGTCGCGAACTGACCGTCCAGTGGCCGGCGGATCGTCCGATCGACCCGACGGTCCTCGCGGCGCCGACGCTCATCCGTCGCGGCGCCCGAGTCACGGTCGTCTCGTCGGTCGACGGTCTTTCGGTGACGACGTCGGGAACGGCGAACAGCGACGGTCGGATGGGCGGCTTCGTCGAGGTCCGGCTGGGAGATCGACGTCGCACGCTGACGGGACGGGTCGTCGGCGAAAACCGCGTGGTGGTGGCGGACGATCGGACGAACGTCGTCCGGTGACGAATACGGTCGCCGCGCCGCGAACGAGACGAAACAGGATGGCCGAGCGGGAACCGCGCCGGCCGACGGTATCAAGGATGGGAGCACGACGATGACGAGGAACGTCGGATCGCAAGGGAAATCGATCGCGGCCTGGATGCCGCTCGTCGGTCTCGTCCTGTCGTTCGCCTGCGGCAACGCCGCGGCGCAGAACAACAGTCTGTATCGAGCGATCGGTGCCGGCGGCGACGATCGTCCGCTGTCGATGCAGCAGGGGAGTCTGGTTCGGAGCGAGCCGGTCGTCCCTCGTCCGATCGGACGTCATGACATCTTCACCGTTCGGATCGAGGAACTGTCGCGGTTCTCGAGCGAAGGGGAATCGCAGCGCCGGCGAACGATGAACCTGTTGGCGGTGATGCAGGACTGGACGCGATTGAACGGACTGACCAAGGCGGAACGGACTCAGCAGAACACCGGTCTCGATCCTCGCATTCAAGGACAGTTTCAGGATCAGATCCGGGCCCAGTCCGATCTCGAGACGGCGGAGCGGCTGACGCTGAACCTGGCGGTCGAGGTGGTCGACATCCGACCGAACGGCAACCTCGTTCTCGAAGGTCAGAAGGAGATCGAGATCAACGAGGAGCAGTGGATCGTGCGACTGACCGGAACCTGTCGTCAGGAGGACATCGGTCAGGATCGGGTCGTCCTGAGCGAGAACATCGCCGACCTGCAGATCGAGCGAAAGCTGGCCGGACAGGTGCATGACGGCTGGCGCCGGGGGTGGTTGATCCGCGCGATGGACAAGGTCTCGCCGTTCTGATCTCCCCAATCGCCGTCGATCGATGTCGATCCAAGTCACGCCTGAGAATCGGACCGAGAACATGAACGCGTGCTGCCTGAGAATCGGATCGCTGCTCGTCCTGCTCGCGATCGGGTCGAGCCTTCCCGCTCGCGTCGCGGGGCAGATTCCGATTCGGCGCGTCGCGGACGTGAAGGGGCAGGAGTCGTCGGTGTTGCGCGGAGTCGGAATCGTCGTCGGTCTCAAGGGGACCGGCGATCCCGATCTGGCGGCGACGTATCGGGCGCTGGGACGCATGCTCAGCGGCTCCGGGCTCGAGATGATGCGCGACGTCAGCGGTCAGGAACTGATCTCGGAGTTCCGCGGAACGAGCAACGCGGCGATCGTCTTCGTGACGGCGGAGGTGCCGGGATCGGGGCTTCGCCAAGGATCGAAGGTTCGCTGCCGAGTCGACTCGTTCGGTTCGGCGGTCAGCCTGCAGGGCGGGATGCTGCTCGAAGCGTCGCTGACTGGCGGTCCGTATGTCGGCGATTCGGGCAAGATGCCGATTCTGGCGATCGCCAGCGGGCCGATCGAACTGATCGACCAGACGCACGCCACCAGCGGTGTGGTCGATCGCGGCTGTCAGCTGCAAGTCGACTTCCGCAATACGTTCACCTACGTCGAATCCTGGGTTCCGCGGCGACTCGATCAGCGCGAGTTCGTGCCTGACGAGGGAGGAATGCAGATCAGGGAAGAAGCGGTCGAGCCGAAGCAACAGCTCTACTTCGACCTGGTCATCCGCCCTCAGTACGCCGGCTTCGGGACCGCGTCGGAAGTGGCCGAAACGCTGAAGCAGTATCAGCCCTATCTCGAATCGAGCGGTCCGATGCCGCTGGCCAAGGATCAGGTGACGATTCAGGTTCCGATTCCGGATTACTACGTCGACGATCCGGTCAACTTCGTCAGCGAGCTGCTGGCGCTCGAACTCCACAACAAGCCCAAGAAATCGGTCGTCGTGATCAATCGTCGGACCGGCATCGTGATCATCGGCGACGAGGTTCGTTTCGATCCGGCAGCGGTCTCGTCGGCCGATTTCGCCATCGATGCCGGAGCGACGCGCCCGTTGGATCTGGACGCGAACGGTCCGCTGCCGCCGGGACCCGGCGTCGAACTCAAGCGTCTTCAGCAGGCGCTCGACCAATTGCAGGCTCCCCCCGAGACGCTGATCGAGATCGTGAAGGGGTTGGCCGAAGGGGGCTATCTCTACGGGGAAGTGATCGAGATCGACTGATCCGCAAGGTCGACGCGATCCGAAAAGTCACCGTAGACGAAAGGGATGCTGCCGATGGACATCACGAACACCCTGATCTCGGCCGGAACGAGCCGCCGAGCCGAAGCGGCCGGCAGCACGCTGGCTTCGGTCGATCAAGGCGGAGCGGCAGCGATCAAGGGCTCCCCCGAACTGCGCGAAGCGTTCGACGACTTCGTCGGCCAGACCCTCTTCGGTTCGATGCTGGCCGAAATGCGCAAGGGACTCGACGGCCCGGCCTACATGGGCGGCGGGCGAACCGAAGAGGTCTTCCAAGGTCAGCTCGACCAGCTCCTGGTCGAACGGATGGCCGATGCCTCGGCCAAGACGATCTCGGGGCCGATGTACGACCTCTTCATGATGGGACGAGGCTGAGACCTCGCGGGACGGGCGACGGGGGGAGGGGAGCCCTGCGGCGCGTCGGACCGTCGGCGGCATCGATCCGGTGCCGCCCTTGATCGACGAGAGCGATTGGCGGTCGGTCGGCATTCGGGTCTCCCCCGAACGCCGGCCGACCGAAGCTCCCGCAACGAGGAAGAACGCATGAGTTCCGAAGAGTGGGCGATCGAGGATGCGATGGCTCGGCTGCTGGACGAGCTGACCGAGATCCAGGCCGGATTGCTCGACGTGCTGCGCCGCAAGCGGGCGGCGATGACGGTCGGCGATCTCGATGCTCAGCGGAATCTGCAGCAGGATGAGGAGGGGATCTACCGGGCGCTCGAAGGGGTGCAGACGCGTCGCGGCGAGTTGCTGGTCCGGATCCGGCAGGTCGGAGTGGAGGCGGAGAGTCTGACGGAAGCGGCCGATCGGCTTCCGCTCCGCTCGCACGATGAAGTGCATCGCAAGCTGGGCGAGGCGACGAAACTGGGGAGAACAGTGCGACTCGAACAGCTGACCAACTGGGTCGCCGCTCAACGATCGCTCCTTCACGTGTCGCAGATGCTCGAGATCATTGCGACCGGAGGGCGGATTCGACCGACATACGGCAAGAGCGAGTTCGCCTATCGAGGTTCGCTCGTCGACCACGAGGCCTGATCGGGGATCGCAGGGAAAGCGATCGGCAGCCGGGCGCGTGGCAGGGAGGGAGCCATGTCGCTGCTGTCGGCCATCAATATCGGTGCCCAGGCGCTGGACGCCAATCAGATCGGCATGCGCGTCGTGGCGAACAACATCGCCAACGCGAACACGCCGGGCTACATCCGCCAGACGCTCAATCTCGGCACAGCCGTCTCGCAGAAGGTCGGCAATCTCAACGTCGGTCTCGGCGTCCGCACGCTCGGCGTGCAGCAGCACGTCGATCTGTTCGTCGCGTCGCGACTGCGCGACGCGAAGAGCGATCTCGAGGCCGGGACGCAGCAGCGCGACGTGCTGCAGGAGCTCGAGGGAATTCTCGGCGAGCTCAACGACACCGATCTGAGTACCGGACTGACCCGATTCTTCTCGTCGATCAATGACGTCGTCAATCAGCCCGAATCGGCCAGCGTCCGCAACGTGGCGATTCTCGAAGCACAGCGGCTGACTTCCGACATCCGCTCGGTCGCCGGACAGCTGCGCCAGATAAGGACGCAGGTCAACGATCAGGTCAAGGGAGAGGTCGACGAGGTCAATCGCCTGCTCGACGAGATCTCGAAGCTCAACGTCAAAATCCTGCAGACCGAAGGAGGCAACGCGGCGGGGAACGCCGCGGTCGGTCTGCGCGATCAGCGGTTGCTCGCGCTCGAACGACTGAGCGAGCTGATGGACGTCAAGGCGACGGAGCAGGAGAGCGGAACGATTTCGGTCTACGCCGGCGGAGATTTTCTGGTCTTCGACGGAACGGCGCGGCGGATCTCGATCGAGACCGAGTCGGATCGCGGGATCGCGATCAACAAGCTGGTGCTGACCGAAACCGGAAGCACCTTGCGTCCCGAAGGGGGCGTCATCGGCGGTCTGCTCGCGAGTCGAGACGAGACGTTGGCCGAGGCGATCGATCGTTTCGATCAGTTCGCCCGCACGTTGGCCTACGAGTTCAATCGGGTCCACTCGTCGTCGCAGGGATTGGTCGGCTTCGGATCGGTCACCTCGGTCGAACGAGTCTCGTCGATCGATGCGCCGCTGGACGAAGCCGGTCTCTCCTATGTTCCCGAGAACGGCTCGTTCTCGGTCCTGGTGCGGGACATCGCTTCGGGGCAGACGCGCACGATCGAGATTCCGGTCGCGCTGCAGGGGCTGGACGACGACACGACCCTCGCCGACATCCGCGATGCGCTCGACGCGATCGACGGACTCTCGGCCTCGATCGACTCGAATCGACGTCTGCGGATCTCGACCGAACGCGAGGGACTGGACTTCGCCTTTGCCGACGACACGAGCGGCCTGCTCGCGTCGCTGGGGATCGGAACGTTCTTCACCGGGACCGGAGCCGGGGACATCGGAGTCGGCAGCGAACTGTTGGCCGATCCGCGACGGTTCGCCGCGTCGCAGGAAGGAATCGGAGCGGATGCCCGAGGGGCCGAGGCGTTGGCGTCGCTGGGGGATCGCCCCATCGACTCGCTCGGTGGATTGGCGATCACGCAGGTCTACGAACGTCTGACGATCCAGATCACTCAGGCGTCGGCGTCGGCGGCGGCGGAGGTCGACGGACTGACCGTCTACAAGAACACGATCGAAGCGCAGCACCTGTCGGTGACCGGCGTCAGTCTGGACGAGGAAGCGATTCGGCTGATGACCTATCAGCGCGCCTTTCAGGCGTCGGCGCGGGTCATCCAGACCGCCAGCGAACTGTTCGACGTCCTCGTCAACCTCTGAGACGCGAGCAGGGGACGGGTGAACCGGTTCGAGGGTTCGGCTCGAGGGGGCCGCCGTCTCGGACGCACCGGGATCGATCACAGTCGAGGAAATGATGGGCGCGATCTACCCCGTTCCGAGCGGCCGCGCGAGCGACGTGCTGATGCGGACGCGCATGCTGACGCAGCTGCAGACCGATCAGAAGCGGTTGCTGAGCATCCAGGATCAGGTCAGCACCGGACGCGCCTTCGCTCGGCCGAGCGATGCGCCGCGGGCAACCGTACGAGCCATGGCCTTGCAGCGGGTCCTGGAGTTCAAGGCACAGTACTCGGTCAACATCCGAACGGCCGACTCGTTCCTCGCGGCGAGCGACAGTGCGATCTCGGGATCGCTCGAGAAGGTGCGCGATGTCCGCGGATTGGTCCTGTCGTCGATCGGCACGACCGCTACCGCGACTCAGCGTCAGGCAGCCGTGGAAGAGATCCGCGGGGCGATCTCGTTCCTGGTCGACCTGGGAAACACCGAGTTTCGCGGTCGGCACCTGTTCGGCGGCAGTGCGATCGAACAGCGTCCGTACGAACTGGACGGCAATCTCGTCTCGTTCCTCGGCAACGAGACGGGACTCTCGTCGTTCGTCGATGCCGGCTTCGGCATGGAGAGCAACGTTTCGGGAAACTCGGTCTTCGGTGGGCTGGGCGAGGGGATCGTCTCGGGGACCGTCGCCGGCGCCGCTCCGACCGAGGCGACTCGGCTGAGCGATCTTTTCGGTGGAGACGGGCTCTCGCTCGGAACGGTCCGCATCTCGGACGGCACTCGTCAGTCGGACATCGATCTTTCGCGAGCCAAGACGGTCGGAGACCTCGTCGCGACGCTTCGCCGGGGTGCGCCGGAATCGCGTGATCTCTCGGTCCGGATCGTCGGTCGCTCGCTGCAATTCGAGTGGGCGGACGATCAGGGAGGGGCGCTGCTGATCCGGGATACCGGAGGGGGCACGACGGCGCGGCGACTGGGCATCGAACAGCTCTCGACGATCCAGTCGGGACCGGTCACCGGAGTCGATCTCGAAGCTCAAGCACGGCGGACCGGCGAGTTCGCCGGCCTGTTCGGAACTCGTGCGACCGCGAATCTGTCGTCGGGAGGGGCGCACAACGACATCGCGATTCGGGCGAAGTCGAACGGCGCCGAATCGAACGACTATCGGTTTCAGATCGTGGACGACGATCTGCTGCGGGCCGGTCCCGGGGTCGACAAGGGGAGCGAAACGGTCATCTACAGCGACGCGGCCCTGCCGGCTCGTGCGGCGGTCACCTTCTCGGGAAGCAACAACAACCTGATCGTCACGGCGAATACCGCCGGCACCGGACTGAATCATGTCACGGTCCATCTGGTCGACGGCGGCGCGATGGGGGATGCCGCGGTCGCCGATTTCGATCCGCTCTCCCGACGACTGAATCTGGTCGTCGACGGTTCCGGAGCGACGACGGTCCAGACGCTGATCGATGCCGTAGCGGCCGAGGGGACCTTCACCGCGACGTACGACGGTTCGGATCCGACCGACGGAGGTTTCGACGGCGCGGCGACGATTCCGACGGCCGATCTCGGACTGCAGCTCGGCGACACCTCGCAGAGCGGTGGGGAGGAACGGACGTTCTACGTCCATGCGAACGACCTGTCGTCGACCGGAGCCGATATCGTTGCCGCCTTGAACGGGTCGGCGGAGTTCTCGGCCCTCTTTTCGGCGCAGCTCGATGCGGTCGACGGAACGAACCGCTCGAACGACGGTTCCGGAGTCCTGACGTTCGATCGGATCGGCATCGCACAGGGAGGTTCGGGAGACGAGCCGGATTTGTCGTCGGGACTGCGGATCGTCGTCGGCGAATCGACTCACGTCGTCCGGTTCGATGACGTTCGCACGATCGAGGACGTGCTCAATCGACTGACGCACTCGGGAGCGCCGATCGTGGCTGATCTCGACGATCAGGGGCGTCTGAGAGTTCGTTCGCGGTTGAGCGGCGTCGATTTCTCGATCGGCGAGAACGGCGGGACGACGGCGGCCGACTTCGGTCTGCGAACGATGGACGAGACGACTCGGCTGAGTGCGCTCAATCGAGGGGCGGGGGTGCCGACAAAGAGCGGGATCGACTTCACGATCGTCCGCAACGACGGTGTCTCGCTCGCCATCGACGTCAGTTCGGCACGCACGATCGGCGATGTGCTCGATCTGATCAACGAGCATCCGGACAATCAGGACGCGGGGCGCGTGACGGCGCGACTGGCGACGGTCGGCAACGGAATCGAACTGGTCGACGACGATCCGCCGGGCGAGTCGACGATTCGCGTCGAATCGGCTTTCGGAAGCCGCGCGGCACAAGCGCTCGGTCTCGTTC
>CAZZBI010000204.1:8628-9817 GCA_964652385.1 uncultured Pirellulaceae bacterium | reverse complement strand
ACGAAACCCTGCCTCGGCCACGGAGTGGCCGGGCCCACGCAGTGTTCCCCTGTACCCAAACCCGCCTCGACCCTGCGATTGCGGTTCGGCAACTCAGGCAAACGAGGCGATCGAACGACGACGATGGGGAATCGACGGGCATCGATTCCCGAAATTCTTTCGGAATCCGCGCCGCTCCGAGGGGCGAATCGGTACTGGACTTTTGCGGGCCGATCGCATTTCCCTCAGGAGTCTCGTGATGCCCGGAGTTCATCTCCTTTCGAGTCCCGCGTCCAGCGCGTCTCGGGTCGACCACGAACGTCGACGCTCCCTCGCCGAATCCGATCGTTCGACCGCTGACGGCCGACCTTCCCTTCGAGACCGCCACGTGTCGCTCGATCACCATCGACGCGGCAACAATCCGCACCGCGCGACGTCGCCTGGTGACCAGGAGTCGTTTGCCGACCGGAAGTCGCTCGAACGAGCCGCGACGTACGAACGGCGACCGAAGGGTTGGGAATGGTCGAGTCTGTTCGCGATTGCGCTGGTCGCCTTGTCGTCGACCGGGGCTCTCGGTCAGCAGGGCGCGAACGATCAGGAGCAGTGGCAGTTCGTCTCGCCGAGCAACGACATCCAGCTCGTCGGTCCGCTCGCCGGGATCGATCTGGCGATCGCCAAGCCGGAGTTCCGCCGCGGCCTGCTGCGGATCGAATGGACCGGCAAGGAGGTCGGCCGCTCATGGGAACTCGAGATCGGCGGCGAGCCGTTCCTGTTCGCGACGGTGACCAACGGCATGCCGATGCTGGCCGGCACCTATCGCGTGGCGATGTTCGATCGCCTCCGGCCGAACGAGCTTCAGGCCCAGGTGACGGTACGCGTCGTCGAACCCTCAGTCGTTCCGATCGTCGTCCCGTCGCTCGACTTTCCCTTGACGGGGAGCGTCTTTCCGCCGCACCCCGCCTCGATTCGCTTCTCGGGACTCGCGGACGGTCCGGTCTGGCTCGCGATCACCGATACGCGACGCGTGCTGGCGATCTATCGGGTCGACCACGTCGCGGGAGCCCATGACTGGTCGATCGACGTGCCGTGGACCTTCGGGTCCGGCGAGTTCCGTTCGTTCGTCTTCGTCGCGAATCCGCGGCAGATCGAACTCCCGCCGTCGGACGACACGCGTTTCCTGATCGCGTCCGACGACCTTCCCGAACCGACG
>CAZZBI010000204.1:0-8618 GCA_964652385.1 uncultured Pirellulaceae bacterium | reverse complement strand
GGATCGCGAGTCCGACCGAGTCATTCCATCCGATTCGACAACCCCCACGATTCGACAGTTCGATCGCCGACGACCTTGCTCCGAGTCGAATCGGGCTCGAACGGACGTCGTCGCGATCGTCGAGGAGTCCGAAACATGTTCGCGTTCCTGTTGCTGATCACGTCCTGCTGCCTGGACGAACCACCGGCGATCCCTCCCGGCATTCCGCCGGTCTTCGAGAAGCGACGCGCCTGGGAGATCGTCTCTCCCGAATACGACGTCGTCTACGAAGGCTACACGGTCTCGATCGAGGCCTACGTGCGCAAGCCGGAGGGAAAGACCGGCACGCTTCGCGTATCGGTCCATACCGGATCGACCGACTACCAGACCGAATACCGACTCGGAACCCGCCGGACCGAGATCGTCAGCATCGACAACGGCGGATCGCGCATGCCCGAGGGGCAGTATGTCCTCGACCTGTTCGACGACGAGCGTCCCGGACAGCTGCTCGAGCGAGTCGTCGTCTGGGTCAAGGACGGTCCTCCCGAGTCGTTACCGACCGTCGACAATCCGCCGATGGGGACCACCATCGTCAGTTACGACGGCGTGATACGGACGAGCGGCAAGGCGGCCAGCAAGAGCTGGTTCTACGTCGCCCAGAACGGGACGAACCGCTGGTTCTTCACGATCGATGCCGAGCCGACCGGCAATCTGCTCTGGCGTTACGAACTGTCGCTGCCGATCGAGACGGCCGACTACGAGATCTTCGCCTTCCCCGCCGATCCGTCGCAGTGGGAGATCGCTCCGACCGACATGACCGCCTTCAAGGTGATCGTGCCGGACGACGCCGGTGCTCCGCTGCCGGGCCCGGGCGGCGATGGAGGGACGCCGATCGGAACGACCGACGGTCGCTAGTCGATCGTCGAACCTGCGGCGCGAACCGATCACCGACAGGCGAGATCGGTTTCCCCGCTCCGCGAGACGCAACGAGGACGAACCGACGAGCTCGGTCCGCCCCTCCGACGCAGCGCGGCCACGACGCAGCGCCGCCGCCGAAACGGCCATCGAGAGCGACAAGGTCGTCAGCTCTCGATCCCCTTGGCGACGGCGAGCCTTTTCGATTCGGCCGCTTGGACGACGGAATGTCCGGGCGGCTTCGGATCGGTCACCTCAGTTTTCGGAGCCGCCACGAGCCATGCGATCCCTGATCGACCTTTCGTCCCCCCTGGTCACGCTGACGCTCACGTCGATCATCGCATCGACCGGAGCTTTTCTCTGTCGCGAAGCCGCTGCGCCACCGCTCCAGGTCGAGCGGCCGAAGCGCGGAGTCCTGTCGAGCCCGTCTCAGGAACGCCAGCCCAACGAAGCGAACGGCGACGACGCCGCGCGAACGACCGAGACGCGGGAGCCGGTTGCCGACCGTGCGAGCGATGCTTCCGCGGTACCGCTCCCGTTCCGTCATGCTCGGCTTCTGGATGTCCGCGGAGCGCTGTCGCTCGATTCCCGAGCGGGGCGAGACGAACCGGATCGGGATCGGTCGCTCGACGTCGCGACCTGGGGAGCCGATCCGATCGTCTGGAGCGAAGCGAGGCGAACGGGAACGACGGCGAGCGCCAACGGCTGGAGTCGTGTGCTCGAGATGGAACTCGATCTCGCTTGGGAACAGCTGCGGATCCTGGCCGGCGAGCATCGCGATCGCCCTGATCCGACCATCGATCTGCGCCGCGGCGAGCAGCGATTGAGAACCTACCTGCAGGAGCAACTGGGCGACGACGGTATCGCTCGGCTGCACCAACTCGCTTGGCGCCGATCCTGCGATCGCCACACGCTGTACCAGATGCTCGCCATCGGCTCGCTCGGCGAGGACCTGGCGATCGACGACCCGACGCGCGACGAGCTGAGTTTCGCGATCGAAGCGGAGATCGAACGTCTGCGGAGCGAGATTCTCGCGACGGAGCGGGCGTTGCTGAACGAGATCGCCGAACGACTGGAGCCGCCGCACGCCGCGGCGCTGCTCGAACGCTACGGAGACGACGATCTCTGGTCTCGCATGCCGCTGATCGATTTCGATCGGATCGACGAGCGTCTGCAACTGACCGCGTTCAAGCGTCAGTCGGTCGCGGAGTTCTACGATGATCCGGCAGCCGTCTCCGATCCGGTGAAGTTCGGAATGGGTTCGTCTCCGCTGCCCAATCGTTCCCCTCGGGATCTCGCTCGACTTGAAGGGCTCTTCTCGCTCGACGCCGAACAGCAATCCGAACTGGCTCGGCGGCGTGAGGAGTTGGAGTATCGCTTCTTCGATCTGTCGCGCGAGCTGGAGCGGGAGCGGCGGCGGTCGCCCAAGGGAGCGCGCGTCGACGAACTGCGGCGCGAAATGGAACAGCTTCGGCGTCGTACCGAAACGCTGGTCGACGAACTGATCGACGTCCCCCAGCGTCTGGAATCGGAGCGGATCGAGGATCTGATCGCGTTCCGTTACTGGGGGATGACTCAGATGCTCGTCTCGGGTTCGGTCGGGTATGACCTCGGTCTGACCGAACCGGAACGGGACCGGATCGTCGCTCGGGTCGATGCGCTTCGCCGTCGACTGAACGAGTCGCGTCGCCGACTGATCGACGAGCACGAGCGGCGTCTGACTGAACTGCTCGACGAATCGACACGGGCGCGTCTCACGGCGACGCTCGGAGAACCGCCGGTCGAGTTCCCCCCCATCGATCCGGCTCGCCATGTCGCGACGCTGGAACGAGCGGTCGAGAGTCTCCCCTCCTATTGGTCCGGCGACGGCGTCCGCCCGAACGATCCGGACCGTGAACTCGAGCGCCCTCGCCTGCGTCTGTCCCCCTCCCGCCGCTTATTTTCACGATGAACGGAGCGTCCGGCGCCCTCGTAGGGCGAGCGCCCATGGACTCAGCGCGGCGGACCGGGGCACGCGGGGGACCCCTGCGCTTGGCGCTTCGGGCTGGGGAGTCGTGGACCCGGCCACTCCGTGGCCGAGGCAGGGTTTCGTAACGCTGCGGACTCGGCTGCGCAGCGTGACCAGTGTTCGAGCGCACCCGCAGTCGGGCTCGCAGAGCCCGGCGCTATTTCCCGCGACCGACGATCGTTCCGACGCCGATCAGCAGGACGCCGATCGTCGGAGCGATCCAGTGCCAGAGGCCGCCGAAGCCGAAGTTCGGCAGGCCGAGTTGCGGCAGAAGCAACGTCACCGCCACCGCGATCAAGGCGAACGGCGTCAGGCGAAACCCGCCGAGAAGCGCCGTCACGACGATCAGCAATCCGAGCACGCCGGGGCCGATCGAATCGAAGAATCGTCCGACGACAGGAAGGCTCAACGCCGTCGTTCCGCCGATCGTCGCGCTCGTGGCGGCGGTCGCCGCCTTGACGTCCTCGACGTTCACGGTGCCCTCGCGAATCGTCTCGCTCGCCTGCGACAGCTGCTGCTGAGCCGCATCGCCGATCTGCTGCAGCCGCTCCGCATCGAGCAGGCCGTTCTGACGCATCCAGAAGACGCAGCCGACCAGCAGCAATGCGCCGATCGCGAACCGCAATCGCCCGCCGAACCACCCGGCGAGCATCCCGCCGAGATCGGCCTTCGGTTCGTCGAGCTCCCGTTTCGGCTTCCCGCCGCGTGCTTCGGCGAGCATCATCTTGACGCGAGTCCGCCGCGCGAACGCCTCCGCCGCCGGCAAGCTCCCCTTGAGCGACGCGATCGTCAGACGCGCCTCGTTCGCCATCTCGACCATCGCTCCGGCGAAGGCTGCCGCTTCGCGTTCGGCTTCCGAGTCGCTCTTGCCCTGAGCCTTGAGACTGGCGCGCTCGATCTTCACGAGCACCTGCTTCTGGCGATCCTGTCGGACCCGTTCGGCTCGTTCCTCCAGACGCTGAACGAGCGCATCGCGAACCGGGCGAGCGGTGCGCCGGCCGGCTCCCTTCCCTTCGTTCGCCAGGACCGTTCGCATCGCGACCATCGAGTCGTAGTCCCAGATCGCCTCGAACGCCTCTTCCCAGTCCTTCCCTGCCGCGTCGGCGACCATCTGCTTGACGCGCTCCTCGTCGGTCCCGTCCAACCGAATCTCGCGCAGGATCCCCTCGATCTCCGCGACGATCCCAGCTCGCTTGCGGTCGATCGACGCGGCGACGATCGCTCGCCAGGCGAGCGCCGTGCCGATCGCCGCCGCAATCGCCACGATCGCCGGAAACGTCAGACCGGCGGCGACCACGAGCGCCACGATCACCAGCGCACCGAGCCCCCAGGTGACTCGATCCCCCAGGCGTGAACCGGCCAGAACGAGTCGAACACGAGACGAAACGGGGGAGCTTCGATCGACGAGCGTGCCGACGATCAGCCCGACGACCGGAACGAGCATTCCCCACAGCGCCACGCCGAAACCGATACGCCAACCGATCAGCGAGCCGATGAGAGTCAGCACGACCGCGACGGCGGCGAAGGCGAGCGGAAGGCCGAGACGAATCGGCGCCGTCGACACCGCCGCGAACCGACTCGTCGCCTCGATCAGTCGCCGACTGCGTTCCTGCCGCCGGGAGGCTTCCTCGGGCGTCGAACCGAGGTACTTCTCGAGCGCCGCGATCACCTCCTGGAGGTTCGCGTAACGTTCTTCAAGACGCTTGGCGGTCATCCGCTCGACGATCGTCCCGAGTTCCGGAGCGACTCCCGGGACGACTCGGTCGGGGCGCACGATCGCCTCGGTCTTGTGCTTCGAGATCATCTCGTCGACCGACTTGCCGGTGAACGGCGGCTTGCCGGTCAGCAGCGCATGGAACGTGCAGCCGAGCGAATAGATGTCGGCTCGCGCGTCGACGCTCGACGCGTCGTCCGCCTGTTCGGGAGCCATGTAGGCAGGGGTCCCCATCCGCGAGCCGGCACCGGTCACGTTCGAGTGAGCCGAAGCGAGCATCGGATTGAGCCCCTCGTCGGCATCGTCCGATTCGGTCATCGCCGACGTCTTCACCAGCCCCAGATCGGCGACCTTGACGAGCCCCTCGTCGTTGAGCATCAGGTTCGCCGGCTTGATGTCGCGATGCACCATGCCGTTGTCGTGAGCGAACGCGAGACCGCGAGCCGCCTGTAGAACCAGCGTCGCCGCGCGGCGCGGTTCGATACGCCCTTCCTTCTTCAGCAGGTCGTCCAGCGAGCCGCCGCGGACCAGCTCCATGCTGAAGAAGTTGGTCCCCTTGTCCTCGCCGAGATCATAGATCTGCACGATGTTGTGATGGACCAGCTGAGCCGCGGCATACGCCTCGCGCACGAACCGAGCCACCGCGCGCGGACTCGACGTCCAGCGCCCCTGCATCGTCTTGATCGCGACCTGGCGATCGAGCGACAACTGCGTCGCCAGATAGACCGAACCCATCCCGCCGCGACCGAGTTCCTTGATCAGCCGATAGCCTCCCAGTCGCCCGATCGCGGCTCGATGGGCGTCGCCTGTGGCGCTCCGATCGTCGGCCGTCAGCGCCGAACCGGCATCGCGAGTCGCCGCCGGGCCGGTCAATGTCGAACGGGCATGCGTCGACACCTGAGGGGACGCAACCTTCGAGGACGATGCCGAGGCAGCCGCTGCCGCGCGCTGGTCGTCGTCCATCGCCATCGTCCGATCGTCGCCGATCGCCGCCGTCGCGGCCGAATCGACGAAGCGAGTCGCCTGGAGATCGTGCGGAGAGGAGGGGACGGAAGTCGACGACGGAGTCGCCGCCGGCGCCGTCGGCTCGGGATCCATCCGAGTCGCGAGATCGGCAAGCTCACGCCCCTCGACGATCCGATGCGTCTCGAACCGAAAGCCATCCTCGCCGGCGCTCGCATCGGCCTTGATCTCGAGCACGAAGGTCTGACGGCATTTCTGGCATGACGGACGAAAGCGTCCGACCTTCACCGTCTTGATGACCATCACGTGGGCGCAGTTCGGGCACTCGACCTTCGCGGCCATGGCGGGGCAGCCTGAGGAGAAGGGGGTGAGATGACCGAACGATCGGTCACTCGGAGCGGGTTCGGTCGGCCCTTATGCTAGTTCGGCGCAGCGGCCGATCGCCAGCGTCAACGCGTCCCAAGCGGGGAAGAGACACGGAGACGCTGAGAGACGCGGAGAGGGTCCGGAGGCACGGAGCGGAATTTCCTCACGGGGGCACAGGGGACCGCCAAGTCACGGAGTCGCCCGTGTCTTGCCGCCCCGCTTCTTCCGACTCCGTGTCTTCCAGCCCGCGGCGTCAGCAAGGGGTCTCAGTCCCCTCGTCTCCGTGCCTCCTGCCCCGTACCTTCGCCCCGCGCTCACGATATCGCGTGAGCCTGCAGATCCTCGAGGTCGACGAACTCCAAGGTCGACAGGTGAGTCGCTTCCAGATCGACTCGCGGTGCCCGTCCTGCCTCCAACGCTTCGCGCCAGCGCAGTACGCACAGACACCATTTGTCCCCCGCCTGCAGTCCCGGGAACTCCCATTCGGGGCGCGGGGTGCTGAGATCGTTTCCGCGTGCCTTGGAAAAGGCGAGGAACTCGTCGGTCATTTCGGCACAGACCAGATGCAGCCCGAGATCGGCCGCTCCCGTCTCGCAATAACCGTTGCGATAGAAACCGGTCATCGGATCGGTACAGCAGCAACGGAGTTCGGTTCCCAGAACGTTGCGCGCTCGCGCCATGCGTCGGCACCTCGATGGTGAGTTGGCGAAACTCTGCCCATTCTAGCGACCGGAAGTGCGCGGGTTGACTCGATCGACGCCCCGTCGACTTGACCGGCTCGGAAAGGCTCGACGACCGCGAAGACCGTATCGTCCACAGAATGCGATCCGGTCGGGAAAGCTTCGACGCGCCGCGAGCGGCCGGACGATCACGGTGGGGTCGCTGCCGTCTCACGGACGACGGATCGCTCCCAGGACGGGACTTCGATCCGACGGCATCTCCCCTGCCCTGCTGCCGTGAGCGTACCGATGAGCGATCTCCCCCGCTTCCTGCTGTTCGTCGAAGGGACTCCCGAAACCGATGCCGCGCCGGGTCGCTGGCGCTTCTCGATCGAAGGAATCGAAACCGATCTGCACCTGGAGGCAGACGACTCGGAACCGGGAGTCGGCCTCCCGCGACTCGAACTCCTCGCGCTCGTCCGCGGTCTCGAAGCTCTCGATCAACCGAGTCGCGTGACGCTGGTCACCTCCAGCCGAACGCTCGGCCGAGGACTTCGCACCGGGCTGACCGCATGGCGCGAAGCCGACTGGCAGTGGGAGCGATTCGGCGAGATGACGCCGATCAAGGACGCGGATCTCTGGCAACGCGTCGACGCGGCTCTGAAGTTCCATCAGATCAGCAGCCGCACCTTCCGTCTCGATACCGCTCACGCCCCCGCCCCTCCGCATCGCTCGTCGGTCCCGCGGCGCATCGACCTGCGCGACGATCCGGACGCCGATCGGTTCGATGATCTCGACTCGGACGAACTCGCGTCGGCGGAACGGATCCTCTTCGACGCGAGCGACGACACCGGGATCGACGCGGTCGCTCCGACGCGACGCCGCGCCGTCAAGGCGAACGACGACGAAGCGGTCGCCGACGATCGGGCGACGGTCGAGCGTGGCCCCGTTCCGGCGCCGCGATTCTCGCGGCGCGGCGGGCGACGGACCCGTTACGTCGGAGCGGGCTGAGCGGCAGATGAGGGTCGCGAGCGAGCGGCGCCGATCAGTCCCACCAGAAATACCAGTAGCGACTCTCGACCAGTCCCGCGGCGAGCGACGGGAGGGTCAGCGTACCGTTCTCGATGATCGACTCGCAGTAGGCGATCTGCTCCTTCGCCAGACGCAGCGCGTCGCGCCGCTCGATCGGCGGCCGTTCGACTTCGCACTCGACGACGTCGCCGGTGATCGCGATCACTTCGGAACCGAATCGCTTGGCCCAATGGCGATGGACCGCGACATGCTCGGCCGGCCACGGACAATCGTTCCAGCCCCCCCAGCGAATCGCGGCGAAGAGATCGGCCGGATCGTCCAGCGGAACCAAGCCGATCAGCACCTGATTCTTCGGCAGACCGCTGTCGACGTTCAGATGCGTGACGACTCCCATCTCGTCCCCGGCATCCTCGACCCACGTCTCGATCTCGCCCGGCTTCGGTTCGAGGTCGTCGTTCCTTCGTTCGAGGAACCAATCGGGAAAGACGACCGTCGCCGCTTCGTCGAGAATCTCGCGGAGCGTTCCGGGAACGACGATCGACTCCTCGAGACGACGTCGATCGTTCTCGTCGCCGAGCAGGATCGGGTAGAGGCCGGTCGATCCGAAGCGACTCCTCAGCTTCCGACGCTCGGCCAACGCATCGGCTCCGGACACGGCGATCAGTTCGATCGATTCCATCCCGTTGACTCTCTTCGATGTCGCATCGCGTCAGCAGTCGATTCCGGCAGGACCTCAGGGTTCGCGGCGTCGTGAAGGCGAGCGCGCCTTACCGTCGCAGCGGCCGCTCATGATAGGCGAAACGCCGAAGGAATTCCCCCCGTTCACCGCGTTCGTCGTCGTGCGACCGACCCCGGTCGCAGCGTTTTCCGATGGGGAGGACACGGGGACCCCTGCGCTTGGCGCTTCGGGCTGCCAGGGCACGGAGGAACGTGGGCCCGGCCACTTGTATGTTCCTTTCGGATGCAAGCGGCTTGAATGAAG
>CAZZBI010000203.1:0-9859 GCA_964652385.1 uncultured Pirellulaceae bacterium | reverse complement strand
TCTCTGCTCCGCATCGTAGCCTGCCTGATCGTCGCGTTCACGATGACCTCTGCCGTGTCCGGAGAGGATCAATGGACTCGCTTCCGCGGAGCGGACGGCAGCGGCCGATCGGAATCGACCGGGACTCCGGCAACCTGGAGCGACACCGAAAACATCGTCTGGAGAACGCCGCTTCCGGGGCCGGGAGCTTCCAGTCCGGTCGTCTACGACGGACGCCTCTATCTGACCTGCTACACCGGGTACGGCGACGGCAACGCCGCCGGGACCCAGCAGGACCTCGAACGCCACCTGCTCTGCGTCGATCCGAGCAACGGCACGATCCTCTGGGACACGCCGCTCGCGTCGGACCATGAGGTGGCCAACTACGACGGCTTCATTCCGCTGCACGGTTACGCGTCGGGCACACCGGCAGTCGACGAGACCGGCATCTACGTCTTCTACGGATCGACCGGCGCCGCGGCGTTCGATTTCGACGGCTCGCTGCGATGGAAAACGCATCTGGGAGCCGGAACGCATGCGTTCGGGACCGCCAATTCGCCGGTGATCGCCGGTGAACTGGTGGTCGTCAACGCGTCGGTCGAGTCGGGGGCGCTGGTGGCACTGCGCAAGTCGGACGGCAGCGAAGCGTGGCGTCAGGAGGGGATCGACCGATCGTGGAATACGCCGATCCTGTACCGCGCTCTCGACGGAAACCAGGAGCTGGCGCTGAGCGTTCAGGGGAAGGTCCTAACGTTCGATCCGGCGACCGGCAACCCGCTTTGGCAAGCCGACGCGATCGACGACTACATCTGCCCGAGCATCATCGTGCAGGACGGCATCCTGTATGCGGTCGGCGGTCGCAAGAACACGACCGTGGCGATCCGCAGCGGCGGGCGCGGCGACGTCACCCAAACGCACGTGATCTGGTCGCAGGGGCGCGGTTCGAACGTCTCGTCCCCCGTCTTTCACGAGGGGCATCTGTACTGGGCGAGCGAGTCGCGCGGCATCGTCTACTGTGCCGACGCGAAGACGGGTGAAGTGATCTACCAGGAGCGGCTGGAGCCCAAGCCGGACCGCATCTACGCGTCGCCGCTCCTCGCGGCCGGCATGATCTACTACGTATCGCGCGACGCGGGGACGTTCGTGGTGGAAGCGAAGCCGTCGTTCCGCCTGATCGCGGTCAACACGATCGCCAGCGACACGTCGATCTTCAACGGATCGCCGATCGTGGTCGGCGATCGCCTGATCCTTCGCAGCGACAAGTTCCTGTACGCGGTCGGCAAGTAGATCCGCCGGGTCGCCGCGTCGGTGAACGATCGTCCGGTCCGACCGTCGCCGCCGAGCCGACGGCGCCAGGATCGACTCTCACGCCCCCTTCGATTCCGTCGCGGATCGAGGGGGCGTTTTCGTTCAGCGATGCATCGTCTCCGAGTCCTTGTGGCGAGCGACGAAAGCCGCCGTCTCGTCCGAGACGACCTCTTCGGTCGGCGTCGGCTGAAAGTCGATCTCGGCCGGAACGATCCGATGGCGGATCTGGTGCATTTCGAGGCGACCGATGCGCGACGTCACCGGTCGATCACCGGACGAGTCGCGGCGCAGGAAGTCGATGCGATAGGGAAAGAACGGAAGCTGCGGATCGCTGCCGATCACCAGTTCGATATGAGTCGGTAGCGGGAGCGGCACGCGTTCGCTCGACCGGTCCCCCTCCCCTTCCCCGGCCTCGATTCCGAACCGAGCCTTGAGCCGCTCCCGCTTCCAGTGACCGGTGACGAACCAGACCGTCTGTCCCTGCCAGCTCTCCTGACGAGGCGGTGAGAACTCGAACTCGCGTCCGAACGATCGGACCAGCGCCAGCAATCCGGCTCCCGGACCGAAGTGCCCCGGAGCGAGAGCGACCGGGTCGTAGCCGAGTTCGGCACGAGCGTATTCGAGATCGACTCGCGTCAGTTCGGAACGGGTCGGAGTCCGGTAGCGCGTCAGCAGAAAGCGACCGTTGTCGATCTGCTGAACGTCCGCGACCTTCTCGCCTCCGGCCGAGTAGACCATGTCGATGCGCGTCTGCTCTCCCCCTGCCCCGCGCTGCAGGTAGCGTCCGTCGCCGATCACGTGCGTCGCATAGAGATCGATCTCCTGACGCAGTTCGACCTCCAGGCCGTCGAGCGTCTCGAGCGTCTCGAGACTTCGCCGGACCAGCAGACCGCCGTCGACGTCGAGCACGTCGCCGTCGAAGCGCGGTCGAGCGGCTTCGGTTCGTCCGAACTGCAGCCCGGCGAAGAACAGGACCATCGCGATCGCGATGCCGGTCATGGGCGAGTCGAGAACCGCTTTCATGGTCCGGTCGTGTGGGATTTGCCAAAGAATCGCGATGCGCCGGACCGAACATAGAGTCCACGGAGTTGTTCTCTGTGGGCTCGCGCGCAGGGTGCGATTCTCCGACGGAGGCAAGGACCGCAGGGCCGGGACAGGCATCTCGACGAGACGCCTTCCGGCGACGAGCGGCGGGATCATAGGTACCTCGAACCTCGAGGTCTACCTCAATTGCCTCGCCGCCGTCGTCGAACCGACCGTGACCTTCGCCGCCATCAACCGAACGAGATGGGTCGTGGGCCGTGGCCTTCGGCCGCAACCATGCGTAGGGGGGATATCATGTCCGTACGATTCGCCATCGGAACGCTGATGCTGTGCCTCGCGGTCGCAGCATCGGGCTGCACCGTTCCGGCCCTTAGAGGCGGGGGTCTGCGAAACGGTCTTCCGACCGCTCACAACCTGCCTCCGGCCCAGATGATCGCTCACCCCGGGCCGGGCGTCGGCGGACCGGGCCCCGGAGTCATCCCGAACATGCCTCCGATGGGCATGGGAATGGGGATGCCTGGCGGCTATGACCTGGGCGCTCCGGCTCCCACCGTCCAGGTGCACTTCAAGGCGCCGGTCGGCATGGAGATCCGCTGGGACGTGGGTGGAGTCGGCCTGTACGACTCCGAGCCGCTCGTCGTGCCGGGGATCCAGAACTTCCCGGAGAACGGCGTCTATCGGCTGAAGGTGACGGGGATCGAAGGGCGTGAGGACGAGCGACTCTATCCGTCGCTCGAAGTCGCTCCGATCACCGCTCGCACCGCCGCTTATCTGGCGCACACGCCGATTCCGGTCCACTTCACCGAGCAGGACTTCGATCAGGCGCTCTCCGGCAACTTCGTCACCAAGGTGATCTACGTTCCGGATCCCGAGTTCCAGGAGCTGGCGATCGGCGGCGTCGACACGCTGGTCAGCACCCGCCTGGATCCGGGAATCGACCCGATCGTCGAAGCGGACCGCCGCGGCGCGATCCTGGCCGTCATTCGCCTCGGTCGCAAGGACATGGAGGTCGAAGGGGCGGGAGCGGGCGTCATGCAGACGCAGTTCATGCAGGAGATGGGGGGCGCCCCGGGCTTCTCGCCGGTGCCGTTCAACGGCGGCGGAGCGATGCCGCAGTACATCTCCGGCGTCACCGGCCCGCAGTACGGCTACCCGATCACCGGGACGCCGATCGGTCTCCCCGGCCCGCCGCACATTCCGCTCGGAGTGCCGGCCGGTCTGCAGCAGCACACGATGCGGAACCATACCGCGATGCACATCCCGGGACCGACTCCGGAGCTGAACATTCACCTCCGTCAGGCTCCGGGGCTGAGCTACCCGCGCCCGGCCGACACGGTTCGGATCCGTGAGCAGACGATGCGGCCGCTGCACTTCAATCAGCAGCCGCCGGCCGACATGGTTCACGGCTATCCGCCCGGAGCGGGCGGCTACTGCCCTCCGGGCATGTGATCCTCGACCGCGAGGACGCGCCGGTCTGACATCACCTCCGTCTCCCGATTCCCTGCGAGTCGGGAACGGAGGGACGGGACGGAACCGAGCCGCGTCGAGCCCCCACGGCTCCACGCGGCTCGTTCGCTTCCCGCCGTGATCATCGGAGTCGCGATGTCCGTCGCGCGCCAGGTTCGAGTCCGACTCGACGCTCCGAACGCGGAACCTTCTCGTACACGGCGCGCCGAACCTCAAGCGAAACGAGGCCTCCTCATGCGGCTCGCGAAACGTCTGATGCGACGCATGACGACCGCTCTGCTGGTCGTCGCCGCAGCTTGCGGCATCGATCTCGTCGCCACACCGGTTCGGGCCCAGACCGAGAATGCTCATTTCCGCAACTGGGCCGATCTGCCGCCGGGTGAAGTCGGTCGACGCCAGTTGGAACGCGGGGGGCCGCTGCGAGGCTACTTCCAGCCGGTCGAAGTGATCGCGCCGGAGGGGGCCGACGTCGCTCTCTACATCGAGGACGGATTCCGGTCGTTCGGTGCCTCGAAGGCGAAGGCGGGGATGCTGATCGGCGGCGTCTATCGCGCCAAGATCACCCGCATCCCCGGCCATCCCGGGTTCGAGATCTATCCGTCGATCGAAGTGATCGATCGCTTGTTCCCTCCCCAGGGGCTCGAAGATCGCTTTCCGATTCCGATCGTTCTGACACAGGACGATCTCGATCGGGCGCTGGCCGGCGAGTTCGTCGTCCGAGTCGTCTATCTCGAGAACCCCGCGATCGCCTTGCCCGTGGCTCAGCGAGAGAACGAACAGCGTTCGCTCGACGTCGGCCCCGGAGACGATCCGCTGATCACTGCCGACAAGTTCGGTCGCCCGATGGCGATCGTCCGGATCGGAGCTCGCGTGCCTGACGAGGCGCTGGGGATCGGTCATCCCGGAGCGCCGCTGCAGGTGCTTCGCCAGGGGGAGTCGGACGTCCCCGAGACCGCTCGACGCTGATTCCGGCCGACGAACGCACGAACCTGTCCTTCCACTTCGGTCGGTGCCCCCATGACGCAGAGATTCCGACGACTGACCTGGACCGCCCTCGTCGCGGGAGCGGGCTTCACGCTCGTCACCGGCTGCGCCGTCGGACGACCTTCGATCGGTTCCGGAAACGCTCCCGGTTCGATGCCCCCCTCGAGTCTCGCTCCGGCCCGCATGCCGGTCGCTCCGGTCGGCTATTCGGCTCCGGCCCCTCCGGGCACTCCGGTTCCTGCCGCGCCTCCGGCCTGGGCCTTCGGCAACCACGCCGATTCGCATTCCGGCTCGGACGACCACCGCAGCGACTGCCCCTGCTGTTCCGGTTCGCGCCAAGACGCCAACCCGCTGCGCAGGCCGATCGATCTTCTCGGCGCGGTCGAAGCGACCGGAGCGGACGGGGTGCGGGTCGCCGACGACTACGCGGTGATGCCGGTCGCCTACGACGATCCGACGACCGCGGGTGAGGTCCCCTGCCCTCCCGGCGATCCGTGTGCCCCTCCGAACGTTCAGCTCCCGGCCTGGTTCGACGAGACCGGAGGGATGTTCACGCCGTCGGACGAGTTCATCTTCGACGGCGGTGATGACGGCGTCGAAGTGCTGATCGACAAGGACTGGACCGTCCGCGGCCTGGATACGGAAGACACGGTCGGTCACTTCGATACGCGCGACGGGCGGCGACTGGTCGCTCCGAGCAATCGCGTTCCGATCTACGCTCCCCGTTTCGGCTCGGTGCGGCGGATCTACGGGATCGCCGGCAGCGAAGCCAATGTCGCGATCGAGGGAGTCCAAGGAGAGATCGCCTCGATCGGCATCGAGGAAGTCGATCTGGCGTCGACCGCACTTCAGCAGTTGCAGCCGCGCGGCCAGGTCGGCCATCGTTCGTCGTCGACGTTCCGCGATCGGACGCGCGGTATGGAGCTCGAGAACGAAGTGGCCAGCTCGGCGTTCGACAATCGCTTCGCGACGTTCGAGGATCTTGCGATCATCCGCTACGGCGCCTACGACCAGAACGAAGGGGCGAAGCTTCAGGAAGGGATCGATGCGGCGACCTCCTGGGGCAAGCTCGATGCGGCTCAGGCGACGGTCGACAATCTGACGGTCGACCTGCTCGGCAACGGCAGCCCGGCGGCGGAAACGGTCGGCATCGAAGAGGACGACTCGCGCCCGCGTCTGCGTCTGGTCAAGGTCGCGTCGCGCGGCGATGCTCTCCCCGGGGAGATCATCGAATTCGCCATCCGATTCGACAATGTCGGTAACGAGACGATCGGTAACGTGACGATCCTTGATCATCTCAGCCCGCGTCTGGAAGTGATCGAAGGATCCCCCCAGTGCACGCTGAAGACCGACTTCTTCGTCAACGAACAGGACGAGACGACTCAGATCTTCCGTGCGGAGATCGTCGAACCTCTTCCCGCAGGTCAAGGAGGGATCGTTCGCTTCAAGTGTCGCGTCCGTTAGGACACCCGCTCGAAGTCGAGATGCCTCCGAAGGCTCCGTGCTCGTCACGGAGCCTTTTTTCGTGCGCCGATCGCATCGCGCTGCCGCCGAACGCCCGGGGCTTTCGCGTCGCGGGGACGATCGAAGATGATGCGAGGCCGGCAGCAGCGATCGGAGTCCGTTCGAATGGACCACCCTCCCCTCCCCTTCGCTCATCTGAACCTGACTCGCAATCCGTTCGGGGAACTCGATGACGCCGAACTTCTCGCGATCGCTCAGGTCGATCCGAGCCGTTGGATCGAGCACCTGCGGGAACCGGGCGGTGTCGTCCTGTTGCTGGGAGACAAGGGGCGAGGCAAGACGACCTCGCTCAAGGTGCTCGCCGCGGCGATCGACGCGGCGTACGTCCATCTGGACGAGGAGCGACCGAGTCTGCCTCCGCTCGAGCGACCGACGGTGATCGACGAAGCGCAAAGGCTCGGCAGGTGGTTCCGAAGTCGCTTGTGGCGAGACCGGCGAATCCGCGCGATCGGTTCGCATCATGATCACGCGGCCGAACTTCGCCGAGCCGGTCGGGAGGTGCTCGTCGAGACGCTGCCGCTGACTTGGAACGCGACGATCCTGATCCGTCTGGTCGAAGGACGGATCGACCGCTTCCGTCGCTCCGACGGACCGGTCCCGTCGCTCGCACCCGAGACGGCCGAGCGCCTGCTCCGCGAGTTCGGCTCCGACATCCGACGTCTGTTCGGACGACTGTACGACGTCGTCCAGCGGATGAGCCTGGTCGGGCCGATGGCGGATCGAGTCTGATCGGAACGCTCGACGCGGCTACGCGGTCAGGCGCGACTCGTTCCGAACCGCGGCCGGAGTCGCGGTCGTCCCGTTCCCCTCCCCCGCTCGCCGCCGACTACAATCGCCCGCGGCGAGATCGAGGTGCGACGAGCAGATTCGCCCGAACGTCCAGGCGCGAGATCGATCCTCATGAGCAAGTGCCACATCCGGTTCGAGTTCGATCGGCCGAACAGGACCTACATCGCCGGCGAGACGGTAAGCGGACGGGCCCTCGTGACGGCGAACCAGACCGTGGCGATGCGCGGCATCAAGCTCGCCGGGCTCTGGCGCACCCACGGCAAGGGGAATACCGATACCGGGACCTACTTCGAGTCGATCGGCCCGCCGGGCGAGCTTCGGGCGGGAGAGCAGCATGTGCTCCCGTTCTCGTTCCCGACTCCGTCCGCGCCTCTGACCTATCGAGGGACGCTCGTCAACTTCGACCATTACGTCGAAGTGCGCGTCGACGTCCCCTGGGCCTTCGACCCGGTGGAGCGGACCGAGTTCATTCTCCTCCCCGGGCCGAGCGTCGAAAGCGCCGACGAGCCGCTTGCGGGCTTCGCCACGAGCTCGACCACCTGCGGCCTGATCCTCGGCGGGACGATCGGAGCGGTAGCGGTCCTCATCGGACTCGCCTTCGTGACGCACTGGGGGCTCGGCCTGATTCCGATCGCCGTCGGACTCGCCATCCTCTTCTTTACCTTCCGCAATCGGATCGCCGAACGTCGCCTCGGCGCGATCGAGTACGTCGTAGCGCCGATGTCTCAGCCTCCCGGCGGCGAGTTCGGTGTGCGTTTGGCGTTCGTGCCGCGAGGCAGCGGCCGAATCACGTCGGTCCTACTCACGTTGCGGGGCCAAGAGATCGCCGTGTCGGGGAGCGGCACCAACAAGACGACACATCGGCATGTCCTGCACGACGCCAAGAGCGAAGCGGCCCGCGAACTGTTCTTCACGGCCGGCAAGCAGGTCGTCATCGAAGCCGCCCTCCCCTGCCCCGAAACGGTCGCGTATTCGTACGCCTCGACCGAGAACAAGATCGAGTGGACGATCGACGTTCGCTTCGACATCCCGCGCTGGCCCGACTGGTACGCGTCGCAGAAGGTGCGAGTCGTCCCGCTCCCCGCCATCATCGACTCGAACGCGTTCGACGGCGCATCCTCCGAGTCGGTTCGGGAAATCGAACCGATCCCCGCTCCGCTGCTCGCCCCTCAGGCTGACTTGCCGCATGCGGCCGCGGTCGCCGAGTCGGACCCGCGTGCGACCGGACCGATCCCTTCGCCGCTCCCGTTTGCCGAGACCGATTCCTTCGGATCGCCCGGGCCGGCAGCTCCGCTCGCTCGGCGAACTCCCGATCTGCTTCCGCTCCGAACGCTCGTCGATAGCCTGGCTCGCGGCGACCTGACGGAAAGCGAACGATCGAGTCGAATCGCGATCGATGCGGCGCGCGACTTCGACATCGCGATGACGGTCGAGCGAGTCGCCTATTCGTACGGGATCCAGGATGCCTCCGAGTATCGATCGGGACGAACCGTGATCGGAACGCTCGACGGTTCGGATCGGACGGTCGCCGTCCAGCTTCCCGATACGGAGAACGACCGAGTCGGTGATCTCCGCTCGGGTGATCGCTGGGAGGGGAGCGGCCGACCGCTTCGGTGGGATACGTTGTACGAACGCCTGGAGCTTCGAGGACGTTCGACCTGACGGCGATTCGCCGCCGAGAGGAGACGCCATGTTCCGCGAGAGAATCCGGTCGGCAACCTCACTCGTCGTCCGCTTGAGTCGGACGTCGCCGTCGAGCGATCCGCGTCTTGTCGTCATCAAGCTGCTGGGGATCGTCGCAGTGCTCGCAGCGGCGAGTCCGGCAGCCGCTGAGGAATCGGCCGATTCGATCTGGCGCGACTACCTTGCGCGACGAGTCTCGAGGATCGAACGACGCATGGACCAAGCGAGTCCGGCCGGCCCGGTCGAACGGCAACAGCTGCTCGACATGCTCGGTCTCGACCCGCTCCCGGCGCGAGGCGATCTTCAGGCGACGGTCACGGGGACCGTCGAGCGCGAAGGGGTCACGGTCGAGAAGCTCCATTTCCGTTCGCTTCCGGGGCTCTATGTCACGGCCGATCTCTATCGTCCGTCCGAGACGCTCGAGGATCGGAAGCTTCCGGCGGTTCTCTATCTTTGCGGCCACGGCCAAGTCAAGCGCGACGGCGTCAGCTACGGCAACAAGACGTACTACCAGCACCACGGCTGGTGGCTCGCCCGACACGGCATCCTCTGCCTGGTCATCGACTCGCTGCAGCTCGGCGAGATCGAGGGCATCCACCACGGCACGTACCGACACGACCGCTGGTGGTGGATCACCCGAGGCTACACGCCGGCCGGCGTCGAGGCGTGGAACTGTCTGCGAGCGCTCGACTACCTCGAGTCGCGTCCCGATGTCGATCCGTCCCGGATCGGCTGTACCGGACGGAGCGGCGGAGGAGCGTACTCGTGGTGGATCGCCGCGATCGACGACCGGATCCGCTGCGCCGTTCCGGTCGCCGGAATCACCGACCTGCGGGACCACGTGGTACACGACAAGGTCGAAGGGCATTGCGACTGCATGTACTTCGTGAACCTCTACGGCTGGGACTATCCGCGCGTCGCCGAGCTGGTCGCCCCTCGCCCGCTGATGATCGCGAACACCGATCGCGATCCGATCTTCCCGCTCGGCGGAGTCGTTCGGACCCACGCGTTCGTCGAACGAGCCTATCGTCGCGATCAACGGCGATTCGGAGGCGTCGCGGCGGATCGCTCACGTCTATGC
>CAZZBI010000202.1:3950-9872 GCA_964652385.1 uncultured Pirellulaceae bacterium | reverse complement strand
CCCCCAGCCCGCAGCGTCAGCAAGGGGTCCCCGTGCCTTCGCGCTCCTCCGCGCCTCCGTGAGAAAAACTCCGACCGTGCCTCCGGACTTCCCTCGGCGTCTCACTCAGCGCCTCCGTGCCTCCAGCCCGCCACCCACGTAACACCGTGTTCCGCATGCGTCGACGCAGCGTTATCATGATGACTCGCTCCGCTGGCCCCCCTCCCGCTCTCCCCATGGGACGAACGCGATATGGCACGTAAGGTGATGAATCGTAAGGAATTGCGAGCCGAGGCCGACGCCGCCGAGAAGCTCGAAACCGCCAAGCCGAAGAAGGCTCCCGCCAAGAAGGCGACCAAGCGCAAGAGCCGCGCCAAGGAGCCGGTTCAGGAGCGGATGAAGCTGATGTGGGGTGTCTTCAGCCAGTCGCTCAAGCGAGTCGCGGTCTACGACTTCGAAAACAAGAAGGAAGCGCTCAAGAAGGCCGAGGAACTCAGCTCGTCGGGAAAGAGCCCGCACTTCGTGCAGAAGGTCAAGGAAGCGGTCGAGGAGGCATGATCGGCTCGCCCGGATCGGCGGCCTGAGCGGCCGCGAGGGCGATCCCTTCGAGCCCCTGTCCAAGCGCCCGTCGTCGCCAATCGAGCGATGCGGGACAGAAGAGTTCTTCCAGTCGCCGGCGACTCCTCCGAGCCGCCGGCGATGTCGTTTCGGCATGGTGAAACGCCGCGTTCTCGGCTCGCAGCCCCGCGAGCACCTTCAGCGGGCGATAGGTGCCGAACTCGAAACAGGCGTAGCGATAGTCGTCGGCCAGATGCCGGTCGATCGACCAACGCCCCCAATCCCCTCGCGTCTCGTAAGTCGCGGCCACCTTCTCGCCGCCGCTCTGCTCGACTCGCTCGGACGTGATCACGGGAAAGCTCGCGAACCGTTCGCGCCAGCGAGCGATCTCCTGGTCGCCGACGGTCGAGTCGAGCAGCATCTGACCGACGCCCCATGGTCCGAGACCGGTATGCAGATCCAGATGGATCGCCAGCTCGGTCGGACCGATCCAGTCGCGCATCCGCTCGCGACAGCGGCGATGCCAGCCGCTCGGCGCGAACCCGCCGAAGAACAGGCCGCGCGCGTCCCGATACTGTCCGCCGACCGAAGCGTTCGCGACGGCGGCAAAGCCCGACCGGACGACCTCGGCCCCCATCCGCAGCGCGAAGAGATCGAAGCGTCCGGCCGGCCGCTCGGGGATCAGCAGCGGCGCCAACCGATCGTAGCCGTCGGGGATGCCGTCATACGGCTCGCCGTCGAGCAGGAAGTTTCGGTTGAGATCGATGTTCTCCTCGTCGAACCGTCGAGCGAAGGCGAACCCGTACGGATTCGCGGCATGGATCCAGACGGTGCGGATCGCGCGGAGCGCTGCGATCGAGTCGATCCGTTCGAGCGCCGACGATTGGACGGCAGACCCGAAGCCCCCTTCGACCCCGTGCAGGCCGCTGGAGACGATCAGTGTCCGGCCGTCGGGCGCCGAGCCGTCGCCGCCGCGAATCGCGATGTCGGTCGCGAGGACTTCGTCGCCGGGTCCCCGCCGCTCGATCGGCAGACTCTCGACGTCGCACCCGGCCGCAAAGGCCGCCGCGCGAAAACGGGCGCGAGAGACCTGGTAGTCGGTCGTCAGACTCCGAGCGTCCTCGTCGAGTGACGACTCGCGAGAGCGGATCATGCGCGGGACTCCGATTCGCCCGAGGCGACGGCAGCACCATGAGTCGATTCGTTCGGCCTGCGTGGTGCGAATCGACTGACGAAGGCTCCGAGGGCGAAGATCGTGAGCGTGCCGACGACGATGGTCAGGTTCCCGTCGAGATGGTTGCGGAGGGGGGGCGGGATGATCGCCGCCTCGCGGAAACTCGCCCAGGCGATGGCGAGCGTGCCGACAGCGGTTCCGACCAGCGCCGCGAACGATCCGGCTCGGCGAACGATCATCCCGAGCAGGAAGAGACCGAGCATGCCGCCGGCGAAGATCCCCGACCATTGCCACCAGGTATCGAGCAATCCCTTACCGGCGCCGAGCATCGCGAGTGCGGCGAGCGTTCCGATCGAGCCGATGGCGGCCGTCGCCAGATGGAGAACGCGCATCGACGTCCGTTCGCTGACGCCGCGGTCGACGAAGCGGCGATACAGATCCTCGTGGATGACGGTGGCGGAGCTGTTCAGGCTGGTGTCGACGCTGCTCATTGCCGCCGCGATGATCGCGGCGATCAGCAGCCCGGTGACGCCGACCGGCAGTCGCCGAACCAGATAGTCGGGAAGCGCGCGGTCGGCGATTCGCGCCGGATCGGCGTCGGTCGGGTCGATCGGCGTCGCCGAGATCGGCCCCTCGGCGGCGACCGCGATCTTCAGCGGCGCGAACGCGGTCGGGTCCTGGCGATCGAGCACCCAGAGTCCGGTGCCGACGACGAAGAAGACCAGCGAGATCGGAACGTAGAGCAGGGCGCCGATCCCGACGCTCCGGCGAGCTTCCCGATCGTCGCGAGCGGTCAGATAGCGCTGCACGTAACTCTGATCGATGCCGAAGTTGGTCAGGTTGATGAACGTGCCGTAGGCGATCATCACGGGGACGGTCGGAGCGTACGGCGAGAGGGTCCAGGCTCCGAGCGAGAACTTCCCTTCGCGACCGGCGGTCGACAGGAACGACCCGATGCCGTCGGGGAGACCGAGCAGAATCGTCACGAGCAGCAGCAGCGCTCCGGCGCCGAGGACGATCGCCTGGACGACATCGGTCCAGATCACCGCCTCGATCCCGCCGAGCACGGTGTAGACCGTGACGACGACTCCGGCGATCACGATGATCGTCGCAGGGTTCAGACCGGTGAGCGGCGAGGCGGCGAGAGCGACTCCGACCAGGATCGTGCCGCAGCGCGCGATCTGAGTCGCCAGGTAGCAGAGCGCGACGTAGACGCGAGCCCACGGGCCGAAGCGCTGCTCGAGATGTTCGTAGGCCGAGAGAGCCGTACCGCTGCGGTAGAACGGGACGAACCAGCGGATGGCGATCCACGCGGCGAGCGGCAGGGTGAGGCTGAAGACCCAGCCGTTCCAGTTGCCGGCGAACGCCTTGCCGGGAACACCCAGGAACGTGTTGCTCGACAGGAAGGTACCGAAGATCGACAGACCGACCGCCCAGCCGGGAAGCGATCGCCCTGCCGCCATGAACTCTTCGGTCGTCCGGCTGCGCCGCGCACAGACGACCCCGATGACGAGGATCGCCGCCAAGTAGACCGCAACGACCGCCAGATCGATCCAAGGAAGCTGCGGCACGCGATCGGTCTCCTGAGCGGTCAGCACAAGTCGCGTCATGGTACACCCGTTCGCGCCGGCGTACCGCGACCGCCCCCGGTCGCGGCGAACCGACGTCGCCTCGGCGTGGCCTCAGCTCGTCCTCGAGCCGAGGGTGCACGGCATCAACACCGCTCAAGTCGCGAAGCGTCTCGAACGATGGCGGTCGCGGCGGTGGCCGGATCGAAACGCGGAGGGCAGGGGGCACGGAGGACCCCTGCGCTTGGCGCTGCGGGCTGGGAGGCGCGGAGCCGTGGGTCCGGCCATTCCATGGCCGAGGCATGGTTTCGTTGCGCTGCCGAATCCGCATCGATGTCTGATCAATCGTCGTGCGAAACCAAACCCGGTCGCGGCGGTGGCCGGATCGAGGCACGGAGGGCTAGGAGCTCGGAGGACCCCTGCGCTGGACGCTGCGGGCTGGGGCGAGGGATCACAGCCCCTCGACGACGCAGATCTGATTGCGCTCGACTCCGTCCCCTCCGCGGACCGGGCGAGCGAAGGCGATGCGGCGACCGTCCGGAGACCAGACGCATGCTTCGGGGCGTACCGGGCCCGCATCCGCCGGACGCTCCGTCACGATCTCGGTGCGGCCGCTCGCGACGTCGGTCACCGCCACCTCGCCCCGCCACGGATGCGCAATCCGACTGCCGTCCGGACTCCAGGTGAACGCGCCGCCGATCGGATCGTCGCGCCTGCCGATCGGCTTGATCGCGCCGCTTGCCGGATCGACGGCGACCAACTGCGCAATCCCGCGCTCGTCCGGCATCAGCGTCGCGATCCGTGATCCGTCAGGCGAGCTTCTGAGCCAATGTCGCGGCCCGCGAAGGCCCGGCAACGGACGATCGTCGGTCCAGGTCAGACGCCTCAGACGTGTGCCGCTCGGCGCGGCCGGTCGCGTCGTCGCGGTCCCCTCGAGCGGCCGCTCACCGGCACGGGCCAGATCGTCCGGCAGGTCGACTACGAAGACCTCATCGATCGTCTCGATCGTCCCGTCGTCGTGAGTCCGACCGGTCGGAACGCGCCCCTGAAACGCGATCGCCTTGCTGCGCCGCACCCCTTGCGCATCGACGTAGCCGTTCGTGCCGATCCAGGCGTCGCTGCAGCAGCGCAGCAGTTCGTCGCTCCGCGGCCGAGCCCGCTCCTGCACGTCGGTCACCACGACGCAGAAACTCGATCCGTCACGGTTGCGCGGATGACGGCGCGACACGCTGACCGGATGATCGGGAAGCGCGACGCCGACCTGACGCCGATTGCTCTCGACGCCGATCGTTCCCGCCTGCTCCACCAGAAACTGATCCTCATACGTGAACGCGATCCACGAACCGTCGGCCGACCAGGTATGCACGTGCGAGCCGCCGCGCAGCGCTCCGGGAACGAACGGCTCGGTCAGCTCGCACGCATCGAGCGTCTCCGGCTCCGCGCCCGGTTTCAGTTCGAGCACGACGCCGCAGCGCCGCGACGCGCCGTAACTCCATGCCGGCGTCGGATCTTCCGGTCCGTGAATGAAGACGATGCGATCGGCACTCGGATGCCAGGTGACGACGCCGCAGCAGGCTCCGCGACACGATCGATAAAGCGTCTCGACCGTGCCGTCCCGAACGTCGACCGTCATGATCCGATCACCGTCGAAGATCGTTCCGGCAGCATCCGAGCGGACGTCATGGACGATCCGCGTTCCGTCCGGACTCCAGACGCCGACGTTCGTCAGAAGATGACCGTGGTCGGCCGTCGTGATCCGTCGTTCGCGCACCGGCATCGTGGCGTTCCGTTCGGCCGATCAGCTCAGCAGTTCGTGGCGGACCTTGCCTTCATCCGTCGGTCCGATCAGTCGATTCTCGAGCCCCTGGTACAGGTACGAGAAGCGATACGGATCAAGGCCGATCAGATGGAGGATCGTCGCCTGAAGATCGCGGACGCTCACCGGATCCTCGGCGATGTAGTAGCCGATGTCGTCGGTCTTGCCGAACGCCAGCCCCGGCTTCACGCCTCCTCCGGCCATCCACATCGTGAAGGCGTAGGGATGGTGATCGCGTCCGATGTACCCCTTCTTCAGTTCCGACCGGACGTTGTTCTGCATCATCGGCGTCCGTCCGAACTCTCCGCCCCACACCACCAGCGTCTGTTCGAGCAGGCCGCGTCGTTCGAGATCGATCAGCAGTCCCGAGACCGCTCGATCGATCTGCCCGCACTTGATCGGCAACGTCTCGTCGCACGATTCCCCGAGACTCGATCCGTGATGATCCCAGCCCCAATCGTAGAGCTGCACGAAGCGGACGCCGCGCTCCACCAGACGCCGAGCCAGCAAGCAGTGATTCGCGAAGGTCGCATCGTCCGCCTTGTAGAGCACGCGCGGATCGACCGCTCCGTCCGACTCGGGGCGGAACCCCGGGCGGGCTCCGTACAGGTCGAGCGTCTCCTGTGTCTCCTGGGACAGATCGGTCGCGTCGGGGACCGTCGCCTGCATCCGATACGACAGCTCGTACTGCGCGATCCGCGTCTCCGTCTCGGGATCGAACGCCGCTCGCTGCCGCGTCTGGTTCAGTTCCGCGATCGCATCGAGCGTGCGCCGGCGCATCGCCCGACTCATGCCGGGCGGATCCGACAGGAAGAGGACCGGGTCAC
>CAZZBI010000202.1:0-3940 GCA_964652385.1 uncultured Pirellulaceae bacterium | reverse complement strand
TGTTGCGGCACTGCACGCCTTGATGGACCGACGGCAGGAAACCGCTCCCCCAGAGCGACTTGCCCGCATCGGGCGTCTTCCCTCCCGACACCATCACGACGAAGCCGGGGAGATCGTCGCTCTCGCTCCCCAAGCCGTAGGTCACCCACGAACCGAACGACGCGTTGCCGGGGCGAGCCTGGCCGGTGTGGAGCAGCAGCTGAGCCGGAGCGTGATTGAACTGGTCGGTGTTCATCGACCGGATGACGCACGTCTTGTCGACGATCGACGCGAAGTTCGGCAGCAGCTCGCTGATCCACTGTCCCGATTGTCCGTACTGCCGATACTCGAACAGTGGTCCGAGCATCCGCGGAACCCCTTGGATGAACGCGAAGCGCTTCCCCTCGAGATACTCGGCCGGGCACTCCTGGCCGTGAAAGCGAGTCAGCTCGGGCTTGTTCTCGAACAGATCGATCTGCGACGGGCTCCCCGCCATGTGCAGATAGATGATCGACTTGGCCTTCGGAGCGACTCGCGCAGCGAGCGCCGCTGCGCCGCGCTGCACCGCCTTCGGACCCGAATCCTGCGGTTCGGCGGCAGGGAGTCGACCGTCGCGAGCCATCAGGCCGGCGAGCGCCATGCCGCCGATCCCGAGGCCGGCTCGACCGAGAAACCACCGGCGAGTCGTCTGCTGCAGCGATTCGATTCGCGGATCCATCGGAACACCGATCCTCTCGGTTCGAAAGGTCGAGGCGGCCTCGACCGAATAGTCGTGCGTGCGAACGCTCAGGGACGAACGACCGCTTCCGCGAGGTTCAGCAGCACGTTGCCGACCACTGTCCAGGTCGCCTCGACGACCCGATCGACTCCCGCTCCTTCCGCCGCTCCTCCCGCAGCCGCCATCTCGGCCGCCGCATCGGGATCGTCGCGAAAGTCCCGTTCGATCTCGTCTACCAGCCGCGCAAGCGAACCGATCTCGTCGTCCGACGGATACCGACCGACGACGCGGCGGAACCCCTCGGTAATCCGCACCTCGAATTCGCTCCCCGCCGCTCGCATCCGCCGGCCGAGCGCTCCGGCAGCTTCGACGAAGACCGGATCGTTCAGCGTGACGAGCGCCTGGAGCGGCGTATTGGTCGGAATGCGACGAATGAGACAGACCTCGCGACTCCCCGCGTCGAACGTCATGAGAGAAGGGTAGGGAGAGGTGCGACGCAGGAAGGTGTAGAGCGAGCGGCGATGTCGGTCTTCGCCCGGACTCGTGCGCCATTCGAGCGCACTGTAGGTCGTCTGCCAGATGCCGTCCGGCTGCATCGGCATGACCGACGGTCCGCCGATCCGGTCCGACAGCAATCCCGCCGCGACGAGTGCCGCGTCGCGCACCGCTTCGCCCGACAGACGCGGTCGCGGGGCGCGAGCGAGCCAGCGATTCGCCGGATCGCGCCGCATCGATTCCGAATCACCGACCGCCGATCGACGATACGTCGCGCTGGTGACGATCAGTCGGCAAAGCCCCTTGAGCGACCCATGCAGATCGTCACGGTACGCGACCGCCAACCAATCGAGCAACTCGGGATGCGACGGCAGACTCCCTTGCGATCCGAAGTCCTCTTCCGTCTCGACGATGCCGCGCCCGAAGAACTGACTCCAGACCCGATTCGCGGCGACGCGATAGGTGAGCGGATTCTCGGGAGCGAAGAGCCACGCGGTAACGGCCCGTCGATCGAGCGGCACGCCGTCGGGCAGGGAACCGAACGCCGTCGGCACGCCGGGAGTCACGACCTCACCCGGCTCCAGAAAGTTGCCTCGCAGATGGACGCGCGTCGTCCGTCGCTTGTCGGCCGCCAGCTCGCGAAGGATCGGCGTTCGGGGAATCGCCCGATCGATCTCCTGACGCCGTTCCTCGAGCGCCGTCAGTTCGGCGAAGAGCGGCGCGGTGGTCGGCCAGACGCGTCGGAAGGCCTGATCGAGGCGTCGGCGGTCCTCGTCGTTCAGATGCTCGGACGGGATCGAGGCGAGCAGATCGAGCGACGGGACGTCGGCGGTCTGCTTCGCGACGTCGCCGATGCCGAGTCCCACGCGCAGGGCGCCGAAGACCAGACGATTGCCGTACTGCTGCGACAGTTCGAGCTCGAGTTCGATCGGGGCGACGACGATCAGCGGATCGGCGAACCGAAAGACCGCCGCGTGCGGCTTGCCTTGCTGAGGCGAGATCGCCCAGCCGGTCGTCGAGTTGCCGTCGATCGCGTTGAGGACCGGCCAACCCTGCTGCTCGAAGTCGGCGATCGGTTCGACGAGCGAAAGATCGGTCGCCTGGCCGTCGACGATCGATCGGACCTTCAACTCGCTGAGGACGAAGTTCGGATCGTCCGGGTTTCGCCCCGGGCCGCCTCGACCGAGCGACGGATCGGTCAGCGCGTCGATGCGCAGCGAGCGGTACTTTCCCGGTTCGACCGTCAACCGAATCCGATACGTCTCGGTCTCGGCTGCCGGACCGGTCGCGAGCAGCGATCGATCGGGGCGGACTTCCAGCCGACTCTCCGAGAGCGTTTCGGCCGCCGCGATTTCCGGAACGACCCAGATCGGCGCACCGGCCATCTCGGCTCGCCAAGCAGCGAACGCCGCTTCGGAGTCGTCGGTCACGGCGTCGTAACGCTGCCGCAGTTCGTCGATCTGCCGTCCGAGATCCGCCAACTCCTGTCGCTGGGATTCGGTCGGCGTCGGCAGCTTCGGTTCGTCGTCGAACCGATCGGCATCTTCGGTCTGATCGAAGAAGGCCAGAAACCGGTAGTAATCGACGTGGGTGATCGGGTCGTACTTGTGCGAGTGGCACTTGGCACACCCCATCGTCAGGCCCATCCAGACCTGGACGGTGGTGTCGACCCGATCCTTGACCGCCGCGATGCGGAACTCCTCGTCGTCGGTTCCTCCTTCGTCGTTCGTCATCGTGTTCCGGTGGAACGCGGTGGCGAGGATCGTCCGCTCGTCAGCCGACTCGATCAGATCGCCGGCCAACTGTTCGAGCGTGAAGCGTTCGTAGGGGAGGTCGTCGTTGAGCGCATCGATGACCCAGTCTCGGTAGCGCCACATCTCGCGCGGCTGATCCTTCTCGTATCCCTTGGTGTCGGCGTAGCGAGCCAGATCGAGCCACAGGCGCGCCCAGTGTTCGCCGAACCGACGACTCTCGAGCAACCGATCGACCAGTCGCTCGTAGGCCCCCGGCTGATCGTCGGCCAGAAAGGCATCGATTTCGGCGACGGTCGGCGGCAGACCGATCAGGTCGAGCGAGACGCGTCGGATCAGCGTCTCGCGATCCGCTTCGCCGGCGGCGATCAGCCCCTCGCGCTCGATCGCCTCGAGCACGAACGCATCGATCGGCGATCGGACTCGATGGCCGGCGTTCGCGATCGTCGGTACGGCGGGTCGAGTCGGCGGGACGAAGGCCCAATGCGTGGCATACTCGGCCCCTTCGGCAATCCAGCGCCGCACGAGCTCGATCGCCTCCGCCTCGAGCGGTTCGCCGTGGTCGGCAGGGGGCATGACGAGATCGGGATCGTCCGAGACGATGCGCCGAAAGGCATCGGAGCGATCGGGATCGCCGGCAACGATCGCCCGGTAGCCGCCTCGGTCTTCCGTCGCGCCGTCGACCGTATCCAGTCGCAGATCGGCCGCGCGACTCGCATCGTCCGGACCGTGACAGGCGAAGCAGTGCTTCGAAAGGATCGGCCGGATCCGCGTGGCGAAGTCGATCGGCGGCCCGTCATCGGACCGAGCGAGCGTCGGCAAGACGATCGCCATCAGCATGGCGGACGACAAGGGGAGAACGACGGCACGCGATCGTCGTCGCACGACGAAGAAGGAGGGCATGGTCGCAGGACCTCGAACAAGGCGGCGGGGACTCCGGTCGGCCGGAGTCCCGTCATGATACTCCGCCATCGTCACGGTGCGTTCCGCGGTCGGT
>CAZZBI010000201.1:4777-9875 GCA_964652385.1 uncultured Pirellulaceae bacterium | reverse complement strand
TCTCGATTCACGCCGACGATTCGTCTTGCGATGCCGCCGCTGACCGGTAAGATCTCTGTTTGCGACGACCACGACGCACAGAATGGCGTCACGTCGTCGCATTGCTCCGCTGGCGTGCAGGATAACGCCGACGAGTCCTTGGATCGCTGCACTCGAGGGTGCAGAATGTCCCCGGTACGGAGGTGTTCCGTCACCGGACTCGCGTTCTTCTTGCCTGCACGGAGGCTGTCATGCTGGTCCTTTCGCGACGCGCTCAGCAAGAGATTCTCTTTCCGAACCTCGGCATCCGCATCAACGTCCTCAAGGTCCAAGGGAAGCTCGTCAAGCTCGGCATCGACGCTCCGCCCGATGTCCCGGTCCTGCGCAAGGAAGTCAACGACAAGCTCGATGCGACCGACGAGGCCGAAACCGAGCATCGACGCCGCAACGAACTGAATCTGCTGCAGCTGCGCGTCGCGGCACTGCAGCGACGCGTCGATCGGGGCGAAGAGGTCGATCTGCTCGCCGCATTGACCGAGTTGGTCGACCATTACTCGACCGTCGATCGGACCCTGCTGGCCCCCGCCGCGGTGCCCGCTTCCGCCGCTTCGCCGCGACGACTGCTGGTCGTCGAGGACAGCGACAACGAACGCCAGCTCCTGGCCTACCTGCTCGCTTCGCACGGCTACGACGTGCATGTCGCTCGCGACGGCCAGGAAGCGATGCGTCTGCTGAGCGACGGCCTGTTTCGACCTGACGTCGTCCTGATGGACATGCAGATGCCGATCATCGACGGCGCCGAAACCCTCGAACTGATCCGCGCCGACGAACGGTTCGCGTCCGTCAAGGTCTACGCCGTCACCGGCCAACGATTCGAGGACGAACCGAACGCCTCGAAGTGGGACGGCTGGTTCCGTAAGCCGGTCGACATCCGCCTGCTCCTCGAAACCCTGGAAACCGAGTGCGGTTCGCCGTCGGTCGTCTGATCGAACCGATCGTCCGACCGTCGCTCGTTCCGCTTCTTCCGTCGGTTTTCCTGGGGGCACGATGGCCGTCGCCGCTCGCGCGATCGATCCGAAGCAACTGGCCGGCCGCTATCTGGTCGCGCTGATCAGCACGCTCGGAGCGCTCTGGCTCCGCTCGACCTTGCACCCGTGGCTCAAGGACGAATGCCCGTTCAGTCTGTTCTATCTGAGCGTGCTGCTGACCGCCTGGCTTGCCGGAACCGGGCCGGCCGTGCTGGCGATGATCCTCGGCACCGCCTCGGCGGCCTTCTTCTTCATCGAACCGCGGATCAGTCTGCGCGTCGACAGCCTCTCGGAGATCATCCAGCTCGGGATCTACGTCGTCGTCAACGTCGTCGCCACCTGGCTGTTCGAACGTTCCAAACGTCAACGACTGCTTGCCGAACAGCGAGCCCTCGAGAACTCGCGTCTGAGCGATTCGCTGCGCAAGGCGGACGAGCGTAAGGACGAGTATCTGGCGCTGCTGGCGCACGAGCTGCGCAACCCGCTCGCGCCGATCCGCTCCGGCCTGGTCGTGCTCGAACGCGAATCGACGGCGCCGTCCGAAGTGCAACGGGTCCGTCGGATCATGCAGCGACAGGTCGACCACCTGGTCCGTCTGACGCAGGACCTGCTCGACGTCTCGCGCATCACGCGCGGCAAGATCGTCCTGCAGCAGGAACCGATTGCCCTGCAACAGGTGGTCGACGACGCCCTCGAGATGGTCGGCGGCGAGATCGAACAACGTCGCCATCAGTTCCAACGGTTGCTCCCGGACGAACCGGTTCGCGTCCGAGGGGATCGTGTCCGTCTGACGCAACTGGTCGCGAATCTTCTGTCCAACGCCGCCAAATACACGCCCGACAGCGGGCGCATCGTCCTGGAACTCGAGTCGCATGCCGGATTCGCCGACCTCTCGGTCCGAGACAACGGCATCGGCTTTTCGAGTGAACAGTCCGAGCGGATCTTCCAGCCGTTCACGCAGGTCGACCCGTCACGAACTCGCGAACAAGGGGGCCTCGGCCTCGGTCTGGCCATCGTGCGGCACCTGGCCGAACTGCACGACGGCTCGGTCGCGGCGCACAGTCGCGGTCCGGGACTCGGCGCGGTCTTCACCGCTCGTCTGCCGGTCCTGCCGTCGACGACCGACGAGCGATCTCGCGGCACGGCGTGCGACGAGGCGATCGACGCGCCCCGAGAGATGGACTCGGCGATGTCGCCGGCCACGGCCGATGCTCCGGCGGTCCCGTCGGCTGCCGCGACCTCGGCGCCGCGGCGCATTCTGCTGGTCGAGGACAATCCGGATGCCGCGGCGCTGCTGGCCGAACTGCTTCGCGGAGACGGCTATGTCGTGCTGACGGCGAACGACGGTCTCGCCGCGCTTCAGGTGGCCGTCGAACACGAACCGGATGTCTGTCTGCTCGACATCGGCCTCCCCGGCATGGACGGCTACGAAGTCGCTCGGCGCATCCGCCGCACCGCAAGAGGCAAGGCGATGCGACTGATCGCCGTGACCGGATGGGGAACGGTCGCGGACCGAACCGCCGCCATGCAGGCCGGCTTCGACCGGCATCTGGTGAAGCCGGTAAGCTACACGGATCTGGTCGAGGTGATCCGCTCACCGCGCGACGTGTCGTCGACCGCTCGGCACGAGGCGGTGGTCTGAGGGAGCGGCGCCGAGTCGCTCGGCATAGGCGTCGCACTCGGCGGGCCGTCGAATCGGTTTCGGCAGGGGGCTGAGCGTTCGAGGTCGCGATCGGACGAGAATCTTGCGATCGGTCCTTGCGATGCCGAGCGACTCGTTCGATCCTCGGGCGTGTTCGATCGTGTCGCTTCGACCTTTCAGGTACGGTGAGTCCGATCTCGATGACGTTTCAGCCCTCCTCCGTTGGCGGTCCTTTCGGTACGGCTCTCGCGAACGTGCCGCTACGACAGGCTCCTGTCGCTGCGACCGTGTCCGATGGTCGAGCAAGCCATAGTCCGCGCCTCGCCTCGGCCATATCGAGCGACGATCGTCGCTGCCTGTTCATGGCGACTCGCGGTATCGATCGCTGCGGCGGCCGGAGCGGAGCGATTCGCGGGCTGCTGGTGGTCGGTCTGATTCTGATGGCTCTCGTGCTGGTCGCCTGCGGCGGCGGCCTGTTGCTGCTCAGCCGCGTCGGAGGGAGCGGTGATCCGGGGCAGTCGCTGACCGGTTACGGAGTGCCGCTGCCGGTCCCTGACGGCATCGGGCCGCTGACCGTCAGCGGATTGCCGATGCCGCTGATCGAACGCGTTCCGCTACGCGATCTGGCCTACAGTCCCGACGGCAAGCATCTGTTCGCCGCCGGAACGCTCGGCCTGGGTGTCTGGAGCGACGGCGCGACCGAGGGGCGGATGCTCGTCGCGGGACCTCTTTTCCGAAACGTCGAGTTCTCCCCCGGCGGGCGCTATGCCGCGGCGACCGGCGATGCGCTGGCGGTGCTCGATCTGGCGACGCTCGAACCGGTCTTCGATCCTCAGGCGGTGCTGCCGTCGGCCGTGGAGTTCGGAGTCCGTCCCGCCTTTTCGTCCGACGATCGACAGCTGGCGGTCTCGGTTCGAGAAGCAGGGGGCGAATCGTGGCGCATCGTCGTGATCGATCTGCCGACCGGCGAGATTCGTCAGACGCTGAAGACCGGTGACGGTGGGCCGATCCCCTGGGTCGGTTTCCTGGCCGGCGATCGACGGTTGGTGTCGTACACCGATCAGACCGTGGTCGACGGCGACGAGCTGCCGGGAAACTTCGTCGTCTGGGATCTCGAATCGGGACAAGGGGTAAACGGCGCGCTCAACTTCCTGGCCGGCTACTTCGAAGAAGCGGCTCTCTCGGCCGACCGATCGCAGGTCCTCCTGGCGACTACCATCAGCACCGTCACTTGGGCCCCCGAGGTGCAGGATGCGTCGGTCGAAACCCTCTCGGGACTCAACGAGGTCGCTGCCTACACCAGTGCGCCGAACGTGATCCTCGGTCGTTCGATGTTCGAAGGTCTCGCGATCGGTCGTCCGGAAGTGGGCGAGACCAAGCCGCTTGCCGGCGAGCTCGGCAAGCTCGCGTACGGAGTGACGCTCGACGGTTCGCTGTTGGCCGCCGACGTCCCGTGGATCTCGTCCGCTAACCCTCCGACGATTCGAGTCGTCGAGCTGCCGAGCGGGGCGGTGCGTCACGAGTTCACCGGTCACGTCGCTCCGAGTCTGCTGATCGCCGTTCGCCCCGACGGGCGCGAAGCGGCGTCGCTCGATCTGTACAACCACTTGCGGCGTTGGTCGATTCCGGCCAAGCCGTAATCGGCCGACGTCGAGTCGTCGGGGCGCGGGGAGCGAGGTGGGAGAGACGGAGTGCGACCGCCGTCGTGCGACCGCCCCCGGTCGCACTGGATCGTCGAACCGAGGCGCGGAGACCCTTGCTGACGCGGCGGGCTGGGGGGGGCACGGAGACCCCTCGCTGACGCTGCGGGCTGGGGGGGCGCGGAGACCCCTCGCTGACGCTGCGGGCTGGGGGACGCGGAGACCCCTTGCTGACGCGGCGGGCTGGGGGACGCGGCGGGTTGGGGGACGCTGCGGGCTGGGGAGGGGCGGGAGTACGTCGAGGGGACGACGCACGGGGCTGGGGCGTGTAGAACACCGGGGGCTTGTCCGTTCCCGCTTGTTTTTTCGCGAGGCCGTTCGATGAACTCCTGCTGCCGGCGACTGATCGTGTGGCTGACGTTTTTCGCGTCGGTCGCCGTCGGTTCGAACGTTTCGGCTCAGATCGCTCCGCCGAACATTCTCTGGATCACCAGCGAAGACAATGCGGCGCATTGGCTCGGTTGCTACGGCAACGCTCAGGCTGCGACGCCGGCTCTCGATGCGTTCGCCGCGGAATCGATCCGGTTCACCCGAGCGTATGCCAACGCGCCGGTCTGTGCCGTCGCTCGCTCGACCTTGTTGACCGGCGCCCATGCGCCGACGATGGGGACGCAGCACATGCGAAGTCGCTACGGCATCGACGCCCGGTTTCGACCGTACGTCGCGTACCTTCGCGAGTACGGCTTCTACTGCACCAACAACTCGAAGACCGACTACAACTTCCGCGGCGACGATCGCGCGTGGTGGGA
>CAZZBI010000201.1:2919-4767 GCA_964652385.1 uncultured Pirellulaceae bacterium | reverse complement strand
GTTCGACGACCGCTCACTATCGGAATCGCGACGAGCCGGGGCGACCGTTCTTCGCCGTCGTCAACCTGACGCTCTCGCACGAGAGCAGTCTGTTTCCCGCCACGGTTCGTCAGCGTCGAAGCGACGGGACGCTGCCGCCGACGACTCGGCTCGCTCCGGCCGAGATCGAACTCCCTCCCTACCTGCCCGATCTTCCCGAGGTCCGCGAGGACATCGCGATCTACCACGACGTGATGTCGGCTCTCGATCGCCGGTTTGCGCAAGTGCTCGCGGAGCTCGAGGCCGACGGCTTGGCCGACGAGACGATCGTCATCTACTGCTCGGATCACGGCGGACCGACGCCGCGCGGCAAGCGCTATCTGCACGAGACCGGGGTGCGCGTGCCGCTGATGATCCGGATTCCGAAGGCCTATCGCTATTCGGTCCCGTTCCGGAACGGCTCGACCTGCGACGAACTCGTCTCGTTCGTCGACATCGCGCCGACGCTCCTGTCGCTGGTCGGTCTTCCGCCCGGCGAGGCGATGATGGGGCGACCGTTTCTGGGACCGGAGCGTCGCGAACCGAACGGCGAGCCGGTCTTTCTGTATGCCGATCGCTTCGACGAGATCGCCGGTATGCGCCGCGCCGTGACCGACGGCCGCTACAAGTACATCCGCTGTTTCACGCCTCACCTGCCGGCCGCTCCGTACAGCCAGTATCCGTTGTCGATGCCGAGCTGGAGTGCCTGGCAACAGGCGGCTCGTGACGGGCGAGTCGACGGCGACCATCGGCAGCTGTGGGAATCGGGACAGCCGATCGAGGCGCTCTATGATCTGGAGCTCGATCCCTGGGAGCTGCGAAACCTGGCCGACGATCCGGAGCACGGCGAGCGGCTTGCGCACTTTCGCGGCCTGCTCTTCCGCACGATGCTCGCGCAAGGGGACACCAGTCTGTTTCCGGAGGGGAGCTTCGAGAGCGTCGCGTCGGACAGTCCGATCTCGGAGCGGGTGAAGCGTCTGGGGCCGGACTTCGAGCGGCTGGCGCGCGATGCGTTCGAGGTCTTCGGTCCGCTCGACGACACGAGTCCCGCACCGAGCGAGGCGATTCGCGCGGCGCTTGCCTCGACCGATCCGGCACGAAGGTACTGGGGAATGCTGGGGCTGCTCGGCTCGAGCGAGGTTCCCGTGGCGTTGCGTGACGAAGTGACGGCGGGACGACAGGACGAGTCGGCCGACGTGCGTATCCTTGCGGCTCGCGTCTCGTATCGACTGGGTGAGACGGAATCGGCTCGCGCGGCGCTGGTCGACGAGTTCTCGCGGCGCTCGAGCGAGGCGTCGACGACGTTGCTGCTGAATGCGGTCGCCGATCTCGGTTTCGAAGCGAGCGTGCCGGAAAGCTGGATTCGAGCGACGGCAGGCAACGGCGCGGCGAACGAGTATCATCGTCGCTTCGCCGAGCGACTCGATTCGCGGTAGGTCGCATTGCGATCGGTCGAGTCGGTCGCGCCGAAGCGTGAGCCCCCGAATCGGATCGGCGAATCGAACGCATCGGTACCGTGAGTCGATGACGCACCGAAAGCCGCATCTGCCGACGAAACGCTGTGCCGCCTGCGGCAAGCCGTTCGCCTGGCGCAAGAAGTGGGAGAAGATCTGGGACCAGGTCCGTTTCTGTTCGGATCGCTGTCGCCGAGGCGGGGCCACTCGGAGTGCGAACTCGGCAACGACCCAACCAGCCCGAAGCGAAGCGCCGTGATCTTGGTCCCCTCCCCAGCCCGCGGCGTCAGCAAGGGGGCTCCGTGCCTCGACGAGGGCAATCCGGTGCGACCGGGGTCGGTCGCACTACGACAACCGGTGCGACCGGGGTCGGTCG
>CAZZBI010000201.1:0-2819 GCA_964652385.1 uncultured Pirellulaceae bacterium | reverse complement strand
CGGGGTCGGTCGCACTACGACAACCGGTGCGACCGGGGTCGGTCGCACTACGACATCCGTTGCGACCGGGGTCGGCCGCACTACGACAAAGTGGCCCCGGGCACTCCATGCCCGAGGTCAGGTTGACTCGGATTCCTCTTCCATCTCGGAGCTCGAACGGAAATTGATCGAAACCTTGCCGCGGCCACGGAGTGGCCGGGCCCACGGAAAGGCAGCGTTCTCGAAATCGCGACCGGGGGTCGGTCGCACGGCACTCGATTTTGGAATCGACCTTCATGCAAATCGACGACAAGCATCATCAGCGGATGGCACAGATCACCTTCTCGTCGGTCTATCCGCATTACGTCACCAAGGTCGAGAGGAAGGGGCGGACCAGGGATGAGCTGCATCAGGTGATCACTTGGCTCACCGGCTTCGACGACGCGAAGATCGCCGAGCTGATCGAGCGGAAGGTGACGTTCGAGGAGTTCTTCTCGCTGGCGAAGCTGCATCCGAACGCCTCGCTGATCACCGGAACGATCTGCGGTTATCGGATCGAGGCGATCGAGAACCCGCTGACGCGGCAGGTGCGGTACCTCGACAAGCTCGTCGACGAACTCGCCAAGGGGCGAGCGATGGCGAAGATCCTGCGGACCGGCTGATCCCGGACTCGCCCCCGGGGACTGCCGAACGAGTTTCGGCCTTCGTTGCGGGGCGCCTTGGTGCCGGTGCCTCGTGCTCCGCCCGCCGTTCGGCGACGGCGCTTCGTGCCCCCATCTTCGGATCGGAACGGTCCCCCCCGGACTGCTCCGTCTGTTCCGGACGACCGTTCGTCGGTCGGTCGTTCGCGCGCTCGCGTTGGCCCCGCGAGCGATTTCGCTCACTCGTCCCCCGACCTGTCTCGGCTCGTGACCTAGGTTCGGCCGTCGATTTTTCATTCCGACAGGGTGAGGGAGCCCCCCTCACGATTCGGCTCATGAACCTCGCTTCACGAACCCTCCCGCTCGTTCGCTACGGTCTGTTGCTTGGCTGGTCCGTCGGCGTGCTGGCGGTCTGGACTTGGACGACACGCTACGAGTTCACGACGCATGCGGACGAGGATCTGACGACCGATCGTCGTTGGCCCGACGACTCGTCCCTGTCATTGGCCGCCGACCGGCCGACGTTGCTCTTCTTCCTGCATCCGCATTGCCCTTGTTCCCGCGCCTCGCTCGGCGAGCTCGAACGAATCGTCGCCGGAGGGTGCCTTGCTCCGCAGAGTCGACCTTGCACGACGATCGTCGTTTCGCTTCCGCCCGATGCGGATCGCTCGTGGCGCGAGTCGGATACCGTCCGCCGCGCCGCCGATCTTCCCGATGCCGAGTTGGTCTGGGATGTCGATGGTGCGGAGAGTCGTCGCTTCGGAGCGGTGACGAGCGGATCGGTCCGGCTGTTCGCGCCGTCGGGGGAACTCCGTTTCGCCGGAGGCATCACCGCTTCGCGCGGCCATGAGGGGAGCAACTCGGGTAGCCGTCAGCTCGCGTCGCTGCTCGAACCGGCGAGCGACCCCTTCTGGGGTTCGTCTCCGGTCTTCGGCTGTCGTCTGTGCGTCGACCGGGCGTCCGATTCGGAGCCTGGGCTCTGCCGGGTGACGAACGGGGCGTCGTCGGTCGGACCGACGGCCGTTCGGTCCCCTTCCGTTCGGCCGACTTCCGGTCCGACCAAGCTCGAAGCAGGAGCCGAACGATGATCGGGCTGACGAGGCGACTCGATACCGGCGATACCGCTCGTTCCGAATCGGTCCGGCGCAAGCTCGCCGACTACTACCGTTCGATCCATGTCCGGACCGATCGGATGTTCGCCGTCCTGATGCTGCTGCAGTGGCTCGGCGGAGTCGCGACGGCACTGATCGTCTCGCCTCGAACCTGGCTCGGCGCCCAGTCGTCGATGCATCCGCACGTCCCGATGGCGCTCTTCGGCGGCGCGATTCTGGCGGCGCTGCCGATCGGGCTCGCGGTCTTTCGTCCCGGTCATCCGTCGACTCGCTTCGTCATCGCCTGCAGTCAGGTGATGTTCTCGTCGTTGCTGATCCATCTGAGCGGTGGGCGGATCGAGACGCACTTTCACGTCTTCGTCTCGCTCGCGTTCCTGGCTGCCTATCGCGATCCGATCGTCTTCGCTCCGGCGACGCTGATCGTCGCGGTCGACCATATCGTCCGCGGGATCTGGTGGCCGCAGTCGGTCTTCGGCATCACGACCGTCTCGGAATGGCGCTGGCTCGAACATGCCGCCTGGGTCATCTTCGAAGACATCGTGCTGCTGATCGTCATTCGGCAGAGTCGACAGGTGATCCTGCAGCTCGCGATGCACACCGTTCGGCTGGAACGCCGCGAAGAGGAGCTGAAGCTCGCCATCGATGCGGCCGAGAACGCGAATCGGACCAAGAGCAAGTTCCTGGCGAACATGAGTCACGAGATCCGCACGCCGCTGAACGGCATTCTCGGATTCACCGAGGTGCTGATCCGCGATCGGGACCGCGTGACGGCGTCCGAAACGATCGACTCGCTGATGACGATCCGGCGGAGCGGGCAACATCTGCTGGCGCTGATCAACGACGTGCTCGACCTCTCGAAGATCGAAGCCGATCGCCTGCAGATCGAGACGATTCCCTGTTCGCCTCATCAGATCATCGCCGATGCCGTCTCGGTGCTTCGCGTCGCGGCGGCGGACAAGGGGATCGGACTGGAATACCGCTGGGAAAGTCCGGTACCGGAGCGGATCCTGTCCGATCCGTATCGACTGAAGCAGCTGCTGCTGAACCTGATCGGCAATGCGGTCAAGTTCACCGATCAGGGCTCGGT
>CAZZBI010000200.1:2706-9894 GCA_964652385.1 uncultured Pirellulaceae bacterium | reverse complement strand
CCAGGGGGAAAACCAGGCCTATTTCGAGGCGAAGTCGGCTAAAACGACAACCTGTTTGCGCTGCGGGCTAGGGAACACGGAGAACCCCTGCGCTTTGCGCTGCGGGCTAGGGAACACGGAGAACCCCTGCGCTTTGCGCTGCGGGCTGGGAGACACGAGGGCCCGGCGACCAGCAGCTGTCGCTTGCCGAGCGGGACGCGACTCCGCAGAATGAGCCCCGCTCGGGATGCGTCCTTTCGGCATGGAGTCGATGGGCCGGTTCCGAGTCGCTTGGCCGATCGAGGAACTCGCGTGAGTCGTTACAGTCGGACGCGGCAACGTCGGGGATACGTTCCCCCTGTACCTCTCGTCATCAATCTGACCGGATCCTGGGTCGAAGCGATTCGGCCGGTCGTTCCGACGACTCCGACCGTCGTCGCCCTCTTGGCGAGCGATCTCGTACGCAGCGGCGCGGTTCGCGTTGTCGAGATCGATGCGTCGACGCTGGAGGGGGAGGTCGATCATCTGGGCAAGACCGACAAGGTCCGCGTCGAGCGTCGAGCGACGATGATTCAGCCGGCCGGTCGCGTCTCGTTCGGCTGTTCCTGCGGCGCCAATCGACGAGGACTGATCTGCGCCCATCTGATCGCCGTTCTCCTTCACCATGCCCGCTCGCTCGATCCCCGGGCGGAGATCGATTGCACCGCCCCCGGAAGCAAGCCGAAGCTGGTGACTTCGCCCGAGTCGGAAACTCCCTCGGCGCCGGAAGCGATCAAGCCCGAGAAGCCGAGCTGGAAAACGCTGCTCGACCGCGCCGTCGGCAAGTCCCTGTTGCCTCACGCCCATGGGTTCGAGATCCGATCGTGGAAGCCGGAGCCGCTGTCGGATCTGGTGCTGATCGTCGACATCGAACGGAGCGTCGCCGCGCGCCTGCTCATCCTTCGCTCGATCGGTTGCCGCCCCACCGCGAACAAGCGAAAGCCGTCTTGGAAGACGCTCGAACTGACGCCGCACTACGGGGATCGTGAGAGCCTGATTCCGGAGTTCCGACTGACGATGGCCGAGATCGAGGGGCTGAACTCGATCGCTCGCTCGAGCTGGGGAAGAAACTTTCCCGCGAACTTTCGCGAGGGGAGCGACTGGGCCATTCCCCCCGGCCAGACCGATGGCGTGATGCGCCGCCTGATCGAACGGGGGCGAGCCGCCTGGCGTCCGGAAATCTCCGATGTGCTCGAGTTCCGCCGCTTGCCTCGAGATCGCTACGGCTGCGGAGCAGTGGAGTTCCGGATCGTGCCCGAGTCGGACGAACGATCCTTTTCGCTGCGGGGGTTCGTGCTTGATCCCCGTTTCGGCGAACGGCCGCTCGAATCGGCCCTGTTGGTGCTGCCGGACGGAGGCGTGCTGTGGCAGGACGGCTGGACCGGTGAGATCGGCCCCGAGACGGGGCGATGGATCGCGGCCGCTTGGCAGACGCCGGTCGCACCGATGTCGATCCGCGAAGCCCGACAGTTCGTGCGGACTTGGCGGCGTACCGCCGGTGCACCGACGCTCGTCGTCGGCCCCGAACTCGGTTTGGAAGTCGTGCCCGAAACGGTCGTTGCGCCGCTCGTTCCGAAGCCGGTCGTCGTCGCCGAAACGTTCGCCGAGAAGGAGCGGACGTGGCAGCTGACGGCTCAGTTGCGTTACGGCGAGCGGTTGATCCGGCTGAGCGAGCCGCGCGACGGCACGGGAAGGACGGAGGGGTCGGAAGAGAGTCTCCGTCGCGCCGAACCGGCGTTCGAGATCGAGGCGTTCGATGCGGCGCTCGCGGCGATCGATGCAGCGCGGCCGATCGCCTGGGGAGCGTTGTTGCTTCCTGACGACTGGACTCAGGCCTGCAACCGACTCGTCTCGTACGACGGCCGTCCGATCGACCACGATTCGCTGACCGATCGGTCGTCGATCGATCGTCTGGCGGTGGTCACCGACAAGCGACTGCTGCCCACGATCGTCAAGGTGATCGACGCGGGCTACGAGGTGCTGTGGAACAAGCAGAAGATCCGCGCCAACGGTCGGATCTCGATCAGCGTCAGCTCGGGGATCGATTGGTTCGACGTCGACGCGAACGCCGACTTCGACGGAGTGATGGCCGAGACGCCGGCGCTGCTCGAAGCGATCGCCTCGAACAGTTCGCTCGTCCGTCTGAGCGACGGTTCGGTCGGCTTCGTCGATCCCGAAGCGCTGAAGCGTCTGGCTCGTCTGGCGGACAGCGGCGAGAAACAGGCGGTCGAAGACGGAGAGGGGGGAGCGATCCGCTTTCGCGGTTCCCAGATGATGCTGCTCGACGCGCTGCTCGAAGCGGACGCGGCGTCGGCCGAGTTCGATACGGCGTATCTGGAGCGGCGCGAGCGACTGAGACAGCTGCGCGGGATCGGGCCGGCCGATCCGGTCGCGGGCTTCCAGGGGAATCTGCGCGACTATCAGCGCAACGGCCTCGGCTGGCTCCGCTTCCTGCGCGACCATTCGCTCGGCGGCTGCCTGGCCGACGACATGGGCCTCGGCAAGACGGTCCAGGTACTGGCTCTGCTCGAGGAACGACGCCAGGCGCGGGTCGCCGATCCGTCGATCGGTCCGTCGCTGTGCGTCGTGCCGAAGAGTCTGCTGTTCAATTGGCGCAACGAGGCGTCTCGGTTCGCTCCCGAGCTGCGCGTGCTGGTGTCGGCCGGGACCGACCGTCACGAGAGTCTGGGTGACTTGAGCGCGTTCGATCTGATCATCACGACCTACGCCACGCTGACTCGCGATATCCAGGAACTGCGCCAGCACGAGTTCGATTACGTCGTGCTCGACGAGGCGCAGGCGATCAAGAACGCGTCGACGCTGGCGAGCAAGGCGTGCCGACTGCTGAAGGCGCGTCATCGATTGGCCCTCTCGGGAACGCCGATCGAAAACCATCTGGGGGAACTCTGGAGTCTGTTCGAGTTCCTGAACCCGGGGATGCTGGGGCGAGCCAGCTCGTTCGAACGGATGGCCGGCAGCCGGACCGATCTCGACGTCCTGCCGATCATCGGCAAGGCGGTCGCGCCGTTCGTGCTCCGCCGGACCAAACGCCAGGTGCTGACCGAGCTGCCGGAAAAGTCGCAGGTGACGCTGACCTGTCAGCTCGGACCGAAACAAAGGAAACTCTATGACCAGCTGAGGAAGCACTATCGGGATCGAGTCGGCAAGAGCGTACGCGACGAAGGGGAAGCGAAGACGCGGTTCATGGTCCTCGAAGCCCTCCTGCGTCTCAGGCAAGCCGCCTGTCATCCGGGGCTGATCGATCCGTCCAAGGGGGCCGATTCGGCGAAGTTCGATGCGCTCCTGGAGCGGCTCCCCGAACTGATCGACGAGGGGCACAAGGCGCTGATCTTCAGCCAGTTCACGTCGCTCTTCGACCTGCTCCGACCGCAACTGGACAAGGCGAAGATCCGCTACGAATACCTGGACGGCAAGACGAACGATCGACAGCAGCGCGTCGATCGCTTCCAGAACTCGCCCGACATCCCGCTCTTCCTGATCAGTCTGAAGGCGGGAGGGCACGGGCTGAATCTGACCGCCGCCGACTATGTCTTTCTGCTCGACCCGTGGTGGAACCCGGCGGTCGAGGCTCAGGCGATCGATCGGGCGCATCGGATGGGGCAGACCCGACCGGTCTTCGCGTACCGGCTGATCGCCGCCGACACGATCGAGGAAAAGATCGCGGCGCTGCAGGAGAGCAAGCGGCAGCTGGCCGATGCGGTCATCAGCGAGAACGACGGCCTGCTGGGGAAGATGACGTTCGAGGACCTTCGTGCACTGCTTGATTGATCGAGGCAGAGACGCGGGGCGCAGAGACGCGGAGACGCGGAGACGCAGAGACACGGAGGCGCTGAGAGAGACGCGGAGGGGGACCGGAGGCACCGGCCGGAGTTTTTCTCACGGAGGCGCTGAGGACCGCAGAGGCGCTGAGAATTTTCGTTGGGGACTTCGTGACTTCGTTGCCTTGTGGGTTTGGTTCTCCAGGTCCTGGTTGAAGAACACCGTCCAACGCCTCCGTGCGCTCCGTGCCTCCACAAACATCGAATTCGCCTCCGTGTCTCCGCGATTCTCGGCGTCTCCGTGAGAAAAACTCCGGCCGGTGCCTCCATCCTCTCACCGTGCCTCTCTCAGCGTCTCCGTGCCTCTGCATCTCTGCGCCTCCGTGCCTCAGGCTTGGGCGGCGTCACGCCGGGTTCGTTAGACTGTCGCACCTGTTCGAGCCCTTTTCGGAACCCTGTCAGCGGAGCGAGTCGCGATGTCCTTTCAGCCGAGTCACAACCCGTACTCTTCGCCGATGAATGCCCCGACTTCGATGGGCGGGCCCGAATCGGCCAAGGGGAAGCTGATGCCGGTCGGGATCGCCCTGTTGGTCGTCGGGATTTTCGGCGTCCTGTTCGGGACCGGCTACTTCATCCTGACGCTGATCGGGCTGCAGATGAACCCGGAACTCGAGGCGCAGCGCCAGGCGATGGGAGAAGAAGAAAAGGTCGGGTTCTACATCGGTTACTACGGCATGCTCGTCTGGTTGGCCTTTCAGCCGATCGGCAGCCTGATCGTCTCGCTCGGCAGCATCTCGTTCCTGCGTCGGAAAGGGCGCGGACTGGCGATGTTCACGGCGATCCTGGCCGTCATCCCCTGTTGCACGTCACCGCTGTGCGGTCTGGGCTTGCCCTTCGGCATCTGGGCGCTGGTCGTCCTGGCCGATCCGAACGTCAAGGCTCAGATGCGGTGACACAGAGGGGGAGAGTCACGGGGAGCGCCGAGTGAGACGCCGAGAGAAGACGGAGGCACCGGCCGGAGTTTTTCTCACGGAGACGCTGAGGACCGCCGAGGCGCTGAGAGTTTCGTTCGCGACTTCGAGACTTTGTGGCTCCGAGACCTTGTGACTTCGTTGTCTTGCGGGTTTGTTTCGTTAGGTGTAGTTCGGTGGAGTCCGTCCTTCAACTCCGTTCACGCCGCGCCTCCACAAGAGGCAATTTCCGCTCCGTGTCTCCGCGATCCTCGGCGTCTCCGTGAGAAAACTCCGGCCGGTGCCCTCGTCCCACCACCGTGCCTCTCTCAGCGTCTCCGTGCCTCTGCGTCTCAGCGTCTCCGTGCCTCAGCGCCTTCGTGTCTCCGCGGCTCCCGACAACTCGTCCGCCAGGATCCGGTCGTACTGCCGGTCGTGATCCTCGGCGTCGAAAGTCGGATCGAACCGATCGATCGCCTCGGCGACGCGGGCCAAGGCCACTTCGACTCGGGTCCGATCTCCTTCTCGTTGTGCGGCGAGCGCATCGATCAGTCGCGCCGTGACGGCCCAGGGATGATCCGCGTCGAATTCGGCGATCATCGCCGCTCGCGTCGCTTCGTCGTACTCGCCGCGTCGCGCCGCGACGAGTGCCGCGGTCCGGATGAAGTAATGGCGATACGGCGAATCGGTCCCCAGCTCGACCGCACGGCGGGCGAGCGCGCCGACCTGCTCCGCGAACTGGTCGTCCGGATAGGGACGCAGCGACGCGAGCTTCGCGACTCGTTCGGCCACCTCCGGCGTTTCGGTCCCGGCGAACCGCTCGACGGCGCGGCGCCGGATTCGCTCGTAGTCGTCGTCTCGTCCGACCAGCAGCAAGAGCGAAGCCCCCTTGAGCCAGATGAAGATGTCGTCCGGTTCGGCGTCGATCGCGGCCAGCACGCCGTCGGCCGCCGCTTCCGTTTCGCCCGCTCGCCAGCGGGCCAGCGCTTCGTCGAGTCGCGCGCGTTGCGGACGATTCCCGTCGACGTCTCGTTCCTTGACCAGCAGCGTCGCCAGCATCGCCGCCATCGCTCGCGTCTCGTCGGAGCGCCGAGCGCTTGCGTAGGCCTGCAGCAGTCGCTCGAACTCCTGGCGCAGCGAGCCGACGGGCGGTGGAGCGGCTGTCGTCACGACAGTCATCTCCTGATCCAGACGCTGCTGCAGATCGTCGGCCAACTGAACCATCGCCGACGAGAGGCGGGATCGGTCGACCTCCTGCTTCAGGATCGCGGACGAGGTGCGGAGATTGCCCAGGCGATAGTCGACGGCGGCGGCGAGCAACGGCAGGTCGGGGATTTCGGGATGGGCCGTGCGCTGCTGGTCGATCAGCGTTCTCAAGCGGCGCGGATCGGTGCCGATCGCGGTCGACAGCAACAGACATTGCGTCCGAGTGACGCTGCCGATCCGTTCGTCGGCAAGCAACCGTTCGATCTCTCTCGTCGCCGAGCGGGTCAGTTCCTCACGACGTTCGCCGTCCAGCTGCCGGCGCATCATGGCGCCGTACAGACGGACGCGCGGGGCGAGCGGACCGAGGCGGTCGACGCGGGCGACGAGCGACTCGAGTTCGCGCGACGCCTGGTCGTATCGGGCGAGGGCGAAGTTCGCCAGCATCCGCTCGATCGCCGCCTGGTGATGCTCGCCGTCGCTGAGCTGTTCGAGTTCGACGGCGACCGCGATCGTTCCGCGCCAATCCCCTCGTTGCACGTGTCGCTGCAGGGCCGCTTCGAGACCGCTTCGCCGCGCCGACGTTTCGGCCGCGAGCGCCGTATCGCGTTGCAGTCTGAGATGTCGTTCGACCTGCCATGACCAGACCAGGACGCCGAAGATCGTCAGCAGCGCGCCGGCGACGAGGGCGGCCGAGGCGACACCGACTCGATGTCGCCGCGCGAACTTCCGACTTCGCTCGACGATCCCCGTCTATCGTTCGAAAGACTCCCGATTCGTGCTCGTCTGTCGAGAGACGTTCTTTTGTACCACGGAAGAGCGGGAACCCTGCGGTGATTCTTGCTGACGACTCCTGGTCGGAGGGGTAGAGGGGCAGAGGCGCGGAGGCGCTGAGTGAGGCACGGGGTGGGACGGAGGCACTGGCCGGAGTTTTCTCACGGAGACGCTGAGAAGCGCTGAGGCACGGGGGGTTTCGTTCGTGACTTCGTGACTTCGTGACTTTGTTCTCTTGTCGCTTTGTTTCATGAGGTCTTGATCGGAGGAGTCCATTCTGCGCCACCGTCCACGAAGCGTTTCCTCAAGAGTCGATTTCCGACCCGTGCCTCAGCGGTCCTCGGCGCCTCCGTGAGAAAAACTCCGGCCAGTGCCTCCGTCCCACCCCGTGCCTCTCTCAGCGCCTCCGTGCCTCTCTCAGCGCCTCCGTGCCTCGAGCCCCCCAACGCTCCCTGCCGGTTCAG
>CAZZBI010000200.1:0-2696 GCA_964652385.1 uncultured Pirellulaceae bacterium | reverse complement strand
CTGCTACCCTGAACGCGCAGACGGATAGTGGCGGCAGGTCGAGCAGCAGGGAGTTCGAGACCGAGTTGCCGAAGTCGTCGAACCGATCGAGCGTCCAGACGACTTTGCCGCTCGACGGATCGTACTCGACCAGCAACGGCTGCCCCGGCCCCGCATGGCAGTTGCCGATCACCCAGTGGCCGTTGCTCAGCACCTCGATCGTCGTTACCCAGGCGAGGACGATGCCGGGCAGGTCGTTCTGCGCGATCCGACGGACGATCTCGCCGTCGCGAGTCACTTCGATCACGCCGTGACCGTTGCCGGTTCCGATCAGCGTGCTGCCGTCGGCCAGACGGACCGCCGAGAAGAGCTTGTTGCCGTACGCTTCGGGCCCGTGACCGCCGCGCGGTTCCTGACCGAACAACGGCACCGCGAAACTCCAGACCACCTTGCCGCTCGTGCCGTCGTATTCGCGAACGACTCCGTCCGCCTCATGACAGACCAGGTAGTTCCCGTCAGCGAGCTTGCGGACCAGGCGGGTGTCGGTGTGCGGATCGGGATGGTCGACGGTCAGGCGAATCTCCTTGCGGAGCGTGCCGTCTCGATCGATCTCGATGATCCGCGCCGGACCCGACTCGGCGATCATCAGCACGCCGTCGGCCAGCGGCTGGAACGCGTGCACCTCGACTCGCTTCCCGTCGTTGCCGTTCGAACGTGACGCGTCGTAACTCCAGACGACCTGTTTGGTCGCCGGATCGATTTCGGCGATCGTCGCACTCCCTTGCTGCACCAGCAGGTGACCGTTTTCGAGGCGATGGAGATCGTGAATCCCTCCCCACGGCATCTCCCACTCGATCGACCCGTCGGGAGCGACGATCGCCAGCCGATCGTTCCCCTGGAGCAGGACTCGATGGGGCTGAGCCGCGACGGACGAAACGAAGGCCAGGAGCGAGGCCACGCCAAGGAGCGAACGCAAGAGTGAAGTGAGCATGTGGCAGGTTCTCGAAGTGGGGAGTGCCGGGAAGGGGCGATTGCGAGGCGTCGTTCGTTGTACCACGGCGTTGCGGATGGGGAGGACGGAGGGGAGGGCGGACGGGAGGGCGCGGAGGTGAGGGCGCGGAGGACCCCTGCGCTTGGCGCTTCGGGCTGGGGGAGGCGCGGAGGGGAGTGCCCGGAGGACCCCTGCGCTTGGCGCTTCGGGCTGGGGGAGGCGCGGAGGGGGAGCGAGAGGGGTGGGTCTCTTTCGGGAAATTCCGGGGCGAGGCGTGATTCCCCGCTCACCTTGCTTCCGTATATGGTCTCTCCTCCTGCTCACGATCGAACGGAGTCTTCGGAAGTCATGCGGCGTCAACGGATCGGAATCGTCGGAGCCGGTCCGGGAGGGCTGCTGACCGCGTACCTGCTCGAAGAACTCTGCGGCGAATCGGTGTCGATCGAGCTGTTCGAGCGATCGAACCGCTGCGGCGGGAAGATCCTGACTCCGACCTTTTCGCGCGCCCCCGTGTCGTACGAAGCGGGGGCGGCGGAATTCTACGACTATTCGCCGGCAGGCGAGGATCCGCTCCGCGAGCTGATCGAATCGCTCGGTCTGCCGATCGCGACGATGGGCGGTTCGGCGGTCATGCTGCGCGAAGGGACGATCGCGTCGCTCGACGACCTTGCGGCACGTCTGGGCGAAACGGCGGCGGCCGAGGTGCGGGAGTTCGATCGCCGGGCGCGCGACCGGATTCCGCCGCCGGAGTTCTATGCGGCCGACGAGCGCGGTATCGACGGCCCGGCCGATCGCGCCGGCGAGTTCGCGAAGCTGCTCGATCGGGAACTCTCCGGAGCGGCTCGGCGTTACGTCGAGACGATGATCCACAGCGATCTGGCGACCGAGCCGTCGCGGACGTCGGTCACGTACGGCCTGCAGAACTACCTGATGAACGACGCCGCCTACATGCGTCTGTACGGCATCGTCGGCGGCAATCGACGCTTGGTCGACGAGCTGGCGAGTCGCCTGGCGGCGCGCATCCGTCTCGAGACTCCCGTCACCGCGATCGGCGACGACGGCGGGCGACCGATGCTCGAATACGTCGCGAACGGATCGACGCAGCGCGAGTCGTTCGACGCGATCGTCGTTGCGCTGCCGCTCGATGCGTTCGGCGAGGTCGAGTTCCGCGGCGAGCGACTCGCGGCGGCGCTCCGGTCCCATCGCGCCCAGTACGATCATCCGGCGCATTACCTGCGGATCACGCTCTTGTTCGATCGGCCGTTCTGGCGTAGCCGACTGCTCGATTCGTACTGCATGCTCGAGGCGTTCGGCGGCTGTTGTCTGTACGACGAATCGTCTCGCGTTCCGGAATCGCGTTTCGGCGTGCTCGGCTGGCTTCTCGGCGGCGACGCCGCTCTGTCGCGAGCCGATCGAGCGGACGACGCGCTGATCGCCGAGGCGCTCGCGTCGCTGCCGAGCGACTGGCCCGACGCCTCGCCCCATCTGCTCGAAGGGCGCGTGCATCGCTGGATCGGCGCCGTGAACGCGTTGCCGGGAGGAGAGCGGCCGCAGTCGCTCGATCGCCGACATCGCCCGGAGCCGATCAAACATCCGCGACTGTTCGTCGTCGGCGACTATCTGTTCGATTCGACCCTCAACGGCGTCCTCGACTCGGCCGAGTACGTCGCGGGCTGGATCGCTTCGCTCGTTTCGGACCTGGTGAGTCAACCGTGATGATGCTCGG